>NZCW01000031.1 GCA_002688435.1 Dehalococcoidales bacterium
AAGGTAATTCTAGGTTCATCGCTAGGAACTACGGGGGTACGCTGCCATCTTGTTATTCCGCAACCTAGACCAGATGGTTGATATGTCTGGGCGGTACCTATACCAGACTTGGCTTGAGTTAAAGAGTGCCTATGGTCGAACTGAAAATAGTGGTAGAGAAAGCGAGGGTCTATTATCTCTTTAGGGGCACCTTGCTTGACCCATTCTTCTAGCGTTTCTGGGCAAAAACTGCCAAAGGTAAACAAATCACCTGGTCGCTTAAAACGGTAAATGCCCAAGAACCGGTTTCTAGGTGAGATATCCATCTTAAATATCGTATATATATATATTGTTATATTGTGTTATAGAGTCATTGATTCCAGCATTATATTAATAAACATTTACAATATTGTCAAGGGATATGAACCTGTGACCAACCTCCTGAAAAGAAGGATTGACGATTTATTTATGTTTGCTAATGGAGGTGGTGAGTCTTAACCCCTTACCTCGACAAACTCGGGGTCTGTATGGTATAGCCGTTGTTATCCGGCGGGAAGAGGTTCTTCAACCGTAAGGTCCGGCCGGTCTGTATCGAGGTGAAGCCGTATTTTTTGCGGATGCGGTCAATGGTGGTGTTCAGTTTTTCCTGTCGGCAGGCGGATGGGTCTAGCATATCCAGCTGCCGGCCGATTTCCGCCAGGTTTGACACCTTGATGCCGATAAGGCGGACGGCCTGTTCCTCCTGGGACAGTTCTTTCTTTAATAGTTTTAGCCCGTGGTCGAATATGGCTTGGTCGGTATCGCTGGGTCGGCCTAATGTTTGCTGGCGGGTAATGGTGGTGAAATCGGTATATCTTATCTTCAGGGTAACGCACTTGGTCAGCTTGCTTTTACGGCGCAACTCACTACCGACCCGTTCCCCGAGGTAGCGCAGCGTGGCTGCTAATAGTGAGGCGTCTCTGGTGTTCCGGTCAAAGGTGGTTTCTCGGCTGATAGATTTGGCCTCACTGGGAGGTTCTACTTTCCGGTGGTCAATGCCGCGGGCGTGGTCATGCAGCAGTTCTCCAGCGGTCCCGAAATGACTCTTGAGTGTCTCTAAAGGTAGTCCTGCCAGCTGCCCAATGGTACTGACGCCCAGTCCGTTCAATATCCGCTCGCTCTTCTGGCCGATGCCGGGTAGTTTTACTACTGGTAGGGGACTTAGGAAAGAGTGTTCTTTTCTCGGCGGCACTTCCAGCAGGCCGTCTGGCTTGGATCGGTCAGAGGCAATCTTGGCGACGGCCTTACTGTCGGCGATGCCGATAGAAGCGCAGAGGCCGAGCTCGTTCCTGACACGTTTTCTTATCTTTACCGCCATTTGTCTGATTGAGCCGTGAATAGATTCGAAACCAGTGGCATCGAGGTAAGCTTCGTCCATCCCCAGCGGCTCTAGGTAAGGGGAAAAGTCAGCTAGGATAGCCATAAATTTCTGGGAAGCGGTGCGGTAGCGGGCGAAGTTACCTTCGATAAAAATGGCTTGGGGGCAAAGGCGGCTTGCGGTGGTCAGCGGCATGGCGGAGTGCAATCCGAAAGCGCGGGCTTCGTAAGAGGCGGCGGCAACGACACCACGTCGGTCGGGTTTCCCACCGACCACTATCGGTTTGCCTTGGAGGTCAGGGTTCAAAACCTGCTCTACGGAAACGAAGAAAGCGTCTAGGTCAATATGCATGATTCGGCGGGCCGTTGGCTTTTCCATGTTTACACCCCGATGATGGCGATCGTCTTTAACGGGTAGGTCCAAGCATAGTTACCGTAGCCCCGGTAGGCGGTGGGGTGGAACATAGGTATCTCGCCGTGGGTCTCCTGCTTGATGAGCCTGTGTGGGCAAATCGATACGGCCGCGCAGGTACCCACAGGGTAATTTCCCCGCTGGCACTTGTCGAAGACCACCATCGTTATCTTATTTGGTATCAATCCTTGGTTTATGTTTCCTTTCCTATCTTTGCCAGCTCTGCCTCTAATTTCTCTGGTTGCTGCCATATCCACGGCGGTATCGAGTGAGCAGGCCACCACGTCTTTAAATCAGCTAGCTTCGTCTCAAGCTCTTTTTTCGTGCAACATCCGTTGGCGGACGATCCTGTCATCCCCGGGAAACGAAGCTTTTCACCCGGCGCTCGAAGACACCCCTTTCCAAAAGGACACGGTGCTGGCATTTGAGGCATTTAATCCCGATGTCCAGCCCTAGTCTCACTACCTGCCATTCGTTGCTGCCGCATGGGTGTTGTTTCTTGAGACGGACGATATCACCTAGGTTTATTTTCATAACCATACTGATGGCTCCGACAGAAGCAAGAGTTTAAGAGAGGTAACGCCTCTCCTTTGGTATTGTTTTTATTCCGAGCGGCGTGTTGCCAGATGGTAGTTGATCTGGTCCCGTAACTCGGCGGCGGCGCGGCCGGCCGCTTGGGCAAAGTCCTTGCCCTGCGAGGCATAGATAATCTGTCTTGAGGAGTTGATGATTGCTTTCCCACCATGGGCGTCGACTCCGTAACACACGGTTGACGATAAGGCCCCACCTTGGGTACCGATGCCAGGTATCAGGAGGAGTATGTCCGGGTGGTTAGCCCGGATAAGTTTCAATTCTTCGGGGTAGGTAGCGCCGACCACCAGCCCGATATTACCGAGAGTGTTCCACTGGCTAGCTTTAATGGCGACGATTTCAAATAAAGGGTGGGAGCTGCCCTTCAGTTCGGTACGGAGGGACTGGAAATCGACCGCGCCGGCGTTTGAAGTCCGGCACAGGATAAATACCCCTCGGTCCCGGTATTGGATAAAAGGCTCAACGGAATCAAACCCAAGGTAAGGATTCACTGTCGCTGCATCGAAGTTAAAACTGGTGAAGATTGACCGGGCATAAGCCTTGGCCGTATTGCCGATGTCACCCCGCTTGGCATCGCCGATTACCGGTATATCATTCGGAATATGCTCTACCGTGCGCCTCAGGATATCAAATCCATCGTCTCCCAAGGCTTCGTAGAAGGCAAAGTTGAGCTTGTAGGCGCAAACGAGGTCGGCGGTAGCTTCAATGATTACCCGGTTGAATTCGAAAACGCTTACCTGGTTCGGCATCATCTCCGGGTCGGGGTCAAGCCCAACGCAGAGTAAGCTCTTGTTTTTTCGAGCAGCTTTCGTCAGCTTGGCGGTGAAGTCCGTCTCGTTCTCCTCAAGGCTGAACTGAGGCCGGCGGATGGAATATATCGGGGACGGTTAGAGGTGTTCAGCGGGCAGTCTCGTAATGTGTGGTTAGTGCCTCCGATGGAAGCATATTCTCCAAGATTTTTTGTAGCGCCATGGTATGGCTACACAGACTCCAGCTGGCGAAGAAATGGCAGGAGCAGTACCATTTGCTGTCTTTGTAGCCGGTATTATAGTTGTCATTCTCACCACGGAATTTTACTTCCAGTTCGGAAAAGGTGATACGGTCTCTCTCCTGGGCGTAGCGGTTGGCTTTTTCGATTTTGCTAATCAGGCTGGATTGCATAATCATTCCCTCCTTAAACCTAAGAAGCACTGGCTTTACGAGGCACAGCGCTTCTTTCCCGTGAGAACTAAATTTGCGAGAGACATAAGCATCTACTTTAGAGTTACTCAGTCTATTTTAAACCTTTTTGGCCAATAAGTCTAGAGGGAAAGGAGCCAAGGTGCTAAAAATCGGTAAATATTTTTCTCGGTTATCTTTATGACTTGCCGTAATCGGACGATTAAGCTAAAATAGCTAGAAAAATATGATGTGAGGTGAAATGTCTTGCCCATTTATGAGTACGAGTGTGGTCACTGCCAGACTCACTTTGATCGCAAACAGAGGTTTGATGAAGAGCCGGTGACTATGTGCCCGGAATGTCGGGGTAAAGCTCGCCGGGTCATTAGCTCTATTCCGGTTATTTTTAAAGGCAGCGGTTTTTATATTACCGATAGTCGTAAGAAGGTAAAACCGGAGAAGAGCGAAAGTAAGGAGAAACCCGTCGGTGAGAAAAAGGACAAGGAAGTGAAGTAGTGTCATGAAAGCGCTGCTGCAGCGGGTTACCCGGGCCTCGGTTCGTGTTGGCGGCGAGGTAGTGGGAGAGATAGCGCGAGGGCTGGTGGTTTTAGTCGGCATTGCGGTTAAGGATACGGAAGAAGACGCACGGTATCTGGCTCAGAAAGTAGTCACTCTGCGTATTTTTGCTGATGGAGGGGGTAAATTTAACCTTTCGGCGATGGATGTCGCTGGCGAGTTACTGCTGATAAGCCAATTCACCCTGATGGCCGATACCCGGAGAGGGCGGCGCCCCAGTTTTATTGAGGCGGCGCCGCCGGCTCAGGCTGCGGAATTATTTCAGTATTTTGTAGAACAGATGCGCGCTACGGGCCTAAAGATAGCTACCGGGCGTTTTCAGGAGTATATGCAGGTAGAAATCCATAACGACGGTCCGGTAACCGTACTTCTGGATAGGCAGGAAGAAAAACCGGAAAACTGGCCTTTCAGGTTACCGCCACTCCCGCCGATGGTAAGGAATTGGAAGAACCCGACACCGGAGGACTTGAAAGCGCAGGTAGATTGGGACAGGGAATGGGGCGCAGACCAGACGAAGATGCTGGAATGGCTGTGGGAACAACGGTGCAAGTCGGGCTTGCCGGATTAGGGAAAGAGTCGGCACAGGTGAAGATGCTTGAGGAGTTTGGTGGAGCGTTGGGTGCTGGCGGTGGAACTGATCTCGTATCCTGGCGGATACACCGCTGTGCGAGGCTCATGGGCTTATCTCGAAAGATGGTTAAACCGGCTTGATGCTCTGCGGCTCAAGTTCCAGGCTGATGTTTAGTGTCCTGAGGGAATGGGTGAGGGCGCCGATAGAAATCAGGTTAACTCCGGCTCTAGCCGCAGCACGGACATTTTCCAGTGTAATCCCTCCCGAGGCTTCGGTGGTGACCTGGCCCGATAGGGAACTCACGATACGGCGCATTTCCCCGGCGTCTATGTTATCTAGCATAATGATGTCCGCCCCGGCCCCGGCGGCCTCCGTGGCTTCTTGAGCCGTCGTTACCTCTACTTCAATTTTCATGCCGACAGGTGCGCCTTGTTTAGCTTTGGTAACGATGTCCTTCAGATCTATACCCAAGGCGCGTAGCGCGACGATATGATTGTCCTTAATCAGGAAACCGTCACCCAGATGAAGGCGGTGGTTTTTACCGCCACCAGCAAATACGGCCTGCTTTTCCAGTACCCTGAGGCCGGGAGTGGTTTTGCGTGTGTCCGTAATGACGGCTGCCTGGTCACTGGTTTCGGCGACGTATTCGGCGGTTTGCGTGGCGATGCCGCTGAGCCTCTGTAAAAAATTGAGAGCTATTCGTTCGGTCTTGAGGATGCTGGCGACCGTACCGGAGACGGTGGCCGCGATGTCTCCCGGTTTAACGGCCGCACCGTCTTTCAGAAGTACCTCCGTTTTGAGAGAAGGGTCAACGCGATGGAACACTTTTCGAACTATTTCGATGCCGGCCAGTATGCCTTTTTCTTGAATCAGGATGGAGGCTTTACCCTTTAAGTCCGGCGGTATCAATACCTCGGTAGTGACATCGCCGTGGCCCAAGTCTTCCGCCAACGCTAGGTCACTAAGGCTATTAATCTGCTCTTGAGGTGATAGTGATTTGTTCATTTATCTCACCACCTTTGAGTTAGTTTGCGGCGAATACGATATGGCGTTGCCATCGAGGTAAGCTCCGAGGGTGATCGGTGCGAAAGTGAGCACCGCGGCTCTCTTTACGGAGGAGGGCCGCCTCAGTTACCAGCCGGCCGGCTAGCACTAGATTGTTTCGCTCATAGGAAACACGGTTGGTGGGTGAGGATAGGGACTTTTGCCAGGCGGCCAGAATAGCGACGGCCTCGGTTAGACCTTCTCGGTGGCGGATGACACCCACTTTTTCCCAGAGGAGTCCTTGTAAGGTGGAGAAGTCAGGTGCGGTTACCGATTTTGAAATCCCCCCGTGGTTCGGTAGGTGATGGGTGTTGCTTGCCCAGGTATGTGGCGCTGCTTTTTGTCTCGTCTGCTTCCCGGTTTTGGCTATAATTCTCTTGCTGAAGACGACTACCTCTAGCATCGAGTTTGACGCCAGCCGATTGGCCCCGTGTACGCCGGTGCAGGCTGTTTCGCCGGCGGCGAATAACCCGGTAATGTTGGTCTCACCCCAGATATTGGTCTTGATGCCGCCCATCATATAGTGGGCCGCCGGCGCCACCGGCACCGGTTCCCGGGTAATATCCAGACCGTGGTCTAGGCAGAACTGGAAGATGTGAGGAAAACGGGTGGTGGTAAAGTGAGGTGGTAAATGGGTAATGTCAACAAAGACTCTATCCGAGTCGGTCTTCTGTATTTCGTACAGTATACTGCGGGCGACTACGTCTCTCGGTGCCAGGTCGCCCTGCGGGGAATAATCAGGCATGAAAGGGTAACCATTGGTGTTGCGCAGTATGCCGCCCTCACCCCGGACGGCTTCCGAGATAAGGAAAGGCGTTACCCCGGGTAGGCGTAGGGCAGTGGGGTGGAACTGGAAGAATTCCATGTCCATAATCTCCGCCCCGGCCTGAAAAGCTAGGGCGATACCGTCGCCGGTGGCGATATCCGAGTTGGTGTTGAATTTGAAGAGTTGGCCGGCGCCGCCGGTAGCCAGAATCAGGGAACGGCAGTTAAATTCGGTAGTGGAGCCGGTACGGCAGTCAAGAGCTTTTATTCCCTGGACGGTGCCATTTTCCACTAGGATTTTCGTGGCCAGGCAATCCTCAATCAATTTGATTTCGGAAGCGCGTACCAGTCGGCTTAGCGTTACCTCAATATGTTCACCGGTGGCATCACCTCCGGCATGTAGGATACGGGGTATGCTATGGGCGGCTTCTAGAGTGAGGGTAATCTTACCGTCAAGTGTGTCAAAAGGCACCCCAAAGTTTACCAGTTCCGCGATGCGAGCTGGGGCTTCGTTGGCTAGGATACGCACCGTTTTTTCGTCACACAGGCCATCACCGGCGGTTATGGTATCCCGGAAATGAAGATGAGGGGAATCGCCTTTACCGATGGCGGCAGCAATGCCTCCCTGGGCATACCGGGTATTGCAGTCGTTAATGCTGCCTTTGGTGATTACCAGCACACTGCCCTGCTCTTTGGCCAGTAGGGCGGTATAAAGTCCGGCAATACCGCTGCCCACTATGATGTAGTCATGGTAACTCATATGTCCACATCTTCTGCGGCTCTTTTGCCTTATAATATTTTACCTATGATGAGGTTATATCACGGGTAGTTTGAAAGGGGGAAACCCCTTCAAAAACATTGTCTTCCCCCTCTCTTTTTGGAGAGAGGGGGATAAAGGGGGTGAGGTTAATAAATGACCTTTATTTCTCTCGTCGGCCGATGACACTGCTTCGGGCTATTCGGATGGTCACCCCTGATTCTATTTTGAGGACGACACTCTCATCGCTCAGGCTTTCCACGGTGCCGTAAATACCACCGGCAGTGATTACTTTGTCGCCCCTCTGCAGTTCTATCATCAGTTCCTCGTGCTCTTTCTGCCGCTTGCGCTGTGGCCGAATCATGAGGAAATAGAACACGCCGATAATCAGGCCGATAAAGATGAGTATTGTCCAGTCAAATCCTCCTTCACCGCCGCCCTCCGGTGGAACGCAACCGCCGAGAAAAGCCAGCAGCGCGATAAGTAGTACCACCGTTAGCCCGAGTTTCAGTTTTCCAGTCCTTAACATTTTTCCTCCTTATCCCGGTTTAATCGCTTTACCCTGTAACGACCAAGGGCTTGTTTTTTCAATCCGGACGTCCACCAGTCGCCCCAAGCAGTCGTGGTTATCGTTGTAGAATACTAGTTTACCAGAACGGGTGCGGCCCTGCCATTTATCTTTCACCTTGCTTTCTACCAGGATTTCTACCTTTTTGCCCCGTAGTCGAGCATTAATTTCGGCGGCAATCTTCTCTTGGAGTTGCTCGATGGTATTCAGGCGTTCTTTTTTTTCGGTGGGCGGGATGTTGTCTTCCAGTTCTCGGGCGGCGGCCGTTCCCGGCCTCGGCGAGTAGGCGGCAACGTGGACGGTGTCGAATTTAATCTCGGAGAGCAAATCGACTGTTTGTCGGAACTGCGGTCTGCTTTCGGAGGGGAAACCGACAATGACATCGGTGCTCAGGGCGATACCGGGTATCTGGTTTCGTATCCGGGCGACGAGTCGGCGGTATTGCGCTGCCGTGTAACCCCGCCCCATTGATTTTAGAATCACGTTGCTGCCAGACTGAACCGGCAGGATGAGTTGTTCGCAGACTTTATCCAAACAGGCGATGGTGGTAATCAACTTCTCACTCATATCCTTGGGGTGGTTGGTTAGGAATCGTATTCGCGCCAGTCCGTCTATGGTGTTCAGCTCACCTAGTAAATCGGCCAGGTTCGGCTTATCCGGCAGGTCATGTCCGTAAGAGTCCACGTTTTGCCCCAGTAAAGTGACCTCTTTTACTCCGTGCTCCACCAGTGTCCTGATTTCACCGACTATCTCGGTTACGCCCCGGCTTCTTTCCTGGCCGCGGCGGTAAGGGACAATGCAGTAGGTGCAGAAGTTGTCGCACCCCTGTATAATGGGTACAAAAGTGCTGGGGGAGGGATAGTGGGGTAATACCACTTCCGACTCTGGTTGGGCCAGCCAAGGTGGATAGTCTCCGGGTTTGAAAAAGTGGTCAATGTGGAGGAAGTTCTGGGCCAGCTGGTCTACCTGGGAGTCTACTAGGCAGCCAGTGACCGCCAAGACGGTATCCGGGCGGGTTTTTTTTAGGGTACGGAGTGATTTGACCTGATTAACCACCCGATTTTCTGCCCTCTGGCGTACCACGCAGCTGTTAAGCACGATGAGGTCGGCTTCCCCGGCGATAGCCGTGGCCTGGTAGCCTTTTTGCTCCAGGTAACTGCCCAGGCGCTCCGATTCCGCCTTGTTCATCTGGCAGCCGATGGTCCAGATATAGTATTGCGACATATTTTCTATTGCTCCGTATTAATAATACACCCCCTAACAAGGGGTGTACTACTTCGTCTGGCGGAGGGAGTGGGATTCGAACCCACGACCCCGATTACTCAGGGTAAGCACTTAGCAGGCGCCCGCACTAGACCACTATGCGATCCCTCCCGGTCCGGCGAAGTTAGTAGATCTGTTTTGCCCCATTTACTATAGCATAACTGCCTGTTTTGCTCAAACGTATCTGGAGGATTTTTGAGTAAGGGATAGGATTAAGTTAAGTACTTCATTAACTTGAATTCAACTTTGGCTGGTGGATAACCAGACGCCAAACGACTGGTTGATACGTATACCTATCGTAATTCTTGCGCCTCTCGCCACGGCGCAATTTGAGAGGTACGTTCTCGATAGTGATGGTAGATATCGAGTTGGAGATGCCGTAAAAAGAGACTACCTAGAGTACAGGTACTTTCAAGGGTACTGGTAAGGAATACTGTGAGACGCTTGTGCGTTTCTATTAGCTTATTCCTGGTTTGATTGAGTGATAAGTTCCGTTTTCGTTTCTACTCTTGGACGTTAAAGGCATCAATGCCACCACAACGTATATATTTAGGTAACGGCTTTCCGACTAGAATTGACCGTATAGCCATCAAAGCCTCTTCTTTTCAGGTAGTTATATGGGTTAATAAATCTTGCATAGACTAGTGCCCGACGACTCCAGATTTGATAAGTAGGCTATCGTCCAGATCTTTGAAAGACTTGAGGAACATATTCTGTTCTTGTTCTAGACGACTCAACCGTCGCTCCTTTTTCACCGTGAATCTCCTGATTAGAGAGAAGTGCTACCGACTTGCTAATACTGATATGCTAAATCTTTGTTAATCGGACGCTAAGATGTGTTTCTGTGGTTACGGTGAGTAATGAACCCGGGCTCGTGTGGTGGCTGTGATAACCTTTTGAGTTAATAATGGGTAAAGATGGTGGTTTCTAAATAACGGGGTAAAAAGGGATTTCCTTTCTTTGGTTTGAGAGGATGTACCGGATATGATATGATGGTGGTCACTGATCGGAGATGGAGATTAACGTTTTAATTGACGGAGATTTTACAGAATGCCCTGAGGAAAGCTGGCTGAAGAACGCTATCGAGCAAGTCCTTCAGGCCCAGGATATTGACTCTAATGTTGAGCTTGGTCTGGTTATTACCAGTCAGGAAAAGGTATGGGAGTTAAACCGGAGCTACCGTAGGGAAAATAAGCCCACCGATGTCCTGGCTTTTTATATGATACCGGACGCTGAAGGGATAGGGCTTTCTGACTTCGTGATACCTCCGGACGATGTGCGTCATCTCGGTGAAGTGATTATCTCCTATCCCCAGGCGGTAATACAGGCGCAGTCGCATCGATATTCCGTAAAAAAAGAGATAACCCTTCTTATTATTCACGGTGTGCTGCACCTGCTGGGCTACAACCACGAAGCGTCTGGGCCGGAACGTCAGATGAGAGCGAGGGAGAAGGAGATTCTAGGTCAGGTGGTGGTTCCTGATGGTGGTCTGGCATCCTGAAATCTGGAGGGTGAAAATGAGAGCGGCAATATCCCTATCCACAGGAGGAAAACAGAAGGTAAATCTTAAGTATTATCCACGATGAAGATCTGGAAGGGTTCGTTAATCGGGAGGTCTGGGACAGGCCAGAGTTCCAAGCCACGTTGAAAAGATTTCAGGCGGTCATTGGTTGAATTCACGTGGTTTGCCGGTTATAAAACCACCTGAAGACATAATACTGCCGGTCTTTTACGGTTCGGTAATAACGGATACCCCTCTATCCCGTAGGGTGTTAATGTTGGCCGTATCTTCCGAGTCGGCACTCATTTCCAGATTGTTATCTTCAAGTCTGACGAAGTCTCCCGGTCCAAGTCCATTGTTCTCCACCAGCGGTGAAATATCGCTTATCTTGTTGGCATAAAGGTCGAGTGCGGTGAAGTTGGTTAAGGAGGCGAGAGGGGAGATATCATTTATCTGGTTTCCCCCGAGGTCGAGTCGGGTGAGGCTGGTCAGGGAAGCGAGAGAGGATAGGTCACTTATCCGGTTATCTGGGAGGTAGGGCTCCGCTAGGCTGGTGCAGAGCTCTAGGCCGGAGAGGTCGGTAATATTATGTGACTCCTGGCTTCTATCTTGGTGATTTTAGCTAGTTCCGCGGCGGTCAGTGCCTCCTCCTGCGGTTTGTGGGTGAGCGCTGCCTCTTTTCTTCTGATACCTTCCTGGAAAAGGGCGGTCCTCAGAGTGGTCTCTAGGCCGGCATCTGGGAAGGTGATAATTTCTGGCCCGGTGGGTACCGGCGCTGGTGATGGAGCTGGTGGAGGTGTCTGGTAGCCGGAAACAAATGACAGTAGGAAAAGGATAAAGGCGATGCATTCTAGTCTCAATCTCAGCCGTCTCTTATTTCTGCCCGGCCTATCTTTTCATTAGCTTGGCTTCGCGCTGCTCCGATAAGCTCGGTGATGTCTTCTATTGCCTCTGTCTTCATGAACTGTTCTATTCCTTCCAGAATATCAAGTGGGGCGTGGGGATTGTTGAAAGTGGCCGTACCTACCTGGATAGCGCTGGCTCCGGCCATGATAAACTCCAAGGCATCGTTGGCGGTGGTGATGCCACCGCACCCGATGATAGGTATTGTCACGGCGCCGGCTACTTCGTAGACCATAGACAGCGCTATCGGTTTTATCGCCGGTCCGGAAAGGCCTCCGGTTCGGTTGCCCAGTAAAGGCTGACGTGTGGTGATATCAAGATACATGCCCTTGACGGTGTTAATTAAGGAAAGAGCATCGGCTCCGGCTTCCGCTACGGCGGCCGCGATTTGAGCGATTTCATTAGTGTTCGGGGTGAGTTTGACTATCACTGGCAGGGACGTAGACGTTTTGACTGTTGTGGTTACCTTGGTAGCTGTTCCGGGGTTGGTCCCGAATTCGGCGCCACCGGCCTTAACGTTGGGGCAGCTGATGTTTATCTCGAGGCCGCTGATGCCGGTTACGCCCTCCAGCTCGCTGGCTAGTCGGGCATAATCGTCAACCGTTTCCCCGGCAATATTGACGATAACCGGTACGCGCCAGCTGGACCAAGCCGGCGCCTTTTCACGAATTAAAGCCTTCACCCCGATGTTTTGCAGGCCGATAGAGTTAAGTAGTCCACCGGCGGTCTCGGCCAGCCGTGGCTGCAGGTTTCCCTCTCTGGGAGTTAGGGTAGTCCCTTTGCACACGATAGCCCCCAGCTTTTGAATATCAAAGATAGAGTTGAATTCGGTGCCGTAGCCAAAAGTGCCGGCGGCGGTCATTACCGGGTTAGCCAGTAATAATCCCTTCTGGTGTTCAGGGGCTATTTGTACGGAAAGATTCGTGGCTACTCCTTTAATGGGTCAACGATGGTGTCGGTGTTATTGAATAAAAGCTGGAGGCTTGTGTAGTGGGATGGATCTAGTCTCTGTACGTCTAGCCCTTTCAGCGCCGCGATGGTTAACTGGACTCGTTCCCGGGAAGCGCTGATTAAGTGGGCGCTGCCGAGGATGGCGTGTATTCGTTTTACTCCGGTAAGCTGCTGGGTGTGGTACAGGGTATTAATTATGCCGTGGTGTGCATAGATTAGCATGACCAGTAAGCCTAGCTCGGTAGTGATAATGAGCGATATGTCATCCAGAAGCTTGTCCAGCTGCCAACCGGAGTCCTCTTTGGCAAACAGCATTGAATCTGTCTTTTCGTAGTCGGTTACCACAGGTACCTCGCCGGTAGTTATGATATTGTCCGCTATGTTTAGCGGTTTGGGGGTCAGGCTGAAGCGAGCGCTAAGGTTTTCTAACTCCTTGCGCTGGAAAGGTATGCCGACGTATTTATCTTTTTCCTTTTTGCGGCGGTGGTACTTGGCGGTCCAGATATCGGGGTGGGCGATTACCTTCACCTCTTTTTTTATGCGGCACAATATTTGGCGTAGACCGTCGGTATGGTCGTAGTGACCGTGGCTCAGGACGATTTTGTCGACTTGTTTCAGGTCAGCGGATAAGTTATTAGTATTGTGGCTGGCGGTGAGGCTGTATCTGGTATCGAACAAGATGACTTTCTCTTCTGTTTCCACTAGAAAACTCAGTCCCCACTCGGACAGCAGGCCAGGTACACCGGCCGTGTTTTCCATCGAGGTGGTGATGCGGAGCTTCATTTTCACCTCCAATTATAGATTATCTGCCTTGGAAGGGCAACCTTTATCTTGATAAGGATGTCTGGTGATCTGTTTCCCACACTCTTTTCATGTTGGAATATATGTGCTGACACCTCTCTTATACGCTCCATATTATTAAATATGAGGTAAGGAGAGTCAGAGAAAGGTGGGGTCTCTAAATGTATTCATAGAGAGCTTTAGAAGGACGAAGGTCAAAGAGAAAGAATCTAGAGAGAGTTAGGGAGAGGCGAAGCCTCTCTTATATAATCCCTTCCTCTTTCCCTTATCAAAGGGAAGAGAGGTAAAGGGGGATGGGGTTGCAAATATATAGACCCGAAGGAGGTAAAGCCCATAAACAATCTCCTGTCTTAGGCTGTGTCAGGCGGTTGATGGTTTAAATCTCTGGTCTTGCTCCGTAGCCTGGAAATGCCGAAGGAAATGAACAGCGCTGTACCGCTGACCAGGATAATCGTTGCCCCGGAGGCTAAATCAAGTACATAGGAAAGCCACAGTCCGCTGAAGGTAAATACGGCCCCGGCTAGGATGGCCAGCAGCATCATCTTTTTGAGGCTGTGGGTGAACTGCCGGGCCAGTGCCGCTGGTATGGTGAGCAGAGCAAGAACTAGGATTATGCCGACCACTCTGATGAGCACGACTACCGTTAAGGCAATTAGGCACAGCAGTAGGAGATATAGGCGTTCGGTGAGGACTCCGCTGACGGTACTGAATTCCTCGTCGAAGGAAAGGACCAGAAATTCCTTGTAGAGTAGGCTTACTAGGAAAATTATGATAACGTCTAGAATTAGCATCAGTAGTAAATCGGAGGTGGGTACGGTCAGGATATTGCCGAAGAGATAGCTGAAGAGGTCTGGGGTATAGCCTGGGGTCAGGCCGATAAAGATTATGCCCAGTGCCATCCCCATGGCCCACAGTATACCGATAGCCGTATCCTCAGGGAGCCTTGTCCGTCGGGTCGCTAGGCCGATACCTATGGCGGAGGCGGTGGTGAAAAATATGGCACCTAGGACTGGGTTTATACCGAGGAGATAGCCTAGACCGATGCCACCGAAGGAGGCATGGGCAATTCCGCCGCTGATAAAGACGATTTTCTTTATCACTACGTAGACGCCGACAATACCGCAGGCGACCGCCGCCAGCATGCCAGCCAGGAGTGCATGCTGCATAAATTCATGCTGGAGTATTTCCGGCACGGCTAATGCTCCTTCAATACCCGGTGAGGGATGAAGCCATGGGCGATGAGCTGTACCGGGCACTGATATGTCTTGGCCAAGTCTTCGGCGGATACTTCTTTTGAGCCGTGGTAGAACAACTGGTGGTTCAGGCAGGCGATTTCATCCACATATATGGAAACCGCGCAAATATCATGGGAAACCATGATTATGGCCATACCATGTTTTAATTTATCCAGGAGTTCGTAAAATCCGACTTGCATCGCCGGGTCAATACTGGTAGTAGGCTCATCGAGCAGGAGTAATTTCGGGCTGGTCGCCAGTGCTCGGGCAATGAATATCCGCTGTTGTTCCCCACTGGAGAGTCGGCCTATTTGCCGGTCCTTATAGTCTAGCATATCCACCGTTTTCAAGGCGGTCATCGCTGCCTTTTTATCCTCTTCACGATAGTGGCGGAACAGCCCGGTTCTGCCGTAACGTCCCATGAGCACTACCTCGGAAACGCTTATCGGGAATTCCGGGTCAAAAAGATTGTACTGGGGAATATAGCCGATGAATTTGCGGCCGTGTTCGGGATTTCCCCCCATTACCGAGACTCTGCCGTGGGTCGGCTTTACCAGTCCCAGAATAACCTTGAGTAAGGTAGTCTTGCCACCACCGTTGGGCCCGATAATACCAAGGAAACCGCTGGATTTGACAGAGAGGTTTATGCCCTCTAGCGTCGGCGCATCATCGTAGTGCACCCAGATATCATCCAGTTTGACTAGTTCTTGGTCCGCCATTACTTCTACCTCTGGTATGCTCGTAGTTCAACACTATAATAGCATATTCCGCATAAATAAAAGGAGGCTGTTTCCAAACAGCCTCTCGGTTATTCCTGTCCGCATCACTAATCTAGCGGGGTCAAGGTTAGCAGCTTTTTTGCGACTTTGGGGTACTTGGCGATAAAGAGTAGTTCATCCTCGACCAGTGGTCTTTGCGACTCTACGTTGGCGTAGCGGACCAGCTCCAGAATCTCGTTGGCCTCTTCCCGTCTGGAAAAGGATACCTCCATTTTGCCCATGACATGGCCGAATCCGGATATCCCGCTGTACTGTCCGGTGATAATTTCCCGGCCTGTTTCTACGAACTTTGGTTCACCTCGGCCCAGTTCTTTGTAGCCGTACAATTCGTAGTTTTCCGGGTCCTTTAAGACGCCGTCGGCATGTATCCCGGAGGAGTGGGCAAAGGCATTGGCGCCGACACCTGGCTGGTTTATTGGGATCGGTATCCCGAAGGCATAGCTGGCGAACTCGGCGATCTTTGACGACTTTGCTAAATTAACCTTTTTACCCAACTGATATTTCTCGGCAAACTTCTTTGATTTGGTTACGGCCAGAATGGTGGCTACTAGGTCGGCGTTTCCTGCTCTTTCTCCGATGCCGTTAATCGTGGTGTTGATGTAGACGTCCTGCCCGCCGTCGATGGCCCCTTTGGTCCCGGCGATAGAGTTAGCCACCGCCATGCCCAGGTCGCCATGGCAGTGAATTTCAATGGGTAGACCGATATTCTCGGCCAGCGCCCTAGTAGCTTCGTAGATGGTGAAAGGGTTATCGTAACCGAGGGTGTCACAATATCTGATCCTGGTGGCGCCGTGGTCTTTGGCGGCCAGGCCGAATTTGATCAGGAACTTCACATCGGTTCTGGAGGCATCTTCGGCGTTGACGCCTATCGTCTCGGCGCCATGAGCCGAGGCGGTATCCACCGCTTCGGTCATGTCATTGATGATGTCGACGTCTTTTTTTCTCCCCTGGAATTTACCGTCAATCATCTGGCTTGATGTTGATATCGAGAGATTGAGGTGCCGGATGTCGGGTACCAGCTTGAAAGTAGTCTCCACATCACCAGGTATGGCTCTTATCCATCCTCCTAGGTGGATAGGTTTCAGGACTCCCATTTCCGCCAGCTCCAGGTTGGCCTGTAGGTAATGGGTCTCGTGCCGGGTGGTGGGGAAGCCAAACTCGGATTGAAAGACTCCCATCTCGTTGAGATATATGTTTATTAGGGTCTTTTCCAGTTTGGAAAGGCCGAGTTTGGCCGTCTGGACGCCGTCTCGGTTGGTCACATCAATAAAATAAATTTTAGGCATCTATCTTTCTCCGGCCAATTCTGGTGCTGATAGACCGTGTTCCTAATCATAGCATAGGTTGTCAGTATCAGACAAATATATTCCAAGTTTGACACTGTTTTTGAGAGGTGATAGATTAAAGGTGAAGGTAATTCTGGAAAATTCCAGATAGTGTCTTTACCAGTCGTTGAGGCGTGCCATGAATGTCGGAGTATGCCGTATTGACTTGCGCTTGCCGGGTAACATATCGCTTAAGGGTAAACGGCAGGTATTGAAATCCATTACCGCCCGAGTTCGTAACAAGTTTGACGTGGCGGTGGCTGAGGTTGATAACCACGATCGGTGGCAGCTGGCGACTATCGGTATCTGCTGCATTAGTAATAATAGCCGCCATACCAACGAAGTCATGTCAAAAGTGATGGACTTTGTGATTAGTAGCCGTTTTGAGGTAGAAATACTCGATTGCGAGATTGAGATTCTATCGGTTGGTTGAGGAGTCTTCGTGGACACACTGGCTTTCCTTCATCATCTTGAAGCTCAACCAGATTATGCTGGCCAAATGGCTCACGTTGAGCATCTGCCGCCCCGCCGCGCCGCCTATGCTGAGCTGGATAGGTCTCTAGTCCCGGAGCTTCAAGACCTTCTTCAGGAACAAGGTCTACTGCCGCTCTATACCCATCAGGTGGCCGCGGTTAACTTGACCTGTCGGGGAGAGAATGTCATGGTGGCCACCTCGAGTGCTAGTGGTAAGACCCTGTGTTATAACATCCCGGTGCTGGAGGCACTTTTGATAGAACCGGGCAGTCGCGCTCTTTACCTCTTTCCCACTAAAGCCTTGGCTCAGGACCAGCTGCGGAGCTTGCACCAGTTGGTCGGTTCCGGCCTGCTCGGGATGGAAGAACTGGCTACGTTTGATGGTGATACTCCGCGAGCGGAGCGGTCGGAAATCAGAAAAAAGGTCCGGATAGTGCTCACCAATCCGGACATGCTCCACCTCGGCATAATGCCCAATCATCAGTCCTGGTCGAGGCTGTTGCGTCATTTACGGTACGTGGTTATCGACGAGGCGCACATCTATCGTGGTGTTTTTGGTTCCCATGTGGCCGGGGTGATGCGCCGTCTGCGCCGGTTGTGCCACCTCTATGGTTCGGACCCCCGATTTATTTGCTGCTCGGCTACTATCGCCAACCCGGGAGAGCACGCGGTTAGGCTCGCTGGCCTGCCTTTTGTCGTGGTGGACAGTGATGGCTCGCCACATGGTGGTAAGGACTTTGTTTTCTGGAACCCGCCAATCATAGATGAGGCCAAGAGTGCCCGGCGCAGCGCCAATAGTGAAGCAACCGACCTGTTCACCGAGCTGGTCAACCGTAATGTCCGTACATTGACCTTTGCCCGAACCCGTCGCCTCACCGAGCTTATTTATATCTATTCCCAACAGCGATTGGCGGAGACTGGTCTGACCTGCGCCGAACGGATTAAACCATACCGGGCGGGTTATCTCCCGCAAGAACGGCGTCAGATAGAACAAGAGCTTTTTAATGGACAGCTCCTAGGGGTGGTGGCGACTAATGCTCTGGAGTTGGGCATAGATATTGGTGACCTTGAGGCTACGGTGATCTCCGGTTACCCGGGGAGTATTGCTAGTACTTGGCAACAGGTTGGCCGGGGTGGCCGGAGCCAGGAAAGTTCCCTCAGTTTCTTGGTGGCACTGAACGGTCCTTTGGACCAATACTTGATGCGCCATCCTCAGTCCTTTTTTCAGAAAAGTTTTGAGAATGCCTTGGTTAACCTCGGTAATCCTTATATTTTGAAAGCGCATCTTTTATGCGCTGCTTGGGAATGCCCGCTGGACAGTGACGACGAAAAAATTTTCGGTCTGTCACTGGCCTCGGAAATAAAGACGCTGGAAGATCAGGGCATACTGAAAGAGCGTAACCGGAAATGGTATCTTTCGCCGGCGATTTCTTGTCCGGCCCAGGCAGTTAATCTCCGGGCCACTACCGGGCAGAACTATGCCCTGATTGATACCTCAACCGGCGTTCTGCTGGAAACAGTAGAAGCCAGCGTTGCTTTTTTTCAAGTACATCCGGGGGCTATCTATCTTCATCAGGGAGATTCTTACCTTGTCATCGAGCTTGACCGGGCCAACCATACGGCCTGCGCCGTGCCGACTAAAGTTACCTACTATACCCAGACGAAAGAAAGGGAAGACCTGCGTATCGTGAAGCTGATTCGTGCTAAAAAAATGGGACCGGTGAAGGTATGCCTAGGCGAAGTGGAGGTCACCAACCACGTGGTCGGTTTCAAGAAGCTGGCGCAGTTTACCGAGGAGGTAGTCGGAGAGGAACCGCTTGATCTACCTCCCCAGTGTTTCCCGACGGTGGCGCTGTGGTTCGACTTCCCTCCTGGGGCCGTCGCCCGACTGGAAGAGTCAGGGATGGACTTTGCCGGGGGGCTGCACGCTGTGGAGCACACGGCGATTGGCATTCTTCCCTTGTTCGCCCTTTGTGACCGCAATGACATCGGCGGGGTATCCACTCTTCTTCATCCTGATACCGGTCGGGCCCAGGTATTTATCTATGACGCCTATCCCGGCGGTATCGGTATTGCTGAGAAGGGCTTTGACATGATAGGAGAATTATGGCAAGCTACACTGGAGACCATTAAGGAATGCCTCTGCCAAGACGGCTGCCCTAGCTGCATACAGTCGCCCAAGTGTGGCAATAATAACCAACCCCTAGACAAGGTAGCCTCTCGGATACTATTGGAAGGACTGCTGGGGAAGCTATAGCGAGGCGGGGAATATCAATATACTTATAGGGATTCACGGGGCTGAATTGTCTAGAAATGTGCTTGTGGGCGTCAAAGAGGAACGGAGTCTCTCTTGTATAACCCTTCCCCTTCTCTTTTGCAAGAAGAGAGAGTTAAGGAGGTGAGGTAGATATCAACAATCTCGTTAAATACGCTCTGAAACGCAGCCGGGATAGCTGGTTCCAGAAGGCGATGCAGCTATTTGACCGTCCGGCGGTTGATGCTGAGGTCTGGGACGAACTGGAAGAGCTGCTCGTTTCTGCCGACGTGGGGATTAGTACCACGGAAAAACTGATTGAGAAAGTAAAAAAACAGGTGGTCGTGGAAAAGATTGACCAGGGTTCTCACGTGCGGGCGGCCCTGCGGGCGGCGATGGTTGATATCCTGATAGTTCCCATTCGGGAAATCATGGAAGACCTGTCTCCACCCAAGGTTATCCTGGTGGTGGGCGTCAATGGTGGAGGTAAGACGACGTCTATCGTTAAACTCGCCCATAGTTTAAAAAACGAAGGTAAGAGCGTGCTCCTGGTGGCGGCGGATACCTTCCGGGCGGCGGCCATCGACCAGCTAAAGCGCCTCGGGGAAAGAGCGGGGATTGAAATTATCGCTCACCAGTCGGGGGCGGATCCGGGAGCGGTGGTCTATGACGCCCTGCAGGCAGCGAAAAGCCGGCAAGTTGAGGCGGTTATTATCGATACTGCCGGTCGGATCCATACCCGGTCCAATCTGATGGAAGAACTGGAAAAGGTCAAACGGGTGGCAGGTAAGGCTGATGTTACCGCACCGCACGAGGTAATCCTGGTGCTGGATGCCACCACTGGCCAGAACGGCTTGGTCCAGGCCAGGTACTTCACCGAAGCAATTGGTATTACCGGTATTTTCTTAGCCAAACTGGACGGCACGGCGAAAGGCGGCATCGTGCTGGCTATCTGTGACGAATTAAAAATCCCGATTCAATTTATCGGTGTCGGTGAGAAGCTGGAGGATATGGAATCTTTCAACGCGGAGGCTTTCGTGGCGGCGCTCTGTGACTGATTTTTACCGAGAGGAATGATGATTACCATAGACATTAATCCGGTAGCTTTCGCCATCGGCTCGATTACCGTCAGGTGGTACGGTATCATGGTTGCCCTAGCTATTCTGACCGTGGTGTTATGGACGGCGTGGCAGGTTAGGAAGGGAGCCAATGTTTCTTACGATACTGTTTTCACGGTTGCCTTGGTAGGTATTCCCTCCGGTGTGGTCTTCGCTAGGCTGCTGCACGTTATTGACCGATGGGAATACTACGGCCAGAACCCGATAGAGATAATCGGTGGTGGCGGTCTGACCGCCTATGGCGCCGTTTTGGGGACTACCCTAGGTATCTGGATTTACAGTCGGTTCAGTAAGTTACAGTTTGCTTATTTGGCTGATGTAATCGCCCCGGGTATCATTCTGGCGCAGGCGGTAGGTAGAGTCGGCTGTCTGCTGAACGGCTGTTGCTATGGAATTGAGACCTTACTCCCGTGGCGTATAGTCTATGCCCATCCGAATAGCCTTTGCCCTATAGGGATGGCCACGCATCCCACGATGGTCTACGAGATAATCTGGAACCTGATAGTTTTTGGCGTGCTGGTTAAACTGAAAGGCCGGCTCAAGCCCGACGGCTCGCTCTACCTGACCTATCTCAGCCTGTACTCGGTATGGCGTCTGGGTACCGATTTTCTGCGGGAAGGAACGTCTTTTCTCTTCGGCCTGCACCAGGCCCAGGCAATCGCTGCCATTGTTCTGGGTATCGCCGTGCCCCTGTTTATCATGAGGATACGGTGGGTAACTACCGAGAGTAAGGTGGGGCCGGAAGATGACTGACCTGTCTCCGTCACTGGGCGGCCGGAGTGCTCTTGAAGTGGCTACCGAGGTGGTCAAACAGGCTGGAGAGGTGCTGTTAGCCCATTTCTATGGGGAGAAAGAGATGAGGAATAAGGGCCAGGGCGAGCTGGTCACCGAAGCTGATATCCTTTCCCAGAGGGTGATAGTCAAACTCCTGGCGGATGAATACCCTGATTACAATTTCTTGGCGGAAGAATCGATGTCTTCGGATAAGGTCACGGGGTATACCTGGCTGGTTGACCCCCTGGCAGGCACCAATAACTACGTCTTCGGTATACCGTTCTTCGGTATCAATATTGCCCTGGTTAGAGATAATGATATTTTGATGAGTATCACCTACGATCCACTGCGGGACGAGCTTTTTCGGGCGGAGAAAGGAAAAGGGGCGTATCTTAATAACTCACCCATTCATGTCTCCGAGAGAGTTTCACTTCAGGACTCTCTACTGGGCTTCGATCCCGGTTATGATAGGACTTCTGGCGGTGAATTGCTCAAAGCTGTTACCGGACTGTGGCCGGAGGTGTTCGGGTTACGGGTTATGGGTTCGGCGTCCATGGCTTTAGCTTACGTTGCTAGCGGCCGTATTGATCTTTATGTTCGCTACGGTGTTCAACCCTGGGATATTGCCAGCGGTCTTCTACTGGTCAGGGAAGCCGGTGGTCGGGTCAGTGACTGGCAAGGAGAACCGGCGAACTTCTGGCATACAGAAATTGTGGCCGCTAACGGCACGCTCCAACGGGAGTTCTTGGGCCACTGGAAACCTGCTTAACTTTTTGTATCAGGAGATCAGTTGCGACTTCCCCATAGAAGCAGGGCGCAAACTACGGTCACCGTGAGTAACGTTGCACTGACCACGCTAAAGCTTATGTAGAAGCCATAATTATCAATGAGATAGCCGATGATGGGCGCGATAGCCGGGCCTCCCCGGCTGCCGAGGTAGTAAAGGCCGAGTACGGTCGAACGTTTACGTCTCGAGGTATGACTGATGACGTAAGCTTCGACCACCGGCATGCCGAGGTGCATGGCCATGCCGATGATAATTAATATAATGGAGATAGTCAGGCCAAGGGACACCAGGTTTAGCATAAAAATGGCCGGGGCGGCAATAAAGCCCACCGCCAGTATCACCGGTACCCTGCCTATGCGGTCAGATAGATATCCGCCTAGGGGTCCGGCCCAGAGCCCGCCGAAGAAGGCCAAGGATAGCATGGCCGCGGCGGATTCTTCACTGGCGCCGAGATGATCGATGATGAATAGTGGGATGAACGATAGAGTGGAGTAGACCGTGGCCATGCTGACGATACCCAGAGTGATAAAGGCTACCAAGCGTCGCCAATGCCTGGGGACAGGTGAGGTCTCCTTGGGGCTCCTCGACGTCGTTTTTGAGGGTTTCCTGGCGTAACCCGGCCGACCTAGAAGCATGTAAAAAACGATGCCAAGGGCAATGGAGGGTATGGAAATGGTGAGGAATGTACCGCGCCAGCCCAAGGCGCTGGCAATACCGGCGGCGATTAATGGGGCAAGGAAGAAGCTACCGGTGCCGCCTATCTGGTGGATGCCCAGTACCCTTCCGCGGTTCTCCGGCTTGACTGATGCCGATACCAGCGGCGCGGCGGCCGGATGGTAACCGCCTCCCACCAGTCCTAATAATACTAGGAAGAGGGCCAGTATGATGTAGGTTGGGGAGAGGCTGATCAGCAGTCCGGCTATGGCTACACCGGCTACGCCGATAGTGAGCATGATGCGGGCACCGATGCGGTCAGCCAGCCAGCCTGACGGAAGCTGGCTGAGGCCGTACGCCAAGTTGTAGGCCATGATCAGCCAGCCCGCTTGGGTGTAAGTCAGCGTAAAATCGTTACGGATATAGGGTAAAAGGGGCGTAAATAACGCCATCATCAGGTGGTGGCCGAAATGTGCCAGCACGAAAAGTGGCAGCATCCCCAGAAAGGCCGAACGGATATTGGACTTGTTAATGGCAGTTTCCTTTCCTGACGATTGTGTCGATATCTTCACGATATCCGATCATCTAAAAATGACATTATAAGCTCTGGTGCTCCGAATGGCAAATGGCGTGTTTTTTCAGCTTATTCGATGTTTCCGCCTCCGGACTATGTCTCCAACGATTGCTTGAACTGATGACGATGACCTTCAACGAGGAAAGTGTGCTATAATTTGGGGAATCAGGTAAGTAACCGGTCGGGAGGTGTAGAGATATGGCACAGGATAAAGCGGAGTACAAAACTAGGCAGTTTCTGGCGCAGGTTAAAAGGTCAGTTGATCTGATAAGCTACCAGGAAGGTACGGTGGTCAGCCGGACGTTAATTGAGAAGAAGGCGGGAACCCTGACCTTGTTTGCTTTTGAGGAAGGACAAGGGTTAAGCGAACACACCGCGCCGTTTGATGCCGCGGTCTGTATTCTTGATGGTGAGGCTGAGGTTACTATTTCAGGTAAGGCTCTCCGCTTAAGAGAAGGTGAAATGGTGATAATGCCGGCTGATGAGCCCCACGCCCTGAAAGCCATCAGGAAATTTAAGATGCTGCTGGTGATGATAAAGTCCTGATGTAGCATATGAGTGTTGTCAATCAGCGAAATGGGACACTTTTTAAACCGAACACTTTGGCATAATCAGGCGGCATTAACAAGCTCCCTGAGGCCCTGGTTGTAGTCTCTAC
>NZCW01000032.1 GCA_002688435.1 Dehalococcoidales bacterium
CTTCTTCCGCCGCTTCACGGGCGGACCCGGCCGTTTCTTCGGCTTTAGCGGTGGCTTTAGCGGCTGCCTCTTGCGATACTTTCATGGCTTCTTCCGCCACTTCGGTGGCTCTGGCACTCGTCTCTTCCGTCGCTTTTTCAAACGAGGCGATAGCTTCCCGGACGCTTCGATTAGCTTCCTCAGCTTTTCGGGCGGCTCCTTCCGCCGATTCCCGGGCGGTCCTAGCGGTTGCTTCGGCTTTGGCGGCAGCTTCGGTCGCAGTTTGCGTGGCACTTTCGGCGGCCTTCTCTCCGGCTTGGCGAGCCTCTTCTGCTCTCTTGCCGGCTTCCCCGGCGGATCTGGTGGCTGCTCCGGCCGCCCCAGTCGCTGACCTAGCTGCATTTTCGGCCTTCTTGGCAGCTTCCGCCGCTGTCTTGATGTTGTCTTCCATTTCATCTAGGATTTGCGGAAGTGGCTTGGTTAATATCTTGGGGGGCTCCGCGGGCTGGTCTGCCATGGCGAACTCGGCGTTCTCGTTAACCATTTCTCACTCCTTCCCGAGAATGTTATCTCGGCTAATAAAAGTTTACGACCTTACGTTTCAGGTCGTAAAAAGGGCGCCAGCCACTGCGTTTCGTTTGCTGGCGGTTTCCATCATCTCCCCATTACCAAGTTTCTAATCAAGGGCTTTAATTATCAGCTCTATTCCGGTTTTTGTCAATATCATAGATTGGCAGGTTCCAATAAGTCGTGGTTGATTATTGGAGATTTGTAGCATCCCAAGGTACCCGTAATACTGACATTTAATTACCTTCCTCATCGATCTTCATTAGGTAGACGTCATATCCATGACCGGCGTGGGGATCTATGCTGCCGGCGAGGACGTAGCCGCCGTCCGCGGTCTGCCGCACCGAGAAGGCAATATCATCGTCCCCACCACCGAAAGCCCGGTGCCACTCTTTGCTCCCTTCCCCGTCAGTCTTGATCACATAGGCATCACTACGGCCTGCGCCGTAGGAACCTGTACGGCCGGCGATGACGTAGCCGCCGTCCGCGGTCTGCCGCACCGAGAAGGCTACATCATATTCCTCACCACCGAAAGTCCGGTGCCACTCTTCGTTCCCTTTCCCATCGGTCTTGATCAGGTAGACGTCACCCTTCTCACCAAGTGACTCTGTGTAGCCGGCGATGACATAACCGCCGTCCGCGGTCTGCTGCACCGAGTTGGCTACATCATATTCCTCACCGCCGAAAGTCCGCTGCCACTCTTCGTTCCCTTTCCCATCAGTCTTCACCAGGTAGGCTTCCTTAGCGGGTAAGTCGTAGGAAACTGTGTAGCCTGCGATGACATAGCCGCCGTCCGCGGTCTGTTGCACCGAGTAGACTACATCATCGCCCTCACCACCGAAGGTCTTGGTAAAGGAAAGTACTGGCACTGCCTCCTCTTCGGGTTCTTCCTCGGCAGTTACCTCTAGTACTGGTATCGGTACCGGTACCGGGGCCGGCGCGGGTGCAACACACGCAACCACCGCTACGGTGACTACAGCGAGGATAACCAGAGCGGTCACGCCCCACTTGTATCCGCGGCTTTTAGCTTTCGGCTCTTGTTGTTCCATGCCTGTTTCTCAATCACAGTGGTTATCAATACTACTGCTTTTGGGGAGGCAGGTCAAGCTGCCGTAAAGACAATGGCAGTAATAAGAAAAGCAGTCATTCCCCAAAATTAACTAATTACAGGGAATCACCTGGTTCTCTTTGGAACCGGAGTTTCGCAACAGGCTCAATTGTTATTTATCATCTATCGTAGTCCTTTAAGTGAAATGCTTACCTTTGCTCTCTTTTTAATCTTTTGAGGCTTGTGCCTGATTCTAGGACTGGCACGAGCCTTAAATACTTTTATAAATGGCTCGTCTGTCTCCAATATATTTTCAGATTTATCCTCTTTAACCCTTACCACATCAGCCCAGTTTTTAATCGGCGTCTTTATTCCCGCTTTTTCTGCCGGCGTTTTATCGTTTAGGCTCTCGTGTGATCTGAAGAAATTATAATGGACTAACCAGCCGTCTAATAGGAGTTTGGCGGTTTTCACATTCCTCAAACCACGCATCACTTTTATGCGGCCTTTCAAGCTTCCGTGGAAGCGTTCTATCATATTCGTATTTAATGGTGCACGAAAGCCTTTAGACGGCATATGTTTTGTATCAGCCCCCCAAGCTAATTCTATACCATCGAGATAGGCTTTCAGTTTATCCGTAAGTACAAGTTCCGGCACTTTGCCCGCTCTCTGTTCAGCCATCTTCATTAGGGCATATGCATCTCCAGTGGTTCGTGTAGTAGAGATATGAGACGCTAAAAGGAATCGGGTCTTGGCATCTATAATGTCCCAAAACCAGGTGTTCTTACCGCCTATTTTTAGAACTGTTTCATCTGCTATCCAAACATCGCCTGCATCCGGCTTGAGTGTTTTGGTATGCTTAATGGCTTCTTGGGTGAAACGCTTAATCCAATTGTAAACACCAGCATCGGTTAAGCGGTTGCCGTATTGCTGGTCAAGATGTTCCCCTATATCATCTAAAGACATACCTCTATAATAAGCGCTCAAGGCTCCTGTTGTTTGCTCAATAGGGGTTTTCATTTTAGGTAATATGTCTTTGTCTATGAATTTTCGCCTGCAATTTTTACACCACCAGCGTCGAACACCATTATAAGTGCCAAACTTCACCACATCCTTTCCCCCACAGTATTTGCATTTCGGAAATGTCTTTTTATACATCACTTTAGTCACCGTTTTTAATCCTTTTTCTACTCCTGCGACATAAGCCCAAAATGTTGGGTCCTTATACTTGTCCATTTCTATCCCCCTACTCTTTTTGCGCTGGTTACTATTTTACTTACCTCTCTTAATCAACCACGACTTATTGGAACCGATTGGCATGCCTCTGCCGGCAGATGGATGATAAATCAGGTCGTTATAATCCATATTGGTTCTGACCTGACAATAGGTTACAATAAAAACGTCGGCGGATGTGAAGTAGCCCTGTCGTTTTACTCTACCGTGGCTAAGACTCATCGTATTGGGCTGGAATCTTAATGCGTATCTTTCTGCATCGCTGGTTTTTGACAAAAACCGGGTAACTAGTTAGAGTGTTCAGAGTCGTGTTATGTCTGGGTTACCGGGGTGGTAAGGTGACTTGAAGTAGTAAAGGTAAAGGTGCCATGTCGGTTCCTCTGAAACCATTCAAATGGTATAAAAAACTGGCCACCAAAAAAGGGCGGTGGGAAGCCGGGGTATTTCTAGTGGAAGGGGACAGGGCCATCAAGCAGATAATCAGCAGTCAACCGGAGGGAATAATCGAGATTCTAACTGTTACCGAGCCACCGCCGGTTTACCGTAATTATGCCGTGCGAGCGCTTGACGAGAGTCAGTTCCGCTCCATCTGTCTTACTAGGACACCACAGGGTACGATGGCCGTTGTCCGTCTACCGGCGGACATAGGCGCTGACTATCTTCCGGAGGAGGCGGGCGATAAAATCTTACTGCTGGAAGACATTCAGGATCCCGGGAACGTGGGCACTCTTATTCGTACGGCGGCTGCCTTGGGTTTTTCGGGAGTTATTATGACGGAGCACTGCGCTGATGCGCTGTCGCCAAAATGTGTCCAAGCAGCGGCAGGTACGGTATTATCGGTCTGGATCAGAAGAACGACACGCTATTTTGAGCTTACCAAAGCGTTGCAAAAGAGGGGCTATCCCCTGATAGCGGCCGAGATTAGCGGCGTGGCCGGGCCGTCAATTCTTTCCCGTCGGGGTAAACTCCTGCTGGCGCTGGGTAACGAAGCGATCGGTCTTTCGAAAACGCTGCTGGAGGCGGCGGATTACCGTTTACGTATTCCCACTGTCCGGGAAAAAGCGGAATCGCTGAACGTGGCCGCTTGTGGCGCCATTTGTATGTATTTGAGCTCACAAAATTTTTGACTAGGCTGATGCTAAAGATACTGCATACTATTGATGCTGTTAATGAAAGAGCGGGTTCAATCTCTAGCTGGCTCGTGGCGGTGCTGATTGCCGTAATCCTGTACGAGGTTACCGCTAGGTATGTGTTTAATGCGCCAACCGTCTGGGGGTTTGGTATTTTGCGCATGCTGGGTGGTGCTATTGTTGTTCTGGGCTGGGTCTATGCGCAGCGGCATAATTCACATATCCGGGTGGATATCTTCTATATCCACCTCTCCGCCTGCCGTAAAGCCCTCATTGATGTCATTGGTACGGGCATATTCTTTTTCCCTTTATTCGGGGGTTTGATCGTGCTGGCCGGGGAATCAATGGGGCATACCTGGCTCGGCCTGGTAGGGGGCGGTCCCCAGGAGATATCGATAACCGCCCTGCTGTATAGAATAATTATTTTCACGGGATTGTGTCTCTTTTTTTTACAATTCGTAGCTCAATTTATTCGTGACGTACATATTCTCGTCGAAGGTAGACGGCGGTGATTGAAGTAAGTCCGGAGCTTTTTACGGCGATATTTCTACTGGCGATACTGGGTGGGGTCCTTACTGGTTATCATATTGCGCTGGTGATAATAGGTGTTGGCACCGTAATCGGCTATTTTCTGATAGGGCCTAAGATATTCTTTTTAATGAGCGGACGCGTTAATTATATGATAATGAATTATAATATGCTGGCGATTCCACTCTTCACTTTTATGGGGCTTATACTTTCCCACTCGGCCATAGCCGATAAGCTGTACGGAGCCCTGCATCTGTGGTTAGGACGGTTGAGGGGAGGGCTGGCGCTGAGTACGGTGGTAATGGGTACCGTTTTGGCCGCCAGTCTGGGCGTGGTTCAGGCTTCGGTGAGTATGCTGACCACCGTTTCCCTTGGCTCTATGGTGAAAAGAGGTTACAGTAAGGAGCTGGCCACCGGATCCATTTGCGCCGGTGGCACCCTCGGCATTCTTATCCCTCCCAGTATCATGCTGGTGATTCTGGGTATGTCGGCCTCTTTATCTATCGGTAAGTTATTCTTTGGCGCCTTCATCCCCGGCTTGGTGTTATCCGGTCTGTATCTGACTTATATTACTGTGCGCTCTTGGCTTCAGCCGCAAATAGCACCAATAGCTCCCATTGAAGAAAGGCAGATGCCCTTTACCGGTAAGGTAGCTCTGCTGCTTACCTGGATAGTGCCGCCCCTGATTATTATGCTGTCCGTCCTAGGGACGATATTTCTTGGCATTGCCACGGTCTATGAGGCAGCTGGTGTAGGGGCGGCGGCCTCGGTTATGATTACCATTGCCTACCGTAAGTTTAGCTGGAAGATGCTGAAATATGCTATGTGCGAGACATTGAGAGTCACCGGCTTTGTCATGTTGGTCACCGCCTGTGCTAATGCCGCGGTGGGTATATTTTTTTACTTCGGTGGCCGGATAGTAATTGCGGATATGGTTATGGCGATGCCTTTCGGACAGTGGGGTGCCTTCGTCGCCATAATGGTGGTCACTTTTATCTTGGGCATGTTTATTGACTGGATAAGTATCATTCTCATCGTCGTCTCCATTCTGGTGCCCATCGCGCCTATGCTGGGGTTTGACCCGATATGGTTTGCCCTGATGATATGTGTTAATCTGCAGATGTCCTTTATGACCCCTCCCCTCGCTCAGTCCATCTTTGTCTGTCGGGGTAGTGCCGACCCTGAGTTGGGTGTAACCACGGCGGATATAATCCGGGGAGTAATCCCGTTTGTCATCCTCATTATGGTGGGTCTTGGCGTGTTTGTCGCTTTCCCCGGGCTGATACTGTGGCTGCCGGGTAAGATTCTGGGATAGGCGGCAGCGGGATGGCCCGTGTTTCTGGTAAAAAGGCTGGTAAGATGGCCGGCTCCGTAAGAACCGGTCTGGGAAAGTTATGGGACTGCAGGTGGTAATGAGCCAGGAGATAATACTAAATCCGGAGGATACGCTGGGCATTCTCCACCAGTATCATCCGCTTTTCCTCATCGGTTAAAGGCAGTCGTATAATCTGTTCCAACTGTGGTTGTGGGTCAATGCCTGGGAAATCGGTCCCGAAGATTATCCGCTCCACGCCAATCTTACGGAAAACCCGTACCGCGTCTTCTTCCGCCAGACCGCGATGGGCGACCACCGGTATCCGATCCGGAGCGGCAAAGCCCTGTGAGGTATCAAAATACACGTTGGGATATTTCTGGGCTAACTCTAGCCTCTCATCCCACCAGGCAGAGCCAAGATGAGCTAGAATGAGAGTCAGGCGAGGAAAAGCCTCCAGTACCCGGGCAAAGTTATCAGGCTCGGCGAACTCTCTTTTTGTCTTGTGCAGCTCGAGCCCCAGAGGGTTAGGGTACACCATCATGAGGTGGGAATGAGGCCACGGGCCGGAATCAGACAAGACCGGTAGACTCAGCTCCTGGCACTTCTCGTACATCGGCCAGGACATTTTGTCGTTCGGGAAATAGGAAAACTGCCCCGGATGTAGTTTTACTCCTTTGGCTCCCTGGCTGGCCCTCAAAGTTACCTCTTCGGCCATAGCCTCCCCGCTGCCGAAGTCGTTCGACATGCCGATGAAGGGAAGTAACCTAGGGAAACTCCGACCTATCCCGCAACCCCACTCATTCATTTCGCGCATCAGGGAAGCGATTTGTGGGCTGAGTTTCTTTTCCCCTTGGCGGCGCTGTTCCTCGGGCAGCTCCCATAGTTTCGCTTTCTCGTAGAGGGGTGCCCGAAGCTGGCGTGGTATTAGAATCATAAAGGCCATCTTCGAGATGCCCCTCTGGTCCATGTACGTAATAACCCTCTCTGGGGTTGCCCATCGGTCCTGCACCCTCCGCCCTGGGATAGGGAAGTAATTGCTTTCTTCCTCCGGCGTCCGGCACAGGTGTACGTGTATGTCGATAATTTTAAAGTCTTCCATTTTTATGTTTCCTTCAGAAACTAGGGCGGCGCGATGATATATTCGTCTCCTTTTACTTTCCTTTTCGGATATTCGTGTTTCAGACTCATGCGGTCGAACCAAGTCTTTCCCATCTTTTTGAACTCTCTGACCAGGTTTTCCGGTAGCGGCTCTGGCCGGTGAGTTTCCAGTATTTCAATGGTTTGCTGGGTTAGTATGCCTTCTGCTTGTTTGGCGTCTTTCTTGGTACCAGGACTACGGTCAAATATCTTGGGTACCCAGAACTTGCGGAAGTGCTTCGCCGTTACACTACAGTCGGAATTCAAGTCACCCTTTGATCTTCAGTATGCTGGAAAGGTGCACTACAAGTTTGAATTGGCGACCCCGAGGGGATTTGAACCCCTGATCTCCACCGTGACAGGGTGGCATGTTAGACCGCTACACCACGGGGCCACTTCAGGCAGCAAGACCTTTAATGAGTTACGGCGGCGAAGCACTATCTCTTGCTCAATAAAGTCTATCAGAGGTGGTGTGTAGTGTCAAGGTATGTCGGCCCCACCCATAGTAAATGACGCTCTGCCAGTGTTGTTTATGTCTTGCGGTTGTGGTATAATGGGCAATAAAATTTTTCAGGAAGGCAGATGACGCCAAAAACAAAAGATAGTAAGTTGGAATTGAAAACAGAAGACCAACCACTGCACGACTATGAACTGATATACATCATTAGTCCAGAGGTTAGTGACGAGGCTCTGGAGATCTCGATAACCAGTGTGAGCCAGTTTATCACCGGTAAGGGCGGAAGTATTTCCGATGAAGAGCGGTGGGGTAAAAAGAAACTGGCCTACCCGATAAAGCGCTTTCTGGAAGGTAATTATGTGTTAGCCCGGTTTAAAATGTCGCCAGTGTGGAGCAAAGAACTGGAGGCTAATTTACGGATATCGGAAGATGTTTTACGGCATCTGCTGATAAGAATGGGTAGCTAATCAGGATGAGTACCCGGCTTCTGCGGATAGGTGAGGGAGAGTAAAAGGAGTCTTGCGCTAATGCCAAGTTTAAATAAGGTGATAATTATAGGTAACGTTGGAGGTGAACCTGAGATGCGGTTTACTCCTAACGGGAGACCGGTAACCTCATTTCGAGTGGCTACTAACTGGATGTCAACTACTCTGGATGGCGAGCGACGGCAGGAGACGGAATGGTTTAGCGTGGTGGCTTGGAATAAACTGGCCGAACAGTGTAACCAGTTTCTGGCCAAAGGCCGGCTGGTCTACGCAGAGGGTAGAATACACACTCGTTCCTGGGAGGGCCAGGATGGCCTGCAGCACTCCAAGGCGGAAGTAATCGCCAATAAAGTAATATTCCTTGATCGGCGGGGAATGGCGCCGCTGGCTGATGAGAGGTTGGAGGAAGGTGGTGGTGTTGAAGGTAAGCCAGAGGAAAGTGGTGGTGCCGAGGAGAAGCCGGAGGAGAGTGGCGGTGCCGAATTAGAGCCTGATGATATCCCTTTTTAGTTTAGATAGAAGGATGATGTATGGCAGTAGCTAGAGTAACTAGGGGTCGGAAATGGGGAAGGGCAAAATATGTGCCTAGGCGCAAATTTTGCTCGTTCTGTAAAAATAAAATCGAAGTTATAGACTACAAGGAGCCAGCGAAATTACGCCCCTACGTGTCGGATAGGGGTAAGATAGAGCCTCGTCGTAAAGGTGGCACTTGCGCCAGGCATCAGCGCCTTTTAGCTACCGCCGTAAAGAGGGCACGACATCTGGCCCTACTGCCATACGTCTCGGCTCATATTCGCGGGACAGAAGGCGTTGGTTTACGTGATTAGTGGCGATGATGCGTAAAGGGATGGATGTCTTGTATGCGCTTATCGCCTTATCTTCCTTTGCTCTTTGCTCTTTGCCTTTGGATGATTATTGATGTAATTTGCAAGGCAAAGATAATTTATTTCAATTAGGGAGTTACCGTGCCAAAAAGGACTTATCAACCGAAGAGAATCCCCAGAAAGCGTGAGCATGGCTTTCGGGCGAGAATGAGTACCCGGGGTGGCCGTAATGTCCTGAAGGCAAGACGACTGAAAGGTCGCCAGCGGTTGACGGTGGTCTAGCGCCGCCATCCTGTCATTTCGGCCGAGCAGTTAATGAATTGAGAATGGTATCGTGAGGGGAGAAGAGTATCTGACCAAGACCGCCCAGTATGCTTTGGTCTATAGTAGAGGTAACTCAATAGTTAATGAGCGGGTAGTGATGAAGATTTTGCCGAACGGGCTTGACCTGTCCCGTTATGGCTTTTCCATAAGTCGGCGGGTGGGTAAGGCAGTGGTGAGAAACCGGGTAAAGCGTTTACTAAGAGAGATTGTACGGCTGACGCCGCTGCGGCCGGGATGGGACATTATCTTCATTGCCCGTTCCAAAGCCGCCGGTGCCGATTATACGGATTTGGAGAAATCGGTCCGGGGATTGCTGTCCCGAGGCCAATTATTAGCGCAGGGTTATGAAGAAATTTGCTTTGGGACTAATTAGGCTCTATCAGATAACACTGTCGCAGGTTACATTACCGTCCTGCCGTTTTGCGCCTACTTGCTCCCAATATACCTACGAGGCTATTTCTAAGTTTGGCTTTTTCCGAGGAATATGGCTGGGCATAAGGCGACTGGCCCGCTGCCACCCTTTGCATTCGGGTGGCTATGATCCGGTATCGTGAAGCCCGTTCCCGCGGAGTTTGTCTCCGAGGATAATTTATTGCCTGGAGGGAAGAAATAGTTGTCTGGTAAATTGTTGATTGGTAAGGTATTACTCCTGCTGGTTATGCTGCTGGCGCTGGTCGGCGGGCCGGCTCTTCTCGGTTGTACCGGGGTTAACACCATACCCAGGGGGTGGTCAGGAGGAGTGATTGCTGATGACACTATCTTTTTAGGTTCTATGGAAGGCAAGCTGGTGGCCATAGATGTGTCGAGTCAGGAACGCCGGTGGCCGGATGTTCCTTTTGAGGCTCCGAAGAAGGCTACCGGCTTTGGCTGCGCACCGGATGCGGGAGGAGTAGCCATCTACGGCTCGCCCTCTTTGACCGAGGAACTGGTTTACATCGCCGCCTATCATGGGAAACTCTATGCGATTAATTCTGAGACGGGTGCCTTGAGATGGGTATATCCCCGGGAAGGAGAGCTCGAGCCGATTGTTGGCGGGCCTGTTTCGGTGCTGGGTAAGGTCTATATCGGGAGCTCTGACGGGAAACTTTACGCCTTGGATGCGGCGACCGGCGATAAAGGATGGGAATTTGAGACCGGGGGGAAAATCTGGTCAACTCCATCCGTGAATGGTGATACCGTTTATATCGGTTCCTTTGATAAAAAGCTTTATGCCTTGGATACGGTTGACGGCCGCAAGAAATGGGAATTTGCTACGGAAGGGGCCATTGTGGCCACTCCCTTAGTCTATGATGATACGGTCTATATCGGCTCCTTTGACCGATACCTCTACGCCCTGAGTGAGGCCGATGGTAGTCTGCGGTGGAAATTCCAGGCGGAGAACTGGTTCTGGGGGCGCCCGTTGGCCGATGGCGGCGTGATCTACACCGCTTCTGTGGATGGCCGGGTCTACGCCTTTAATGCTGGAAACGGTGATAAAATAGCCGAATTTAACCTGGGGAGCCCGGTAAGCTCTTCGCCGGTTCTGTTTGAGGGCTCGGTGATGGTTGCCTCGCAGGCCGGTCGGATATACGCCGTAAATAGTGGTCAGCAAAAAAAGCAGCTAGTCGACCTGGAGGAAGAGATATATGCGTCGCTGGTCGCCAGTGGCGGGGTAGTCTATGTTCACACGGATAAGGATGTGCTCTATGCGGTAGATACCCGGTCTGGGGCGATACGGTGGAGCCTTTCCTTGGAGAGTGAGTGAGGTAAGTTCCATTGGTTGGTGAAATCTGGAATTTAATTATCCTGTCACCGATGATAAATATCCTGATTGTAGTTTCAGGATATTTACTCCATAACTTCGGGCTAGCGATTATTGCCCTGACTATTATTGTCCGCGTAGTGACGCTGCCGCTCACTACAAAACAGCTCAGGGCGACCAAGGCCATGCAGGAGATGCAACCCAAGCTGGCCGAGCTTCAGAAGAAACACGGTAAAGATAAGGCCAAGCTAGCTCAGGAGCAGATGCGAATGTACAAAGAGTCCGGGGTGAGTCCGGCCGGATGCATGCTGCCCATGTTAGTCCAGATGCCCATCTGGATAGCCTTGTTCCAGTCGATTATCCGGGTATTGGCCACCAAGCCGGAAGACTTTCTGAATCTGTCCCAGCACCTTTACTCCTCTTGGTCACAGGTATTTTTCTTGGTGCCCCTGAACAGTCAATTCCTGTGGCTGGACCTGTCGATACCGGATCGGTTTCTCATGCTGCCGATTCTGGTAGGGGGTACCATGTGGCTGCAGCAGAAGATGGTTATGCCTACCACCAGCGCTGATCCTAAGCAACAGGCGCAGAGCCGGATGATGCTGTGGATGATGCCGCTGATGTTCGCCTTCCTTACCATGCAGTTTCCGGCTGGATTGGCCCTCTATTGGGTAATTTCAAACGTTATCACCATTGTCATCCAGTATTATATGGTCGGCGGGTGGGGTGGCCTGATGCCGGCGGGAGCGCAGAAGCCGGTCGGCCGGGATAAGAAATACATCACCCATATCACCCGGGTGGAGGAAAAGCCAGTGGACTTCGCTGACGTCGGGGCTGATATCGGGGCGGATGTCGGTGCGGATATTGCCCGGAAAGCTGCACCGAGCCTCAGGATGTTCAAGCGTCAGGCGAAGAAAAATAAAGGTCACCGTCCCAAGCGGAAATAATGATAATGAGGCATAATTGATGGAAATGTCCGAACAGAAGGATGGTATCGCCGAGGTAGCTAGGGAAACCTTGGAAAAACTTCTTGGCCTGATGGGAGTATCGACTTCCGTGGTGTTGGTATCGGAACTCGCGGCGGAAGGAGAAGAGGGAGCTTTACCCGGCTTGATCTTTGATATCGAAGGTGATGATCTGGGCATTTTGATTGGACGGCGTGGGCAGACCTTGGCTTGTCTCCAGTTTATGGTGAGGTTGATTGTCGCCCATCGGACTAAAGTGTGGAGGCCGATAGTTATTGACATTGGGGACTATAATCGCCGCCGCCAGGAGGCGCTGCAGGCTCTGGCTTTCCGTATGGCAGAGCAGGTGAAAGAGAGAGGTGTACCATTTGCTCTGGAGCCGATGCCGGCGGCGGACCGGCGTATTATCCACCTGTCTTTAGCGGAGAACCCCGATGTTACCACCCAGAGCAGTGGTGAAAGGGAAGAGCGTAAGGTTGTTATTCTACCCCAGGAGCCGCTGGATTGATTGATTTTAGATTGCTTTGCTTTGGTAAATGTGTTAATCTTTAGCCGAAAAAGCTGTGACGGAGACGAGTAAGAGAAACCACGGTTACCCAGCGAGTCTGGTAGGGTGAGAGCAGACGTAACCGGCTTTCCGAAAATCCCTCCTGAGCTGTCAATCGAAAGGTGAGCAGGCAGAACCTGGTACTGAGTAGGCTTGGCCGGTAGCGTCCGCCGTTATCCCGGGCGAAGGCAGGGTGTGCCTTTAAGGAGCGCCCCCTTATCTTGGGGGAAATAGGGTGGTACCGCGGGTTTAGTAATTCCCGTCCCTAGAGGGCGGGATTTTTTATAGTAAGGTGAGTTTGGTTATGTTTCAGCCGGTAAGTAGTCAAATCAATCTACCGCAGGTCGAGGAAAAGATACTTGACTGGTGGCGGCAAAACAATATCTTCAAGCGGAGCATTGACCAGCGCCGCGGTGGTACCCGTTTTGTCTTCTACGAGGGTCCCCCTACGGCTAACGGCAGCCCGGGTATCCATCATGTGCTGGCCCGTATCTTCAAGGATATTATCCCGCGCTATAAGGCTATGAAAGGCTACTCTACTCCGCGTATTGCTGGCTGGGATACCCACGGCCTGCCCGTGGAGTTGGAGGTGGAAAAGGACCTTGGCTTTTCCGGCAAGGCGCAGATTGAGGAGTTCGGCATTGATAAATTTAATACCCGCTGCCGGGAGAGCGTCTCCGGCTACCTTAAAGAATGGGAGGCGATGACCGAGCGTATTGCCTTCTGGATAGATATGGAACATCCCTACGTTACCATGAAAAACGACTATATCGAGAGTGTCTGGTGGGCGATAAAACAGATATGGGACAAGGGCTTGGTGTACCAGGGCTACAAGACGGTGGCGCACTGCCCACGCTGTGGCACCTCGCTCAGTTCCCATGAGGTAGCTCTGGGCTATAAGGACGATACCGAGGACCCATCGGTTTACATAAAGTTCAAGATTATCCCGTCGTCATTGACCGGTTCCGTGGCGCGAGAGCGTCTAGCCAGACTCTTTGCCGGGAAGCCTGCCTATTTACTGGCCTGGACGACCACGCCGTGGACCCTGCCGGGTAACACCGCTCTGGCCGTGGCCTCTGAGGCCGAGTATGCCGTGGTAGCGATGGCCGATGAGTACTTGATAATGGCCTCGGCGCTGCTGGCTGCGATGGGTTTTGGCCGTAATGAAATGGTTGACCAGGTAGAAGGCGAGGAACTGGTCGGGCTACGCTACGGACCGTTGTATAACCCCCACGAATACGGCGTGGAGAGAAGGCGTTTTACTATGTCCGGGAATGGCGCCGGTGTGCCGGTTGACCTCAAGGTACAGCCGCCGGACCAGGAGTTGTCTTACGCGGTTATCGCCACCGATTTCGTCTCTCTGGAGGACGGGACGGGGATGGTTCACGTAGCGCCGGCTTTTGGCGAGGTTGATTTTGAGGCTGGTAAGGAGCAGGGACTTGACTTTGTTCAGCAGGTTGATCTTCAGGGGATGCTGACCGGGCACTATTCCTTTTCCGGTAAATTCGTCAAGGACGCTGACCCATTGGTGATTGCCGACTTGGGGAAGAGAGGGCTGCTCTACCGCCATGATACTATTCGTCATACTTACCCCTTCTGCTGGCGCTGTGAAGCGCCGCTCCTGTACTACGTTAAAGAGAGCTGGTATATCCAGACTACGGCGGTTAAAGAACGGCTTATCTCCGGTAACGGCGAGATAAACTGGTATCCGGAGCATATTAAGCACGGTCGCTTCGGTGACTGGTTGGAGAATAATGTGGACTGGGCCTTTTCCCGAGAAAGGTACTGGGGGACGCCGCTACCAGTCTGGCGCGGTGAGTCCTGCGGTCACCTGGAATGTGTCGGCGGCGTAACGGAGTTGAAAAAGAAGCCCGGCTTTAGTGGCTTACCGGAACCGCTGGACTTACACCGTCCGTTTATTGATGAAGTGACCTTTGCTTGTGCTGAGTGTGGCGGTACGATGAGACGGGTGCCGGAGGTCATTGACTGCTGGTTTGATTCCGGGGCTATGCCCATTGCCCAGTACCACTATCCCTCTGAGAATGAGACCCTGCTTGAGGACGGGCGTTTCCCGGCCGATTATATCTGTGAGGCGGTGGACCAGACCCGCGGCTGGTTTTACAGCTTACACGCTATCGCCACTCTGCTCTTCGATCGGCCCTGTTTCCAGAATGTTATCTGTCTGGGGCATATCCTTGATGTCAGAGGAGAGAAGATGAGCAAAGGTAAAGGGAACGTGATTGAGCCTTGGCAAGTGATTGATAAATACGGCGCTGATGCCTTGCGCTGGTATTTCTTTACTTCCTCACCGCCGGGTAACGTGCGCCGCTTTGCTGAGGACATGGTGGCCGAGGTCACCCGCCGCTTCTTCCTGACCATGTGGAATGTCTATTCCTTCTTTGTTAATTACGCCAATATTGATAAGTTCACTCCGGACGGTGTCGGTGCTTCAACGCAATCGGAGCTTGATGCTTGGATTATTTCCGAGTTGAACCAACTTATCGCCGATGTTGACGCAGAACTGGCAAATTATAGCCCGACCGAGGCGGGCCGGAAGATCGAGAGCTTCGTCAGCGACCTGTCCAACTGGTACGTGCGGCGGAGTCGTCGGCGCTTCTGGAAGAGTGAGAATGACGCCGATAAGCAGGCCGCCTATAACACACTTTACCGGTGTCTGGTGACGCTGTCCAAATTGCTGGCCCCGTTTACCCCGTTTCTGGCCGAAGAGCTATACCGGAACCTGGTCTGTCCGGTGTTTCCCGGTGAGCCGGAAAGCGTGCATCTGACCGATTTTCCGGCGGCGGAAACGGGCCGGATTGATCAGGAATTGGCCGCCTCGACCCGTCTGGTGATGAGGGCCTCAAGTATGGGCCGGGCGGCCCGGAGTGAGGCTGGTATTAAGGTGCGCCAGCCTCTGGCCAGACTGCTGGTCAAGGTGAACTCAAAATGGCAGCAGCAGGCTTTGCAACGTCTCGCTGCCCAGATACTGGAAGAAGTCAACGTGAAAGGAATGGAGGTGGTGGCCGCTCTGCCGGCGAAAGACTGGCCATCCGTCTCCGAGGGAGATTTGACGGTGATGCTGGATACAGACATTTCTCCCGAGCTTGAAGCCGAAGGGACGGCGCGCGAGGTTGTGCGCCGATTGCAGACGATGCGCCGCGCGGCGGGATTTGATATTGCCGACCATATTATGGCCTATTACCGGGGGGATGCTTATGTGGAGCGGGTAATGGCCGACTTTACCGATTATATTAAACAGGAAACGCTGTCCGAGCAGCTGGTGGCTGGAATTCCCGGGGCGGGCGCGTTCACCGAGAGTCACAAATTAGGTGGTCGGGAAATATCGCTGGGAGTGAAAAGGCTAACCTAGGGTGGTGGCGGACTTTCAGTAAGTATGGCCCCGGTGGTGTGCTGGGTATCACCCCGCCAGTAAGTTATTTCTAGCCTCTGACCAATCTGTGAAGTATGGAAAATGCGTGTCAGTTCTTCGGCAGTGGCTATTTCTTGGCCGTCAAGACTGACGATAATGTCACCCGCGGCCAGTCCGGCATCCGCCGCCGGACTGGCGGGAGTAATATGGGTGAGCAGGACGCCTTCCTCTACGGGTAGCTGGTACCTCATGACGGCGAACTGGTTAACGGTGTAAAGCATTACGCCGAGCCAAGGACGGACGACATACCCGTTCTGCACCAGCTCTTCGATAATCGGGATGGCCGTTTCCGTGCTGATAACGTAACCCATACCCTCAACACCGATGGTGGCGATTTTCGCACTGGTGATGCCAATGACCTCTCCCGCTAGGTTGACCAGCGGCCCGCCGCTATTGCCTGGGTTAATCGCCGTTGTGGTCTCAATCAGGTCGTAGAGTGTCTGTCCCGGGGAGACCGGTATCGAACTCCCCTTACGGCTGACGATTCCCTCGGTGGCCCTGGTACCTTGGCCTAAGGCATTGCCGATAGCGACCACCCACTCCCCAACTCTTATATCGGAGGAATCTCCTATTTTTAGTGCCGGTAAATTCCGGGCGTCAATCTTGATTATGGCTAGGTCATTGAGACTGTCCGTGAACACGGCACCGATATCTACGGTAAAGGTTCTGCCGTCGTCCATGGTTACCGTAATAGTGGCGGCACCTTCCACTACGTGATTATTGGTTACGATTATGCCATTCTCATCAATAATCCACCCGGAGCCAGCTTCCTCCTGAGTAAACGGGCGGTTGAAAAAGTCAAGGGATACTACCTCGGTGGTGATGGCGACGACGGAAGGCTTGACCTGAGCGACGACATCGGCGATGTTGGGCAGCACTGGGGCCTGGTTCTCTTTGGTAGTGCTGGGCTTGGCGCTCCGGAGTAAAGCCTCCGCCGGTGTCCGGCTGATACTGGGTGGCATCCAGGTGGGGTTGATTGGCTGCGGTGGTGGTACTGCTGGTGATTGTGGCGTTGTTGGAGGGCTTGTCGAAGGTGTCGGTGAGATGTCTATATTGGGTAGGGCGCACCCGGAACTTAGTGCCAGGGAAAAGATAAGGATAAGAGAAATAGCTAGAAATTTTACCTTTGGCTTTTTCACGACTGATTGAATTTTAACACGCGGGTAAGGTGATAATCAAATAAGAGCCTGTTACGAAACTCCTTTTGGGGAGGTGCTTAAATGATACCTCTGAGGATCTTCGTCGATTCCCAGAGGTAAGACTTGAGTTGCTGGAAGATCAATTCTTTGGGCATATTGCTTACCTCCTCTGATAGTTAAACCAGACATTTGCTGGGGAATATGTCAGGTGTAGCATTATTATAGTCAAATAAACCAACGCAACCAAGTTGCCGCAAAGGTAATGGTAGTAATAAGAAAAGCAGCCATTCTCTAAAATTCACTAATCATAGGGAATCACCTTGCTCTCTTTGGAATTGGAGTTTCACGACAGATTCAAATAAGGGGCCGGAAGCAAAGCCCCGGCCCCTTATTTCGCCCTTAATTTAAGCGGAAGGTACTTCGGGTAGATGAGTTAGTGCTTCCTTGACTTTTTCGGCCGGATACTCGTAATCTTTGAGCCTTCCGGAAAGGTAATCATCGTAGGCGGCTAGGTCAAAATGCCCGTGCCCGCTATGGGCGATGAGGATGGTCTTTGATTCCCCAGCTTCTTTGCATTTTAAGGCTTCATCAATGGCCACCCGGAGGTTATGGCACGGCTCTGGACCGGTGATAATGCCCTCGGTTCGGGCAAACTTGACTCCGGCCTCGAAGACGGCTACTTGGTGCTCGGCCTTAGCTTCGATTAAACCTAACTTATAGAGGTGGCAGATGATGGGTGCCATGCCGTGGTAGCGCAGTCCGCCGGCATGGACCGGAGGCGGTATGAAGGTATGCCCCAGCGTGTGCATTTTGAGTATAGGGGCCATACCGGCGGTATCTCCGAAGTCCCAAGTGTAGAGGCCTTTGGTTAGGGTGGGACAGGCCTGGGGCTCGACGCAGATAATGCGCATGTCCGGTTTTTCCCCGCTGAACTTGTCTCGAATCCAAGGTAGGAACTGGCCGGCAAAATTAGAACCACCGCCGACGCAGCCGACGATAATGTCTGGGTAGGCATCGGCCATTTCCATCTGCTTGCGAGTCTCCTCGCCGATGATTGTCTGGTGGAGCAGGACATGGTTGGCGACGCTACCGATGGAGTACTTGGTGTCATCGTGGCTAAAGGCGTCTTCAAGGGCTTCACTGATGGCGATTCCCAGGCTACCGGTGGAATTGGGGTCTTCGCTCAGTATACGGCGCCCGGTCTCCGTGTCCTGGCTGGGGCTGGGGACAACATGGGCGCCCCAAGTCTCCATCATGATGCGGCGGTAGGGTTTCTGGTTGTAACTGACCTTGACCATGTAGACCTTGCATTCCAAGCCGAAGAGGGCGCACCCCAAGGCTAGGGCGCTGCCCCACTGCCCGGCACCGGTCTCGGTGGCTAGGCGCTTGACACCCTCCTGCTTGTTGTAGTAGGCCTGGGCGATGGCGGAATTGGGCTTGTGGCTCCCGGCTTGGCTGGTGCCTTCGTATTTATAGAAAATCTTGGCCGGGGTGTCCAAGGCTTTTTCCAATCGGTGTGCCCGGTGTAATACCGTCGGTCTCCAAGTGCGGTAAATGGCCTGCACCTCTTCCGGGATTTCAATGTACCGTTCGGGACTGAACTCCTGCTCGTTGATGGCGGCGGGGAAGAGAGGTGGGGGGAGGATTGTCGGCTCCTTGGTGCCGGGATGGAGCTCAGGTGGTAGCGGTTCGGGTAAATCGGGTAGGACGTTATACCACCGGACCGGCATATCTTTTTCATCAAGAATAAACTTGCTTCTTTCCATTTTTCTCCTTTCAAAATTTATTTCGCGGCTAATTTATGCTATTGGCCCCGCGGGGCCACTGCCATGACATGGTGGACATATTGATTACCCTCTGATTTCCTTTTCTTTTAATCTGATTTTCCCCGGTATACCTGAAACTGGAGATTACCGTATTTATGGGCCGATGTAGTCGATATTTAAGGAAAAATCGCTTATTTTTCTCCATGAACGTTAAGAAAACTAGGTAACTGATGGAAAGTAGCAGCGCGATAAAACCAGGGACGATGAATTCCGGGTAGCCCAGAAGCTGGATGATAACTATCGTGGCAGTAATATAGATAATAAGCAGGGTCAGTGCAATGTGACCGACCGCTCGTGGTGTTTTCATTACTCTGCCCTCCGACAAAACTAAATTATGGAAAGTATAATAGGGAGGCGATGGCATTGTCAACTATTACCGGCTCGGACCGCTTTAAATCTGGCTACCTGTCCTCATAGCCAGCGGCGGTTCATGTCGGGTGGGGTTGCTGGCCGGTTCCAATAAGTCGTGGTTGACAGTTATATTTTTATTTTATCCTTCACTTTATTTTTTGCTCTGGTTACTATTTTACTTACCTTCCTTAATCAACCACGACTTATTGGAACCTACAAGGCTTGTACCTGGACACCCCTCTTTTCTAATCCCCTAAAACCTGCTATATTCTTAACAAATGCGTTACGCCATTATCGCCGATATTCACGCCAA
>NZCW01000033.1 GCA_002688435.1 Dehalococcoidales bacterium
AATCATCGCCTGGGCTTTGGCCCGGCTATCTACCAGTCCTTCTTCCACCAGCAGGCTATCAATCCGCTTTTTAACCATGGTAAGAGTCTAGTATAACCACGCGTCTAGTTTTAGTCGGATAGGCCACTACTTTACTTTCTTAATCCCTCTCTCTTGTAAAAGAGAGCGGAAGAAAGTGTAAAGAAGGGTTTCGCCCTTCTTTAATTCCCTAGCTGACACACGGTTACTCCTGTTACCCTCCTCCTCTCTTCTTCGCCCTCTTAACATCAGCCTTGGCTTTCTTTTTTTCTACCTTGGCTTTTTGCTTCGCCAGTTTAAGCTGGGCATTTTCCCTAGCTGGTTCCGAAGCGACGAAAGATTCTTGAGCAACTTCGGTGATCAGAACAGACTGCGCTCTTTTTCGGCGCAGCCTTTCAATGAGGAGCATACTTAAATAGCGCCCGAAGTAGCCGATAAATCCGGCGGCAAAGACAATGCCCACCCATTTCAGGATTTCAACAACCAAGTTATCACCTGAAAAGTCCATACGGCATATTATAACAAATCACACCCCACCTCGCTTATCTGATATTCTCTACCTCACCCTTTTAATTTTTATCTGACGGCCCTATCCTCTTTTGTCCCTTTTCCCATTAGCAGAGAGAAGAAAGAGAAAGAGGACTAACCGCAAGTAGACTAACCATAAGTACGAAACACTATGGCTTCAGGGTACCCTCGTGCCGATAGATAGGTATGCACAGAAGCAGACCAAGGTATTTACCGTTCAGCCTATCAGCTTTTAATTGACAGTCTCTGGTACAACCAGATTATCAAAGTAATCCTCTAAAGGATATTTACCATATCGGTGAATCGTTTCCACCATGGCGATATAGTTCTCAGGCTTAACTCCCGAGTGTATAGAATTGCTTGAAGAGACGATAAGTCCACCGCCCATCCCAGCTTTACGCATAACCTCCTTCGTCTCTTGCCTCACCTCATCAGCAGTACCCGACTTTAAAGTAGTGGCACAATTCACGTTACCCATAAGGCATAATTTACTTCCATACTTCCTTTTTACCTCACCTATGTCCATTCCAGCCAGAGGATCAACAGGATGGAAGCAATCTATTCCCGCCGCAACTATGCTGTCTAGGAATGGCCAGCAATTACCGTCCGAGTGCTTCATCACGTAGACGCCTCTTTCCTTCGCTTTCCTAGCTAAAGACTGAAAAGGAGGCAGGACGAATTTATTATAATGCTCTGGCGAAAATACTGGGCCACTATTCATTGCCCAGTCACCAGCTATCCATATAATATCCGCTCCCGCATCAATGGCGTTATTGATGTAACGCAATTGGTACTCAAGCACTATTTTATTAATCTGCAGGACTAAATCCGGGTTAGTGTAAAATGTCATCAAGCGCTCCGTAAAACCCACTATGTCACTGGTTACGGCATGGTGATCCAGCACTACGGCTATAATGGCTCGTTCCCCCTTGTAGCGTTTAACCCATTGCCGTATCTGCTCGAAGCGGCGTTCATCGTCAGGGTCAGGGATATCGTAGTTTGCCAAGTCCTTTTCTGATTTGATTGGTGCCTCGCTCTCAACAGGTACCGGTGCACGCTCGTGCGTGTAACGCTTCACCACACCCCACTCATCGCGTATTGCCTTAGGGTTATCTCCAATTACTTCTTCCTTGATGAAATCCCGTTCAACATGCATCAGTGCATCCCAATCCATGTACTCAATAAATTCTTCGTAGCTCGCCTTTGGTAAAATTTGATTCACTACTCTACGGTCAATAAGCAATTCAAAATGAGGTACTCTGTCAGATTCCTTTCTCTCCAGAGCTCGAAAGACCCGTTCGGCACTTGTAAACTTAGCCATGATTACACTCCCATAAGAATTCAAGGTTACCCTCTTCACCCTCTATGATCTGGAGTTCTACTACACGTGAGTGAGAAAGTAAAATGATCAGTGCCCACCTTTCTTGCCATACCTTCGCCATACCCAAGAAAGTAAATATTAGAAAAAGTAAGCCACCAATGTGACTTACCAGTACCGTAGCCTCCAACAAATATGTAAGTGCCATACTTGTTTCACTAGCCCTTAATCTCACTGGTAGTGTACACCATTTAGCGAATCTTCTGAAACGGGGAAATTATTGTAAAGATCAGGGATACAATCCGCCAAAAAGTATGACTACTAGATATGGTAATTAGCCAGACAGACCCCCAAAATGGCCTGGATTTGGATTTGAAGGCTGTCGACAAAGAAATGTCACGCCCTACGCATTTTTGGACACTCATAAGTACAGTACTTTAATATTGAAGAACCCACACATAAGCAGCTCCATAATGGTCAGCATAAACCTCTATCCGCCTTAAGTATTTTGAGATAGCATATCGGGAACTTTTTTTCATCATAGAGTGTTGTAAACTCATCTAGTCGTTCGGGTACAAGTTATTGTACAACCGCCAATGCTCTTGTATACCAAATCTAATAGCCGGTCCTAAAATTATTGTCATCCTTTTTAAACTCTCGTAAGGAATGCAACCATTCTTTTAAAAGAGCTATTACCTCTCCATTAATGCGCTTTCTTATGTCTGTCATTCTTCCCACCTCTTTCTCTCAAAACTACTTTACTTCACATTATGTCACCCTATTTTATGTAACACCTCTTCCAGTATTTTTGGCCACTCCTCGCCCAGCCGCCTAGGGTCGAGGTGAAGATGAGTGATACCCATCCTTATACCGTCTTTTAAGACCGGCTCCAGTTTCTGTTTGTCAAATTGCATACCTTCAAAGAGCCGGAGCACGATTTGTCCCTGTTCGGTAGAGACGGCTTCCAGCCCGGCTTTAGCCGTCAGTAGCTTGATTTTTACGGCGTAGAGCAGGCTTTGAACTTCTACGGGTGGGGGGCCAAAGCGGTCGCTGAACTCCTGAGACAGGGATTCTATCTGCCCGACCGTTTCCAGCTTGACCAGTTTCTGGTACAGTCCCAGCCGGGTCTCAACGTCGGCCACGTATTCCTCGGGGATGTGGGCGGTCAAGGGGAGGTTAATGGACGGGGTAGGTAGCATGGGCGGTTTAACTTCTTTCTTACCGGCCAGCCTAGCTTTCTGCCCCTCCACCGCCCCCGCCAGCAGCCGGCAGTAAAGATTAAAACCTATGGCGCTGATGCACCCACTCTGCCTCGTCCCCAGCAATGTACCGGCACCCCTAATTTCCAGGTCTTTCATGGCGATGCTGAAACCAGCGCCCAGTTCAGTGGCTTCGTATATCGTCTGGAGTCGCTTCTGTGCCGTCGAGGTCAGATGCTTCCCTTTATCATAGAGAAAATAAGCGTGGGCTAAGTTAGCCCCCCGACCCACTCGCCCCCGCAGTTGGTGTAGCTGCGTCAGGCCGAACTTGTCCGCCTGGTTGACCATCAGGGTATTGACGTTGGGCATGTCCAGTCCCGACTCAATAATAGTGGTGCAGACCAAGACATCACTTTTCTCCCGGGCAAAATCGGTCATCGCCATCTCCAGTTCCTCTTCCGGCATCCGCCCGTGGGCGATGGTGATATTCGCTTCCGGTACCAGTGACCGGAGCTTATCGGTAATCAGCGCGATGCTCTGCACCCGGTTGTGCACAAAAAAGACCTGACCGTTGCGTTCCAATTCCCGTAGCATTGCCTCACGTACCAGCAGGTCATTATATTCGGCGACATAGGTCTTGATGGGCAGACGCTCCTCAGGAGGGGTCTCCATGGTGCTCATGTCTCTCACCCCCACCAGGGACATATGCAGGGTGCGAGGGATGGGGGTAGCGCTCATGGTGAGGACATCCACCTCCTGCCTCATCTTTTTCAGGTATTCTTTGTGGGCCACACCGAAGCGCTGCTCTTCGTCAATGATTAACAGCCCCAAATCTCTAAAGACGACATCCTTCTGCAACAGTCGGTGCGTACCGATACAGATATCCACCTGTCCGTCCGCTATCCCTTCCAAGATGACGCGCTGCTCCCTCGGCGATCGGAACCGACTCAATGCCTCGATTCTCACCGGGAAAGCCTCCAGCCTCTGGCGAAAGGCAGTATAATGCTGCTGCGCCAGCACCGTGGTCGGCACCAGTACCACCACCTGCTTGTTATCCATCACCGTCTTGAAAGCGGCCCGGATGGCGACCTCAGTCTTACCGTAGCCAACGTCCCCACAGACCAGTCGGTCCATCGGTCTGGCCTTCTCCATATCCTCTTTCACCTGCCGCTGCGCCTCCATCTGGTCAGTGGTCTCGACATAGGGAAAAGAAGCCTCAAGTTCGTGCTGCCAGACGGTATCACGGGAATAAGCAAAGCCGGGCACGACTTCCCGAGCAGCGTAAAGCGCCAGCAGCTCTTGGGCCAGGTCTTCGACCGCTTCTTTCGCTTTTTGCTTGGTCTGCATCCATTCCTGTGTACCCAGCCGACTCAAGGTCGGCAGACGGTCGCCGGCGCCGATGTAGCGGCTGACGCGGTCTATCTGGTCGGTGGGGACATAGAGCTTATCACCAGTCGCATACCTCATCACCAGGTATTCTTTTTCGCCGCCGCCGATACTCAAATTGGCGACCTCGGTAAAACGGCCCACGCCGTGCTCCACGTGCACCACGAAGTCGCCTGGCGTGATGTCCACAAAAAGTTTCTGATGCGACACCGGACGTCTTTTTACCTGCCGACGCTGCTTGACGAAACCAAAGATTTCTGCATCGGTAAACAGGTAGGTATCATTGTTCATCATCCAGCCATCGGCCAGCGAACCGTGAATTAAAGTCAATGAGCCGGGTAGGGGTGTCTGTCTGACTTCGGTTAGCGGCGAGACGATGATATTCTCCTCGCCAAGTAGTTCCGACAGCCGATCGGCTTGATGGCTGACGAGCAGCAAACGACGTTTCTGGCCTATTAGCTGCTTCACCATTTTAACGAACGACGGCAGTTGTCCAGCATAGCTGAGGACCGAGGTAAAGTCCAGCCGAGGCGACTCCTCATCAGCGCTCCAGGCGGTAAGCGCCAAGCACTGCCGACCTTCAATCATCGGCGCCAACTCTTCCCAGGTGAAATAAGGCCTGGAGAAATGGCACGGCAGCTCACCTCTGTCTAACTTCTCCGCGCGCATTTGCTCGGCTTCGGCATCCAGATCAGCGACGGTCTGTTTAATTTCCCGCGGCTCGTCAAGTACCAGCAGGGCACTATGAGGTAGGTAATTCATCAGGCTATCCCGGTGGAACAGTGAGGCATAAAACTGCCGGTGACGCGGCTTCTGTTTGTCAAACAGCTCCCCAAGTTCCTCCTGAAACTGCTGTCTCACCTCCACCGTACAACCAGACAGGTCAAGATTACCAAGTATTTGTTCTACTTCCGACTTATTCCCGGGTAGCGGGCCTAACAGCTCCGTAGCCGGGCCGATAGCTACCGGTGAAGCCGTTCCCAGCGAACGCTGGTTTACCGGGCCGAAGAAACGGAGACTCTCCACCGTATTACCGAAGAACTCGAGTCGGACGGGTAGCTCACTGGTGAGGGGATAAATATCAATGATGCCGCCGCGATGACTCATCGTACCCGGTATCTCCACGATATTCTCTCTCCGATAGCCCATAGCCGCCCATCGGCCCAGCAACTGGAATGGCTCAATTTCTAACCCCGGCTGAATAACATGGCCGGCAGCAGCAAAATCAGCATATGGAACCGTCTGGCTCATCAGCGCCGGGGCAGAGGCAATTACCAGCGGTGGTGCTGCCGCCACCTTGTCCCGAGAGTAATCAGCCAGTGCCGAAAGCACCTGTACCCGTTCCAGCTCAGTGTCGGTATCGGAGGTAATACGTTCATAAGGCAGAACGACAGACTCCGGAAAAAGTTTTACCCTAGCACCGGACCAGATCGAAAGCTGCTCATAGAGCCTTTTTCCGCTTTCCGGCTGCGCCGTTAACACCAACATCGGTAACCGCCAGTGTTGGTACAGCGCCGCCATAAGATAGGGTTTGGCCGTATCAAGCACCACCGCTCTGATGCTTTTCTTCGACGGCAAGGCCGCAACGAGCCGGTGATAAGCGGGCATCTCTTCAACCAGAGACAGTAATTGTGTCAGGTCCAGCGGCATTTTTCTTCTCCAAACACCTCTAGGGCTCGCCGAAACGACCAGCCCTCCCACAAATTCTAACACTACTGGCAATCAAAGCTCAAGCACGCTTTTCGGTTCTATCGACTGAACCAAGAGCAAGACTAGAATCACGAGCAACCCAATAGCTATTTTCTTGCCCAACTAGCCGTTACTTGTTATAATGAAACATAATTACTCAAGGTAAGGAGAAATGGACAACGGTAAAAGACCTGACTTAAAACCCAAGGTTCTACCATACCACCGAATAGTGGTCAAACTCGGCACCAGTCTGGTCACCGATGGTGGTGAGTACCTGAACCAAGCCACACTATCAAGTCTAGCCGCCCAAGTAGCACAGTTACACCGGCAGGGACGAGAACTACTTATCGTTTCCTCCGGAGCCATCGCCTCGGGCAGGCACAAACTGGGCCTAACCAGAAAGATTAAAGGTATTCCTTTCAAGCAGGTACTGGCTTCGATGGGACAGAGCGGCCTGATGCACGTCTATGAGCAATTGTTCAGCCAGTATAACATCACGGTAGCCCAAGCGCTACTGACCAAAGCTGACTTAGCCGACCGCGCTGGCTATCTCAATGCCCGCAACACCTTGCTGGCTTTACTAGAGCTCAGAGTAATCGGCATTGTCAATGAAAATGACGTGGTCGCTGTGGATGAGATTGACGAAGCAAAGTTCGGAGATAACGACAACCTTTCCGCAATGGTCGCCAACCTGGTTGATGCCGATCTGCTACTGCTGCTCACCGATACTGCCGGACTGTACACGGCTGACCCGAACCGCGACCCCAATGCCCATCTTATCTCACAAGTGGACCGGATAGGCTCTGAGATTGAGCACCTAGCCACAGAGACGACCGGCAATCTAGGCACCGGAGGTATGATTACCAAGATAGAGGCCGCCAAGCTGGCGACTACCTCGGGAGTAACCGTAGTCATCGCTGACGGCCGGGAACCCGATATCGTTCCTCAGTTAGTCTCCGGTAAAACGGTAGGCACACGTTTCCTGCCGACCACCAGTAAGCTGGAAAGTCGTAAACGCTGGATGATCAGCGGCCTTTGCACCCATGGTAAACTGATAATTGATTCCGGAGCCGCCCTAGCGCTACGGAAACACCACCGAAGCCTACTGGCCGCCGGCATCCGACAGATCGAGGGGAAGTTTGGCCGCGGCGATATCGTAGATATCTATGACGCCGAAGGGACTCACCTCGGCTGCGGCATAACTAGCTACAGTTCCGACGATACCAGCCGCATCAAAGGCGCCCAGTCTCGAAAAATTACCAGCCTGCTTGGCTTTAACTACGGCTCGGAAGTAGTACATCGAAACAATCTAGCTGTCCTTTAGGAGGAAGAAAATGAATACAGGTAAACTTTACCGGCATCGCGATAACGAGTTTGTCGCCGAGATTGACTACCAGTTACATGAGGAAACATCGAACAGTTGGTGGGGAGAACTCCTTCTCACTGACCCAAAACGCATTAGTGAAAGTGACGGGTACATTATTGAGTTGGAGAACAATCACCGGGGCAACTGCCGTCTGAGAAAGAGAGTTAACCGAGCGGTAACCGGCATCCCACCCCGCTACGTATACCAGTTTACCGGCACCGGCTCCTTCCAGGATCCCCCCACCAATAATCCTCCGGAGGAAAATAAATAGGTACATAGTACCTGCTCTGAAACCACAGTGAGACACGTTGAAGGAGGACGACGCTCCTCTTACCGCTAAAAGGAAGAGGTTACCCGAGAAATTTTAGGAGTTCAGGATGAAATCAGCAATAGCGGAACTAGAAGCCAAAGGGAAAGCCGCTAGGGCAGCTGCCCGTCTCCTGGCTTATCTAGCCACCGATATTAAAAACAAAACCCTCCAGAATATCAGCGACGACCTGTTGGACAGAAAAGACGAAATACTAGTGGCCAATCAGGTTGATTATGAAGAAGCCGAGACCTCAGGCATGAATACCGTCATGCTCGACCGGTTAATGCTGGACTCCAGCCGTCTTGAAACCATCGCCCGTGACGTGCTGGCCATAGCCGCTCTGCCCGACCCGGTCGGGGAAACATTTGACAATCGCACCATGCCCAATGGTCTGCTTCTCAGTAAGAAGCGGGTGCCACTAGGCATCATCGGCGCTATCTATGAAAGCCGACCCAACGTTACCATTGACATTTCCGCCCTCTGTCTGAAATCAGGTAACGCGGTTATCCTCAGAGGTGGCAAGGAGGCAATACGCTCCAACCACGCTCTGGCCGCCGTGGTTCAGGAAGCCGCCGAGAGAGCCGGAGTACCGGCGGGAGCAGTGCAATTTGTGGAAAATACGGACCGTGCCCTAGTCAGCCATATGCTCAAGATACGTGACGTTATTGACCTGATTATCCCTCGTGGTGGGGCCGGACTGATAAAATCAGTCTCGGAAAACGCCCGCATGCCAGTCGTTACCGGTGGTATCGGTATCTGCCATACCTATGTGGACCGGAGTGCCGCTATAGACAAGGCGGTGGCTATCGCCTACAACGCCAAAGTACAACGGCCGACGGTGTGCAATGCCCTGGACACCCTACTGGTGCACGCTGATATTGCCGAACGCTGCCTGCCTCCGGTCGCCGCCGCGTGGGCCCGGGCAGACGTAGAAATACACGGCGACAAGCGAGCGCTAACTATCCTAAAACCCGACTCTGGTTTGAAGCTTATCCCGGCAACCGAAGAAGACTGGGGCAAAGAGTTCCTCTCACTGACAGCCGCCATCATGGTGGTGGACTCCCTAGATGAAGCGCTGGAACATATTGAGCGCTATGGTTCGGGACATTCCGAAGCCATCATCACCGAAGACCAGTCAGCGGCAACGCGTTTTCTGAATGAAGTGGACGCCGCCTGCGTTTACGTCAACGCCAGCACCCGCTTTACCGATGGCAGCCAGTTCGGCCTAGGAGCGGAGATGGGTATCAGTACCCAGAAAATACACGCCCGGGGGCCACTGGGCTTGAAAGAACTGACCACTTACAAATGGCTTATAGTGGGCAACGGCCAAGTAAGACCCTGACGTCCAACCTATTTCTCAAGAGCCAACTGCTGTGTCTGAAACAATTGTTTGATGCCTTTTCCGGCCAGCGAAAGCAGGACATCAATATTTTCCCGGGAGAACGGTTTACCCTCTGCCGTGCCCTGTACCTCGACAAACTCGTCCTGACTAGTCATCACCACGTTAAAGTCAACCGCCGCACTGCAGTCTTCATCATAGCACAGGTCCAGCATCATATCGTTGCGCACGATACCCACGCTAGTCGCCGCCACCGCACATTTCAGCGGCATAGTGGATACCACCCCTATGTTCACCAGAGCCTGCAGGGATTGGTGCAGGGCGACATAGGCGCCGGTAATCGCCGCCGTCCGGGTGCCGCCATCGGCCTGCATGACATCACAGTCAACGATCAAGGTTCTTTCCCCAAAGGCAGTAAGGTCGACAATGGCCCGCAGCGAGCGCCCGATGAAACGTTGGATTTCCTGACTCCGGCCACCAACCTTACCCAGCGAGGACTCACGGGGCGTGCGGGTAATCGTCGCCCGGGGCAGCATGGCATACTCCGCGGTAATCCAGCCGGTACCGCTTCCTTTGAGAAAATTAGGCACCCTATCTTCCGTACTGACAGAACAGGCTACCCGAGTTTTCCCCAGTTCTATCAGCACAGAGCCCTCGGCAAAGCTTTGGAATCCGGGCATGATGGTTATCGGCCGCAGTTCATCCCAAGCGCGGCCGTCAGCTCTTCTCATAGAAATCTCCTGCCAGAAAAGTAACCTTTCAGAGTATAACATTGCTGGGCATTATTGGCAATCAGAGAAGAGTGATCAGAAGGCGGATGGGAGGGGAGAATTCTTTTCCATCCTCCTTTTAGTTTTTTATTAGGGAACCCATCCCCTTTGTCTCTCTCCTGTCGATAATGGAAGGGAAATGTTTTATAAGAGGAGTTTCACCTCTCTTAAACATCCCAAGGACACATTACGGTCTAACGCCCCTCACAAAAGCCCATTTATTTAACAATCTACTTTAGAGTCATCAGGTATTCTCTCAGCCAATCTAAAGCGGCTTCGGCGGCACTCTGCTTGTTCTGCTCCCTACCCCCTTGGAAATGGTATTCCCGGCTGAAGGTATTACCCCGATACGATAAGCCGAGATAGAATAGGCCCGCTGGTTTATCCGGCGTAGCCCCACCCGGCCCGGCAATACCAGTGTCCGCCAGACAAATATCCACTGCCAGCACTTTTTGACCTCCTTCCGCCATCTCTTCCGCTACCCGAGCACTCACCGCACCATACCGGTTGATAGTTTCCTCTCCTACCCCGACCACTGCAACCTTGGTCTCATCGCTGTAAGCGGTCACCGACCCCTTATAATAGTCGGAGCTACCCGGGGCATTGGTCAGCCGGTGGGATATCAGCCCACCGGTGGCTGATTCCACCACACTCAGCGTTAATCTTTTCTTGCGGAGTAAACTCCCCACTTCTTGTTCCAGACTACCCATAGCCTCTCTTCTGGTTTATTTCTATTTACCCGGGTAATTGAACTTTTACCATTGCTAATTATATAATAATTAAAACTTGGGGAGCCAATAAAAAAAGGAGGTTAAGCTATGGGAATAATGGCCTTAATCGTCGGTATTGCCGGTGGACTCTGCGCCGTGGTGGGTATTAGCATTGCGGTGGAGATAATTCCCACGCTCATGCCAAAACTTACCTGGGAGTTCTGGTTCATGCTCTCGGCAATCCTATATTTAACCGCTATCGCCTTTACCCTCAGCCGCGGCTACGAATAGACAGAGACTATCTTAATATCTGTTTCCTACCAGAAATTAAGAGGGAGAGGTTATCATTATGGGCCTGGTGTGTGGCAATGAGTATCGGGAAAGCTGAGAAAACTCAAGCCAGAAGTCTATTGCCTAGGGGAGAAGATTAACTTCTTTACCCGTATTCACCACAGCTGCCACGACCTGATGGAAAAGGTCAAGTCACTGTGCGCCCTAGACCAGCAGACCGCGGACGGCAGCTGCACCATCGCTAGAGTTGATGATATCAATGATCTAATCTGGGAAGCGGCTCTGAAAAACCAGCAGTCATTCCTGATTCAGAAGTTTGGCCCTAACGTTAATATCGGTAATGTACCCCCTGAAGACATCATGGCGCTGGAAGCACTGAGGTGTGGGCTACGTAGGGACACTTTAAAAGCGGCGATGGCAACGTTAAAGTAGGAGGAAATTAAAAAAGTATGGGTAAGAAGGACCAGAACGAGATTAAGAAGCGCAAACCCAATTTGATTGAAGACACCTTCTTTGGCTGTACCTGGCGAGAAGTGCCCGCTCTGATCCCAGGCACTGCTCTGGCCGTGGTCGTCGTGGTAGCGGCGATACAACTCACCAATCTGATGAATAACGCCCTGGGAGATAGAGGTGTAATCAGTTATATTATTGTGGCAATACTGTCCGGAATACTGGTACGGAATATCGTTGGCTTACATTCAATTTTCAAACCCGGTGTCGGGTTTTGCCTGAAAAAGCTCCTGCGAGTGGGTATCATCATGATGGGCATCAGGTTGAGTATCTATAATGTTCTGGTGATTGGTGCCTGGGGCATTCCTATAGTGATACTCTGTATTCTAGCGGGCCTTATCGTCACCACCTATTTCACACGGTTGCTGAAATTACCGGAACGGCTGGGCACACTGATAGCCGTGGGGACAAGTATCTGCGGGGCTTCAGCTATTGTTGCTACGGCTCCCGGTATTGAGGCCAAGGAGGAGGAAGTTAGCTATGCCATCGCCAATATCACCATCTTTGGTCTGGTAGCCATGTTTGCTTATCCTTACCTCGCCCATCTACTGTTTTCGGAAAGCACCACCATGGTTGGTCTTTTTACCGGGACGTCAATCCATGAGACGGCTCAGGTGGCCGGGGCAGGTTTGATATACGACCAGACTTTTCAGACTGCCTCAAATCCTACGGCGGCTGATGCGGCGATGGTTACCAAACTGGTACGTAATGCCCTGATGGCAGCGGTCATACCGATCATGGCCTTCATATATACTAGGCGAAGCATCAGATCAGGAGCTTCCTCGGGTGGAGTCAAGATAAATCCACTGAAACTCTTTCCTATGTTTATCATCGGCTTCATTATCATGGCCATCTTGAGGTCTATTGGAGATGCCGGAATCGATGGTGGCAGCAATGCTTTCACCATCTTTAGCAGCGGGTCGTGGAGCAGTGTCACCAGCGGCGTCAAGCAGTGGTCGGGATACCTTCTGGCGACAGCTATGACCGGCGTTGGTCTGGGGACCTCCCTGGCGACAATGAAAGGATTGGGCATCAAGCCATTTTATGTCGGCTTGTTCTCAGCTACTATCGTGGGAGTAACCAGTCTTATTCTGGTACTGCTCCTCGGGCCATACGTAAAACTATAATTTCCTTTCTGATAAATACATCGGATTCAGCTTTCAGAAGTTCCAGCTGAATATCAACCGCCTGATGTGGCCAGAGCTCAACGTGACGGACGCCAAGAACTACAACACGTCAGACATGCCTAGGATACTCGAGCTCGTACAGCAGGGAGCGGTCAATTTAGGACAGGTAGTCTCCCACCATTTCAAGCCTATCAGATACTAGACCGGGGAGAGGTGGTCGGCTTGACCGATGGTATCCTGCAGATAAGAGTGGCCGCGCCACCGTTCAGAGGCAACACCAACCAAGAACTTTTAGCCTTCATCAGCTGGACATTGGGCATGCGCCAAGACTCATTAGCCATCGTCAAGGGTCATACTAGCCGCAACAAGGCCACTAAGGCTAATGGCCTGAACCGGGAAGAAGCTATCGAAAAGTTTTTTCAAGCCGCTCTAATAAACAAAATACCTGACTTTAAAGTTTACGGAAAACAGCCCAGCTGGCAATGACTGATTCTAATTGAGAGCCGGTTGGCCGCTTCGCCGACTTCCCGTGGGCTCACTTTTACCTCTCTGGCAATCTGAAAAGCGACCGCACAGGGTAGCCTATCATCCACCAAGGAAGATTTTATTTTCCCCTCAAGATCAGCGCTCATTCAACGAACCTCCAACTTAAATATCCTATGAAACCTTATCAGTACGAAGCGAGGGATTCAGGCGAATCATACCACAACTAACCATATTCTGTATAGAGCTGTGTGGTAACTCCTTCTCCTTTTGGTTTTATTAAACAAACCCTGGCGCGGTCATATGGGGATTATATCTGGTGAACTTCATTCTCTTTATCGGTATCATCCATGACGGAACCCTCATCTCCGCCATCCTTCAGGTCGCCCATGCTGGCTGGCGTACTCCGGTTACGCGTATGGCTGAACTCATAACAATAGTAGCAATATCGGTAGGAGCTTTGGTACCCATTATAGACCTAGAACACACCGATCGAGTATGGTATTTGATCGCTTACGGACACTTCATCATCTTTATTGTGGGTTGGCTTCTCTATTACCTCCTACCTAACTGGGAGTCTTATTTACCTCCATCTGCCGTTAATTCCAGATTCACCCTGATGCGAGACCGTCTACTCCATCGCCTGGACCAGTTCGTCCCGGAGTATACGCATGTTCCGGATATAATCCCGGGCCAGGGTATCGACAAAAACCACCCGGCCGCCTATCGCCTCGGCAATAACCTCGACACTCTGCGGATTGAACTGGGGTTCGGCAAAGACCACCTTTATGCCCTGTTCCCTGGCCTGTCCGATTAAATAGGCTAATCTGGCTGCGGTCGGCTCTTTGCCTTCCTCTTCCACGGGTATCATGACCAGGTTATAGTCCCGAGCAAAATAGCCAAAGGTAGGGTGGTAGACCATGAAAGTACGGTTAGCCACTGCGGACAGATTATCCCTGATATCACGATCAAGCTTATCCAGCTCTTGAAGATAGGCGTCTCGGTTCTTTTCATAGTAAGCGCTATTCTCCGGGTCAACCTGTACCAACTCCTGACAGATGTTCTGCACCATTATGCCAGCGTTCCGCGGTGACAGCCAGATATGTGGGTCAGTAGCCCCATGACTCTCTTCCCTTTCGTGCCCGCCAACCATCTCTTGTAATTCTATTCTCTCGGCGCAATCGACTACCAGCATATCCCGGTTAACAGCGAGGAGCTTGTCCATCCAAGTGCGTTCAAACTCCACATCCGAGCCCACTTTAGCATACATCTTGGCGCTGGCCAAGCTGTTCATTTGTGAGGGGGTGGGTTCATAAATATGGATGTTCGCTCCCGGCGGCACCATCACGATAACCTCCACTTTCTCGCCACCAACGCTCTCCACAAATTCGGCCTGTGGCAGTATGGTAACCGCCACCATTATCTTATCACCTGTCTCTTCCCTCTGTTTACAGGATAGGTTAGAGACCACAAGCACTGAGGTTATCAGCAGTGCTAAAGCGATTGAAAATAGTATCCTGCCGGAAAGTTCTTTCATTACTTCACTTGTTTATCGATAAGTAACTATGCCTTCTCCTGTCATTGTAGCAGAGTTACTCATTACTGTCAGCAGGTTTTGGCGCGTCCGTTAGTTACTCAAGGTGCACCACCAGTACCGGGTTTTACCAGCATGCGCCGAGACCATAGACTCCGGCTTATGTTATAATGTTAGGATAAGGAATGGTTAAAGACCGATGATTGTTATTGTTGATTATGGCGCCGGTAACCTGCGCAGTGTGACTAATGCTCTCGTCAGGTTGGGCTACCAGCCGAAGATAACCGGCCGTCCCCAGGACTTATCTAATGCCCGGGCGGTTATTTTACCGGGTGTAGGGGCGGCAGCGGATACGATGATCAACCTCAACCAGTTAGGGTTGATCGATCCGATTCGCCGGTTTATCACCGATGGCCGCCCTTTCTTCGGCGTCTGTATGGGCCTGCAGATCCTGTTTACCGGCACCGAGGAAGGCGGCTGGCACGAATGTCTGAATGTTATCCCAGGACAGGTAAAAAAACTCCCCGATGGGCAGAAAATCCCCCACATAGGGTGGAACCAAGTAAAGCAGCAACGCGACCACCCAGTATTTAGCGGCATCCCTGATGAGGCTAACTTCTACTTCGTCCACAGCTACTATGGAGAGCCGGAGGACAAAAGACTGATCGCCGGTGAAACGGAGTACGGCACCACGATATGCAGTGTCATTGCCCGAGAAAATATGGTAGCCACCCAGTTTCATCCGGAAAAGAGCGGCGAGTCCGGACTCAAGATGTACCATAATTTCTTGAAACTAATCGCGAAGGGATCATAAGAGAAGTTGCTCACCAAAAGGATAATTCCCTGCCTTGATGTCAAGGACGGTAAGGTGGTCAAGGGAACCAGCTTTGTGCAATTACGTGATGCCGGCGACCCGGTAGCACTGTCTCGCCAGTACTACCAGCAGGGAGCCGACGAGCTGATCTTTCTGGACATCACCGCCACTCCGGAGGGTCGGGATACCGTGGTGGATGTTATTGAGAGCGTCTCCGAGCAGGTATTCATGCCGCTCACCGTCGGGGGCGGTTTACGCAATGTCAGCGATATGAGGCGCATGTTACAAGCCGGCGCGGACAAGGTCTCCATAAACACAGCCGCCGTGCTCCAGCCGAACCTAATTAGAGAAGGCGCAGCCAAATTCGGCAGCCAGTGCATCGTTATCGCCATCGACGCTAAGCAGGTAGAGGACCGACCGGAACCACGCTGGGAGGTCTATATCTCCAGCGGCCAGAAACCAACCGGGATTAACGCCGTTAGCTGGGCAAAAAAATCAGTGGCGCTTGGCGCCGGAGAAGTACTGCTCACCAGTATGGACGCCGACGGCCACCAGGCAGGCTACGACATCGAGCTTACCCATACCATTTCAGAGGCAGTACCAGTGCCAGTAATCGCCAGTGGCGGCGCCGGTGTTCCAGAAGACCTCTATCTGGCCCTGGTTAAGGGCAAGGCGGACGCCGTCCTAGCGGCCAGTATCTTCCATTACAGCACTTATTCCATTGGTGAGATCAAGAAATACCTGTCGGAAAGGGGGATACCAATACGATTATGAGCTTTTTTAGTAATCTGGACAAACTCTGGGGAGAAGAGGGACAGGCGCCACCCAAATCACCGAGAAAGCAACAGGTACGAAGTCCTATCCCGAGATGGTCTATCATTATCGGAGCTCTGGTCTTCTTCACCATCATCGCCAATATCGGCAAAGGGATTTACACCGAGTGGCTCTGGTTTGACAGTCTGGGTTTCAGCCGTGTTTACGCCACCATCCTGATCACAAAGCTATGGCTTTTCGCCGCCGGCACGACTATTTTCTTATTGCTGCTTCTAACCAACCTCTTCCTAGCACGAAGGCTTTCTCCCCCTGGTGGAGAAAGCGTCCTTATCGGACAGGCACTGGTGGTGGTGCGCCGGGTACTGGACCTCGGCATACTGGTGGCCGCACTTTCCCTTAGCCTTATCTTTGGGCTGGTTGCTTCCAGCCAATGGGAAACCGTCCTACGCTTCATCAACGCTACCAGCTTCGGCATCAGCGAACCTCTGCTCGGCAGAGACCTCGCTTTCTACATTTTTAACCTCCCTCTCCACAACTTCGCGCAGGGTTGGCTACTCTGGGCCATCATCCTGATCCTGCTTTTCACGATGGCGGTCTACGGACTCAATCTCAGTTTTCGCCGCACCGCTTTCACCACTCCCATCAAGGGACACCTGTCCGTCCTGGGCGCCATCATCTTCTTTCTCATCGCCTGGGGCTACCGCCTCAAAATCTTCGACCTTCTCTATTCCCAGCGCGGAGTAATCTTTGGCGCCGGCTACACCGATGTCAACGCCCAGTGGCTAGCCTGGCGGCTTCTCATTGTCATTGCCGCCATCTCCGGCGTAATGCTCCTGGTCAACCTCCTTCGCCACTGGAAATATTCCATAATAGCGCCAATCGGGCTATGGATAGTCATGGCCATTGTCTTCGGTAGCATCTACCCGGCCATAATCCAGCGATTCCAAGTAGAACCCAGTGAACTGGCCCGGGAAAAGCCCTATATCGAGCACAACATCAAGTTTACCCGGCTGGCTTTCGGCCTCGACCGTATCGAGGAACGCGATATCCTAGTCGAGCTATCGCCCACCGAGCAGGACATCACCCAGAACAACGCCACCATGAATAACATCCGGTTGTGGGACTACCGTCCGCTAAAGGACACCTACAACCAGATACAATCGATACGGCTCTACTACGATTTTCATGACATTGACGTTGACCGTTATACCATTGACGGCAGCTACCGCCAGGTACTACTCGGCGCACGGGAGCTCTCCCCGGAAAAATTGACTATTCAGGCCCAGACCTGGGTCAACCGCCGCCTTCAATTCACCCACGGCTACGGTGTCAGCATGAGCCCGACCAATGAGGTCACTGAGCAGGGCCTGCCCAATCTCTGGATCAAGGACGTGCCGCCTATCGGCATGATTGATATAGAGAGGCCGGAGGTTTACTTCGGGGAAAAGACGGATGATTATGTTATGGTCAATACCCGAGTGGAAGAGTTTGATTATCCCCAAGGAGACACCAATGTCTATACCAAATACACTGGCGGGAACGGCATCAAGCTGAGCTCCTTTATCCGTCGCCTAATTTTCGCCTGGGAGCTCGGTGATATCAACATCCTTATCAGCGGCGAACTGACCTCCGAAAGCCAGCTTCTCTACCGACGCCACATTCAGCAACGAGTACAGCATATTGCCCCGTTTCTGAAACTTGACCGCGACCCGTATATCGTCGTGGACGACGGCCAGCTGTTCTGGGTGCAGGACGCCTATACCGTTTCCACCCGCTATCCCTATTCCCAGCCCACCTCGGGCGGCATCAACTATATCCGCAACAGCGTCAAAATAGTCACCAACGCCTATGACGGCTCGACTACCTTCTACCTTATCGACCCGGAAGATGCGGTGGTCAATACCTACGCCAGTATCTTTCCGTCACTGTTTACCTCGATAGCAGAGATGCCAGAATCACTACGATCACACCTGCGCTACCCGGTTGACCTCTTCCAAGCACAGGTCTCAGTATACCAGACCTACCACATGCGTGATCCCAGAGTCTTCTACAATAAGGAGGACCTATGGACTACTCCAGTAGAGACCTACGCCGATACCGAACGACCGGTGGAACCATACTACGTAATAATGAGGCTGCCCGGTGAAACACAGGAGGAATTTGTGCTGATGCTGCCCCTCACTCCCACCCAGAAGGACAACATGATTACCTGGCTAGCCGCCCGCAGTGACGGTGATCGTTATGGCAAGCTCATCGCCTACAATTTTCCCAAGGACAAGCTGATTTACGGTCCCAGGCAGATTGAGGCACGAATCGACCAGGACCCTACCATCTCCAGCCAACTTACCCTGTGGGGGCAGAAAGGATCCCAAGTTATCCGCGGTAACCTGCTGGTGATACCGATTGAGCAGTCCATTCTCTACATAGAACCGGTCTATCTCAAAGCGGAGAGAGGGCAGTTGCCGGAGCTGAAGAGAGTGATTGTCGCCAGCGGAGACATGATTGCCATGGAGCCCACCTTAACCCAGAGCCTGAATGTCATTTTCGCCGGACTGCCTGTCGCCGGACCGCCGGTAACGGCTCCCTCTACCACCGCTGAGACGCCCGTGGAACTGACCGAACTAGCGCGGCTAGCCCAAGAGCACTATCTTAAAGCACAGGAATATCTCAGGACGGGCAACTGGACCGGGTGGGGAGATGAACTGGAAAAAATGGCCGAAATCTTAAACCGACTGGTAGAACTGCCGGCCCGCCAAGAATAAATTCGCTTGCGAAATTCCTGAAGTAGTGCCATGATTTACCCAGAAAATCTGGGTGTATCGGCAAAAGAGGTAATTCAAATGGCAACAAGGCCTGATTTGATCAAAGGTAGTTCCGGTTCTCTACTTCTCTACTTAATCGGGCAGCAACCGATGTACGGCTACCAGATTATCAAAGAGCTTGAGCAGAGAAGCCAAGGCTATTTCAAATTTAAGGAAGGAACCCTTTACCCGGCCCTCCACCGTCTGGATAAGGTCATCAAAGAAGCGAACCGGTGAAAGGAGATTAAAGATGGAGATTAAAGTCATTACCGGCGATATCGCCAGAGTTAAAGCGGACGCTATCATCGTGAATTTTTTCACGGGGCAGAGGAAACTTGATACCGATATCGCAGCGCTGGATAAGGCCCTAGACGGGGCTATCTCACAGTTGGTCCGACAGGGCGAGATAAAAGGTAAACTCAACGAAGTTACCGTAGTGCACAGCCTGGGAAAACTACCGGCAGACCGTGTGGTAGTGATCGGCCTGGGTAAAAAAACAGAACTTTCCTTTAACAAGATATGTGGCGCCGTAGCCGAGACCTGCCGAGCACTGCGGCCAAAAGGGATAACCAGCATAGCGACCATCGCCCATGGAGCCGGCATAAACAACCTCAGTCCGGAAGTGACGGCGCAAGCCGTGGCTGAGGGTACCTTACTCGGTCTTTATACCTTCCACAAGCACATTACCCGAAAAGAAGACAAACCTGGTGAAATCAAGCAACTCGTCATCGTCAGTAGTAACCGAGTAAAACCCCGTTTGGAAAAAGGCAGCCAGAAAGGCCGGATACTGGCCGAGGCCACCAACCTAGCCCGAGACATGGTCAACGAGCCAGCCAACTATATGACCCCCACCCGCTTGGCAGAGACGGCAACAAAACTGGCCCGGAGCCACGGGCTTAAAATCAATATCCTAGAGCACGAGCAGATGGCGAAGATGGAGATGGGGGGCATGCTGGGAGTCGCCCGGGGGAGCCGCCAGCCGCCAAAGTTCATTATTCTCCACTATAAAGGAAACAGAGATAAGGAACCGGGCGTAGCCCTGATTGGTAAAGGGATAACTTTTGATTCCGGGGGCATATCGATAAAACCTTCGCAGAAGATGGAAGAAATGAAGGGAGATATGGCCGGCGGGGCGGCGGTATTAGCTGCCATCAGCGCCATCGCCCGACTCAAGCCAAAGATTAACGTGGTGGCGATTATTCCGGCTACGGAGAACCTGCCCGATGGTAATGCCCTAAAACCGGGTGATGTCCTGACCGCCATGGGCGGTAAGACTATCGAGGTTATCTCCACGGACGCGGAAGGACGACTCGTTCTGGCCGACGCCCTAGGCTACGCCAGAAAGCTCGGCACCAAGCACATCGTTGATGCGGCCACCTTGACCGGGGCCTGTATCATCGCGCTGGGCAAGGTCTGCACCGGCGCCTTCACCAACCGCCAAGCGCTGGTGGATAAAGTGATTGCCGCCGGGAACGAAGCCGGTGAACTTATCTGGCAGATGCCAATGTTCGACGAGTACAAAGAGCAGAACAAGAGCGACGTGGCGGATATCAAGAATATCGGCGGCAGAGATGCCGGCGCCGTCACCGCCGCCCAGTTTCTGGCCGAGTTCGCCGAGGACACTCCATGGGTGCACCTAGATATCGCCGGCACCAGTATGAGCGACAAGGAAAAAGCCCATCAAGTCAAAGGCGCCACCGGGGTGCCGACACGCACCCTAGTAAATCTGGCCCTGACTCTCGCCAAACGATAGCTAAAACTTAATTAGCCGACTTGTCTACCGCCGCCAAAAATTTTCCCGGCGCTGCAGAATGGGTCCAGTGGCTTTTAGCCGGTATAATCTCCAAGCTAGCCCCAGGCACGTACTCGGTGGTGAATTAGGAACAATCCACCACCGAAATGTCCTCTTCACTCGGCACGACCAGTGTCTCCACCGATAATTTTCTAATCTGGAAGCCAACTAATAAGTGGGAAGACGTTCTCTCTATACTCCTCGTATGGTATAAGCTATCCTTTTCGGCGAGCTATTAAGTGTTTCCTCGGAAGCCTGCTTGCCTGTTTTCGAGTCGGTGAAGGCAATACCTTGCGTCAGCAGCTTCTTCATCTCCTCAAGATATACTACTATCCCTTTCTGCTCGGCCAGATCAGCCAGCCTGCTCCACCATTCTCGCCACCACGACTGGTATGAGGAGCTAGACCCTATACCTACCAGAATAAGGGCAAGACACTCCTCATAATACTGGAAAGCAAAGTTGAAGGCTACGTTGGCGCCCATGGAAGAGCCCTCGACTATGGCCTAACCTATATACTCAAGGCATCCTTCACACCTCGCAGATCCTATACCACGATATCCTAAGAGTAAATCTACGGACGATCCGGGACTTCGGAGTGTCCGTAACCCCGGATATTGTAGGTGATGACGCGGTATTTGTTTTGAAAATAGCCTATCGCGGTTTCCCAAACACGCCAAGTCCCCTCCAACCCGTACGCCCAGACCGTCGTAGGGCCGGCGCCCCACTCTTCAGAGCATATCCGTATACCATTCGCCAGGATATCAGGCAATAGTACCCGGGTCTACCTGTCCTCGTTCGGAGACTATTGACGGGCATGGTAAAATAGCATAGAGGGTGAGGACCGGGCCACTGAGCAAAAGTGTTGGAAGTTAGTTGTATTATTCTTGCCGGAGGCAAGAGTCTGCGCTTGGGGTATGATAAGGTTTTTGAAACGGTTGGTGAACAAAACCTATTGCAACAGGTAATTTCCTGCACCGAAACACTCGGCAGTGAAATGATCATAGTGACGGCTAATGAGCAAACTATTCCCGAGATTAGGGATTGTTCAAAATTAAATGTCGTGGCCGATGTGTATCCCGGTAAAGGCCCACTGGGCGGCATTTACACCGGGCTAGTCGCGTCAACCTCATTCTACAACCTTATCGTCGCTTCAGATATGCCTTTTTTAAACCACTCTCTACTGCGCTATATGATACGGCTTTCGGCCGATTTTGACCTCGTGGTACCAAGAGTAGGCAGTCTGGTGGAACCACTGCATGCCGTTTACAGCAAAAACTGCCTGACCCAAATAGAGCCGATGATAAAACAGGACAGGCTGAGTGTGAACCAGCTTTTCCGTCTGGTGAAAACCAGATGTATTGAAGTTAAGGAAATTGAAAAATTCGACCCATACCACCTGAGCTTTTTTAATATCAATACCGAGACTGATTTGGCCAGGGCGAGGAAACTGGTCAAAGGAGATATGAGCAATGATAAGTGTTGAGGAAGCACTAGAGAAAATCATCATCTATGTCAATATCCTAGAGGAGGAACCAGTACCTATTCTAGACACCCTGGGGCAGGTCCTAGCCGAAGACATATCCTCCAGTATTGATATTCCGCCACTAGACAATGCTGCCATGGACGGCTATGCCATTCAGGCTGGAGACACCGCCAGTGCTAGCCGTGATTCTCCGTCATACCTGCACGTTATTGACACGGTCGTTGCCGGTGCCATTTCCGAGTGGGAAGTAAGACCGGGCACCGCCACCCGTATTATGACCGGGGCACCGGTACCGAAAGGCGCCGATAGCGTGGTCCGGTTCGAGGATACCGATGAAACTCAACGAGAGAAGTCGACCAATAACGAGATCGGTATATTATGTACAATCAAAACCGGCACGAACATCCGCCGAGCGGGGGAAGATGTCACTCGGGAATCATTGGTGCTGAAAAAAGGCACCGTTATCCGTCCGGCCGAAGTCGGCGTCCTAGCTTCCTTAGGAAAGAGCCAAGTCAAGGTTATCCGCCGCCCGGTAGTGGCTATCCTGGCCACCGGTAACGAACTAGTGGAAATCGATCAGCCTTTACCTGCAGGGAAGATATACAACAGCAATACTTACAGCGTGGCCGCCCTAGTCCAGCGATATGGCGGTATTCCCAAACTGCTGGGGATAGCTCTGGATAGCGAAGCCTCACTGATAGCCGGACTCCGCCAGGGTCTGGATGCCGATATGCTGATAACCAGCGGTGGTGTCTCAGCCGGGGACTACGATATAGTCAAGGATATTCTGGCAAAAGAGGGTAAAATCTCCTTTTGGACCGTCCGCATGAAGCCGGGGAAACCTCTGGCCTTCGGCACGATTAAGGGGACCGACAAAAAAGGCGCCACCAGAAATTTACCCCACCTAGGACTGCCCGGCAACCCGGTCAGCTCCATGGTTACTTTTGAACTATTCGCCCGCCCGGCCATCCACAAGATGATGGGGAAAAAAAGCTTGGCCAAACCTATGGTAGAAGCGATAATAGAGGATCCGGTTATCAATACTGACGAACGCCGTGTTTACACCCGGGCGATAGTGACCCGGCGCGGTGATAAATACTACGCCCGCTTAACCGGCCCTCAAGGTTCAGGTATCCTGACTTCAATGAGCCTAGCCAACGGACTAGTGGTAGTCCCGGAAGACAGGACCGAGATAAAGGCAGGAGAAACGGCCCAAGTGATAATGCTGGACTGGAACGGAGAATTTTACAATTTAGCAGCAGGATAACGGAAATGCCACCAATTATATCTATCGTGGGAAAATCGGACTCGGGTAAAACCACTCTACTGGAGGGCCTGATTACCCGAATCAAGCAGCGGGGATACAAAGTAGCCGTAATCAAGCATTCCAGCAAGGACGATGAGCTTGATACGGTAAACAAGGACAGTTGGCGCTTCAGCCAAGCGGGCAGCGATGTATCCGCCATCGTCACCCCGCGTAAGCTGGCGGTATTCAAGAATCTGGAGCATAACATGGAGCCGCAAGAAATATCCCAACTTATCGGCCCGGACTATGACCTTATCCTGACCGAGGGCTTCAAGCATGGTCACCATCCCAAGATCGAAGTCCACCGTAAAGAGCAAGGCAAGGAGCTGGTGAGGCTACCCGGACGACTACTGGCGGTGGTTACCGACGAGAAACTGGACCTTGCTGTGCCACAGTTCTCCAAAGACGAGGTCAAGAAGATCGCTGATCTGATCGAGAGCACGTTACCGGCCCGGCATAAGAAAGGTCGAGGAGAAAGACTTGATATTTGAGGCTTCGAAATTTGTTTTTAAAGCGCCCTCGGTAATATCCCGGGCACGCCGTGTTTTGATTAAACCCAATGCCCTTTACCCGACACCATACCCGGTAACCACCAGCTCAAATATACTATCGGCGATAATCGAAGGTATCCGGCAGGTCAGTGACGCTGATATTCTACTACTGGAAGGGACTCCCAGGGGAGGACCGGTCTATCCGATATATCAGGCCCTAGGTTATAGCTTCCCGCGAGTATCGACACTGGACGTCAAGGACTGTATATGCGTTGAGGTGGATAATCCTCTCTCCAAACCTCTAGCGATGCCCATTTTCTGGATCCCTAACGTCATTCTGTCCAGTGACTATTTAATCACCACCACGCCGTTAAAGACCAGCAAAGGGAGAGGAAATCTCAGCATAATGAACCTGCTCTCGCTACTGCCGAGCAGTAAGTACGACGATGCTACTCCGGACGGTTGGAGCACCATCCACACACTGGGCATCAACAAGGTAATTACCGACCTCTACTTCACCCTCCCTTTTGACCTCGGAATTGTGGAGGCCAGGCAGAAGTTCATCGGTGAAGACGACCCCACTCATGGTGAAATAGAAGAATATGGCAAGATATTCATCGGTGAGCCCTATGAGGTGGATCGTGAAGTCTCGGAGACAATGGGGCTCAAGACCGGATACCTCGACTTAATAAAGTCAGCCAAAGGAGAGCTTGAGGCTTAGATACTACAGCTCTCAGTCCGCTCCCACTTAATACTTGATTCTGAACCCGGCGTATTCTCCAGTATATTCCGACCAGTCAGTAATGACTTGCCTTACCCTAGCCGCTGGTGGTCCCACCTTGAGGCGACTAATTAGTTTCTCTAGCGGTTGCTCCTCCCCTTCCGCCCGGACTTCCACGTTTCCCGAAGGCAGGTTACACACGTAACCGGTCAAGTTCAGCTCCTCGGCCACTTCAGACACGAAAGCGCGAAAGAAGACTCCTTGAACGTCACCGCAGACTATCGCCTGAACTGAGACCAGCTCACTCATTACCGAACACCATTATCATTCTACCAGATATCTTCTAGGCTGTTTGTCCAATCACGACAAGCCCTGCTGGCGGGCCAGAGCAATCACCTCTGAGAACTCCGACTCGTTTACCAGGCGGGCCAGAGGCGATATTTCATAAGTTTGATAGTAGGGATGATACTGCGCCATAATATTCAGATAGGTGTCGGTCAATACCTCCCAGGCCAAGAACCACACCACCTCCCTAGTCCCGGCCAGACGTTCCGGTAGGACCAGATGGCACACCAGCAGTCCGCGTTGAGCCACCTTCTGCCCGTCTAACTGGAGGTCGCCCACCTAGCGGTACATCTCATTGACCGCGGCTTGATTCATCCGAGGATAGTTTTTTATCCCGGACAATCGTTCCGCCGTCTTCTCATCCGCATACTTCATATCCAGCACATAGATGTCAACGATACCATCCAGCAGATTCAGGGTCTTCACGGAGTCGTAGCCGCTGGTATTGTAGACCAAGGACAGAAAAAGCCCTTTATTTACGGATAAGGGCAGGGTTTTCAGGATAAAAGAAACCACGTGAGTCAGGCTAAACAGGTTGATATTATGATAACCCCTGGCTTAAAGTGAAAGCATCAGCCCAGCCAGTTCTTCTCCATCTACCGTACTTCCCTCGTCCCGCTGACTGATGGTGTAATTCTGGCAAAAGACACAGTGTAGATTGCAGAAGACGAAAAAGATGGTCCCTAAACCATGCCGACCGACCAACGATGCCTCTTCTTCGAAATGAGGCCCGCAGCTAGAAATTACCGCCCGCGTGGTGGTGCGGCACTGACCCTTTTCCCCTGCCAGTCGGTTAACACTGCAATAACGAGGGCACAGACGGCATTCTTCCAGCAGTGACCTAGCTCTTTCCGCCCGAACTTTTAACTCCCCGATACGGTAAAGCTACTGGTAAGCCGCTATTCTTCCTCTTCCTTCGGTTTCTTTCTTTCCTTCCTGATTACCTCCACGTTCGTTACCATGGGCACGATAGTCACTGGAGCTACTTTCCTAGTATCTTTTTTCTGTTTCCTCGGCTCTCTATGCCGGTAATCCCGTCTCCCCATAGTAACACCTCTTTGGCGAGTCTCTGACTTCAGACGTAGCTAACAGTAGTTTAGCAAAGAAAAAACTACCGTGTAAAGTCGGCGGCAGGCCGTTCCAATGCCTGGCGGGCGGCTTCCGTCTCCGCCATTTTCTTATTTTTACCCGAACCTCTCCCCAGAACCACGGCACCGGCCGTTACCTCCATGGTAAACGCCCTAGCATGATCCGGCCCGCTTGCCTCTACCAAGCGATAGGCCGGCGCCAACTGGTATCGGGATTGGATAAGCTCCTGCAGCCGCGACTTGTAGTCAACTCCGGCATCCTTTTGGACAACCTTCCACAGCTCCTCGCTAAATAGCCTCAAGATAACCTTACGGGCAGCGGCCAGACCTCGGTCAAGAAAAACCGCCCCGATAACTGCTTCCAGAGTTCCCGACAGGTTAATCGGCTTATGTCGCCCACCACCCGCTTCTTCTCCTTTTCCTAGGTAGAGATAATCACCCAAGTGAATAGTCCGGGCAACACGGACCAAGGTATCTCGACGCACCAGTGCCGAACGGAGCCTGGTCATACCACCTTCCGTAAGATCAGGGAAAGCCTGGTACAGCCTTTCCGCAACGATAAAACCCAGGATAGCATCACCCAAAAATTCCAACCTTTCGTTGGAGATCGGTGCCATACCAGAATTTTCATTCGCAAAGGAACTATGCACTACCGCCTGCTCCAGCAGAGACATCATGCGGAACGAGATTCTCAGCGTTGCCTGCAAATCTTTTAAATCGGCCAAAGCAAAAACTCCATCTCTAATCGCATTTTAAGCATAAATGCCAGCACCAGGAATGTCAAACCCTATAGAGATTACGGTCTGATTTCACCTCTTCACGTTTTACCCGATAATTCCTTCCTTATATCAGAGAAGAGGAAGTCTAAAAAAGAATGGTTAACACCCTTCTGAAATACCCCATATCAATAACCCAACGTAAGGAAAGCATGACAAACCCGACAGATATGTTATATGGATTATGACACGATACAATTTATTTAGATGTCAACGTCGGATTACTGTTTATTTCTCCTTTTAATGCTAGCATTATACCAATGACGAAAGCATTTGCCCAAACCAAAGCGACTACCAAGTTTGCCGAGGGTAAGGTACCATCTACAAATCTCAATTTAATTGTTTCGACGCTAACGAGGACCCAAATAATTACGAAAAACAAACCTATACCGGGTAATATTTTGTCACTCATCACCGCCTCCTTGTAATCCTCAGGTGACACGTCAGTGCTAAATAAAATTCGAGGGAGGGAAACCACCAAGCCGTCTTAAGTAGTTACCCCTACGTAAAGGAACAATATCGGGTAAAGAACCTTACAATTTAATGATAGCGGTAACAGAATTAAGTAAATAGTGCCTATGAGTCCAATATTTTGAGCTTTCGGGCTAGATTAATGATGCACCAGACTATAGTTACACATATTTTCTCAGTCTTGACTAAGACTTGCCCTGTGGGCTCTCCAACTTTGGGCATCCCGTTTTTGACATACCTCTCGTCAACAACTATAATTCAGGCGTACTGGGGAGTCGTCTAGTGGTAGGACAGCGGACTCTGAATCCGTAAGCGAAGGTTCGAATCCTTCCTCCCCAGCTTTTATTATTCTATGCTGCCCAACTCGAACTCCACGCTATCTACTGTAAGGCAGTCTTGAGTCCTGACTTCGTCTAGTTTTCTGAACTATTTTGCTCTATAATGATACCCGGGCAGACCGGAGAAGAAATTTATAGCGGACAAAGCTAAACCGACTTACCCGTCTCAAGGAAACCGAGGTCATCCTGAAGGACGACTCCAGGATCATACTCGGGCCGATTAAAAAGGAGGACACCGAACGTGTTGTCAGTCGGGTTGTGTGGGGTTCGTGCCCTCTGTCCTATCAGACGATTGCTTGTAACTCTAACTTAAAGTGTGGCATCCTTTATGGAAGCAGGTCAAGTATATCCATATCAGCGCTAATGAGTTAAATATGGAATTAAGTTCTCAAGTTAAGGCTATTGCCCTAGAGAGTGGAGCGGCACTGGTGGGTATTGCCCCCGCGGAAAGACTAGCCGCAGCGCCGCCTTCAGCCCATCCTGATTATCTCCTGCCCTCCACCCAGTCTATTATCTCTTTTGTGATACCACTGGATAGAAAGATTATTCGTGACTTTCTGAGTAAAAAAGACTGGCTGACCCACGGGACCGACCATAAACGCATTTACCGGGAACTTTATACTATCTCTGATCGCCTAGTTGACTTTCTCAAGGGAAAAGGCTTTAAGGCTATACGCCCTGATATGAACAATGTCTATCGCCCGGAAGGGGGCAGTAGCCAGACCACCGACATGGCCAACATGGTAGACATGGTACCTGACTTCTCCCATCGTTACGGGGCAGTCGCCGCCGGACTGGGACGATTGGGCTGGAGCGGTAATTTGATGACTCCTCAGTTTGGCTCCGCGGTTTTCATAGGCTCGGTACTTACTTCAGCGGTACTGGAGCCTGATCCGCTCCTAGAAGAAGACCCTTGTGATAAGTGCAAGCTATGTACCACGGTCTGCCCTGCCGAGATGATGGATAAAAAAGAAACCATGTCGGTAACTATAGCCGGCAGAGAATACAGCTACGGGAAAAAAGAAACCAATGCCCGTTGCATCATCTCCTGTGGCCACAGCCATGGCCTGGGGCCTAACAAGACGTGGTCTACCTGGAGCCCCTACCATACGGACTATCCTTTCCCCAAGGAAGTGGCCGAAGTTATTGCCTTGAGCCGGCGGATACGAGCTGCCGACCCTAATTTGCAAGGCAAGCGCGCCGTACTCACTCAGCGTGACAAATGTTTTGACCCCAATGAGGTCTACATCAATACCTGCGGCAACTGCGGGCTTATCTGCTGGGAAAAGAAGGAGGACCGGGAAGAGAATCATCGTATACTACTAAACTCCGGCGTGGTAGTACTCACTGCCGAGGGCAAACGGATAGCCGTACCGGCAGAGGAAACAATTGAGATAGATACACCGTATGAAGTAAAGGTAGCCATGCTACGCCAAGAAGCCCGAGCACTACCGGAGCTTACCGATTCATTGAAAGAGGGGGCGCTGGCTACTCGCGTAACCAGAGATACCCAGATTCTAAACTACTTGGCCTCGCTGCCAGTCGCTACTTGATAGCCGGGAAGAAACCTTTACCCCTAGTGTAGTTAATATATGTTTCTTTCTTCTTATCTGCCATTCACGCCTCTCCTATGACCTACTATAAGTAATTTATCTACCTATGAAGTAAGTGTTATAGCCATAATTTACGATTTAACCTCGTATACATATTTAGGTTTGAGTGTAGTCCTCTTATGAATGTTTGCCAATATAAGCCAATATTAAGTCTCAATACTAGGGATGTGCGAAACTATTCCCAAAGCTAATTCGTAGCTAATCTTAATACTACCTAATACTATCACGACTTATTGGAACCAGGTTGGGCCCTATTTGTGCCCATTATCACTGGCGGTCTGCATTCGGAGTTTCGCACATACCTAAATACTACAAACACTTGTTTCTTGCAGATGGGATGTGATAAACTTCTCAAGCAACCAGTTTATGAACTTCAGTGAACTTTCTGGGTTACATGAACACGGGGCGCATTCGTCTAGGGGTTTAGGACACCTCCCTCTCAAGGAGGAGATCACCGGTTCGAATCCGGTATGCGCTACCAACTACCTTTTTAGGGCATATTCTGAAGCTAATATTCAACTCTTCACCATCAACATGTCCATATTTAGCGTTAAATTGGCATTATTTCTATTATTCACAAGGAAGAACAAACGATGGGTCTTTCCAAAGGGGAAATGGCCTTGCTCCAGTTAGTTACAGATATGGTTCCTGGTGCTAACCCGGAGGAATTGTCATCTCTGTTGAATCAGGTAGTAACTGAACGTACCTTTTCAGGATGGCAGGTGCAACCGAGTATCCAAGCTACAATAAAGAGAGATATTATCCTTAAACTAGCGAAATATACCAAAGACCATACAGAGGTTAAGCTGAATCCAGACGATTATTCCAAATTCAGCCAGGAAGCCATGAAATACGTGGAGAAGCATTTCTGATGGTGAATTCAAACACGATTGATATTGTCGGTGTAGGGCAGGTTCAGTTTAAACGTAGTAAGAAAGCTAAGCACCTGAACATCTCTGTAAAGCCATTTACAGGAGTTCGGGTTACAGTTCCTGATGGGTTGTCTTTTCAGAAGGCTGAGGAATTCGTCAATACCAAGAAAGACTGGATACAGAGGCATTTAGTCAGGATGAAACAATATGAAGAAACGGACAGAATTAACTCAATCGCTCCTGATGACATCGATAGGGCAAAGGCCAAACCTAGGTTAAAGAGAAGATTGAAATATTTGGCAGAGAAACATGGTTTTACCTATAACAGGGTGTTCATTCGTAATCAAAAAACCAGATGGGGCAGTTGCTCCAGCAAGAATAATATCAGCTTAAACGTGAGGATTGTTCAACTGCCTGAAGAGCTTATGGACTACGTGATTCTGCATGAACTTACTCATACACGAGTCAAGAACCACAGCAATGACTTTTGGGCGATGATGAATAAGCTTCTTGGAGATGGGAAGGCAATAGCTGCAAGCCTGCGTGAATACGGAATTAGCTATTTGTAAAAGATATGAACACAGTAGATTACCTTCAAAATTTGTTTCAGCGGCTTCCCAAGCAGAGTTATAATATACCTTAATATGCTTCCTCTAAATAATCAGCCATATACTTCTCATTAGTTTTTCTATAATTTATACCTCTCCTAGTAATTCTGCAATCTTTTATCGAAAATAACTTGATAAAAGTTGCTTATAATTGGGTTCGTTTATTACGGTATTGACAATCCCACAAATAGGAGTATAATTTAACCTACCTGATGTGAAACAGCTTTAAAAACGACAGACGACGGGTTAGGGAAAGTGATTAGGATGAAGTAAGAGCATTGGAATCGCTAGAAATGGCGATAGCTGGTGCCCTTTGTAAATCGTCAGCGTAAATGGGCCACTTCTGGGACAAAAGTTAATGGACACTTAGGGGCTTGCTCCTGCTTCCCCGGGGAAGT
>NZCW01000034.1 GCA_002688435.1 Dehalococcoidales bacterium
CTTTTTACTGACTTCGTTTTTCTAACATTATAACTGGTACAGTTTTTGGGGGGCACGTCATATTCACTCTGAGGTAACAGCGGAAGCTGTTCAACGCAAGAAGCAAGTCATCAAAAACGTAATCACGCTGCTCATCCATAATAGCAGTATATAGCTGACCCAGTTAAGCGTTCCACTTAGCTAATACCAACTCACCCTCAACAGTTTGCACTGCTCACCGCACGCCCAATGGTTTATTACTATTTTGGGTGTTGACAAACACATGAGAGTGGACTAAACTCAATACACAACCAAGGGGTATCACTAATATTCGTCCTTCCTCCTATGTCACATTGCTACATACAGGATAAGAAATGATTTACATTGGTGTGGATAGCTGTAAGGCAGGGTGGTTTACAGTCAAGTTAATAGAACAATCTAACTGGGACGTAAAAGTCTTTCGAGACATACGCAGTCTCTGGAATAATTGTAGAGATGCGAGCCTGATACTTATTGATATACCAATCGGTTTGGTGCAAAAGGATTCCAATAAACGGACATGCGATAAAGAAGCCCGAAAATGGCTAGGTCCTAAACGAAGATCAAGTGTATTCCCGGTTCCATGCCGAGATGCAGTTTATGCAGATGTAACAGAAGCTAGTAATATCAATAATAAACTCATGAATAAGAAACTATCCAAGCAAGTTTTAGGGATAATCCCCAAAATTAGGCAGGTAGACCAACTTCTTACCTCAAACAACGTTGCTAAGTTACGAGTAAGAGAAGTTCATCCAGAATTATGTTTCTGGGCACTGAATCATAGAAACCCAATGGTATTCAATAAGAAAGATAGACGAGGTATTCAAGAAAGGAAAGAGGTCTTGTTTCCCCGTTACCCTTTTTGTGAGCGTATATTCAAGTATGCTGAACATACATTCTCTCGTAAAGATGTAGCCAGAGACGATATTCTTGACGCTATGGTAGCAGCAGTCACAGCATCCAAAGGCGAGCAAGCGCTCATAACCGTTCCAGCAAATCCTGAGGTTGATTCAAAGGGTTTACTAATGGAAATAGTATATCACCTCGCATAGTAACCAACACCTCCCTCGATTGTCATAACTGTACAGGCAATGTAACACCATCTGTTATTGACAGAACGCCGGTGATTTCCATATTTTCGTCGTCCAGCCATACCTGAATACCCAGCATATCAAGCACCACACGCTTAGCCTCAAAATCCAATGTAGTTAGCTTCCGGCGCACAAGCTCCACAAAACGCTCCAAGTTGGGTACATTTATGACAGTGTCCCAGCTGGCCATAATCTGCGTCTCTAACTCCGTCTTTTGTACATCTGGACCAGCCCGCTTAGCGTTCATTTTCTTATTCTCAGCGATAATAAGGATCTCAGGAAATCCCCGTATTGCATTGTCTAGTAAAATTCCTTTTGGTCGCGGTCAAATGTCTTTATTGGACCAGCAACAGCATAAAACTGTTTCAGGTGGAGTTCGACTCTCTATATATTTCGCGGACGATATCGCTCCAAAAGATACGCCTGTCTTTCCAATTCAGTTACAGGAAATAATGAAAATAGAGAGGCTTGCACTACTCTAGCCAGGGAGGAATTGTCTCTAATTTTCCTTTACTTTGCAACGCTCGACCAGCTCTGGATTCACCTTCAATCCGAACCAAGGTGCTTTTGGCAGATCCAGCATCCCACCTCGGTACTGGAGCGCCTTTTTTGGCTCCGGGAAAAAGCGAAGTATGAAGTCCACTAGCTCGTTATCCACCATGAAGAACTCAACCCACATGATTTTCAAGAAGGCAGCTACGAGGTGCATGTGCTGGAGAACGTGAGGTGAAATCATTACCGAGTAAGACCAAGCCAGGCCTGTAGTTCGCAGGAACTCAGTGATACCGCCACAGTAATCACTGTCAGGCTCAATAATGTCCACCGCGCCGGCATCGATCAGCTCACGGAAATCGTAAAGCGTCCCGTGCTATTCGCCGGTGGCGATGTAGACACCGAGCTCTCGGGCGACACTGTGAACCTGTACGAAGACATGGATCTCATCGGGAGGAACCGACTCTTCCAGCCGATAAATGTGATAGGGCTCCCAAAGATTGTATTTATAACTATCTCATATCAGGTAATTAGCATAATACAATCCTATTATTTGAATTGTCAATAACACTCGCTAACATTTTTACCAACGAGCTTTTTATAGCGAGCTTAACCCTTCCCTTTCATCTCCTATCTCCTCCACATCTTGACCCATCTCCTCCTCAAGCTGTTCCATGATGCGGGCCGCCCGGGGGTAGCCGATATGCAGGCGCCGCTGCAGGAAAGAAGTGGAGATATGCTCGTGCTGCTGCGCCAGCTCCTGGGCTGCCTCCAGCAGCGGGTCGACGGGATGGCCTCCCCGGCCGGCGGGCGTTGAAGGTATGATAACCTCATCAATCTTGAGATAGGCTGCCTCTTCCTTTTTCTGGCCGTTCCAGAAATAGACTAGCCTCTCCACCTCAGCATCGGAGACAAAGCACCCCTGGAGGCGCTTCGGTTTCCCTGCCTCGGTGGGCATATAGAGCATATCTCCCCGGCCCAGCAGTTTTTCGGCGCCCCCGCCATCCAGAATAGTGCGCGAGTCCACCTGAGAGGTCACGGCAAAGCTGATACGGGTGGGGAAGTTCGCCTTAATCAGACCGGTAACCACGTCCACCGACGGACGCTGGGTGGCCACCACCAAGTGAATACCTGTCGCCCGGGCCAGCTGGGCCAACCGACAGAGGATATGCTCTACCTCGTCAAAGCCGGCCATCATCAGATCAGCCAGCTCGTCAATAATCAGCACTATACAGGGGAGCTTTTCTTCCCTCTCCTTACCTTTGTTATAACCCTCGATATTGCGGGCACCGGCGGTCGCCAGCTTTTCATAGCGCTGGTCCATCTCCTGGCTGAGCCAGCGTAGCGCGCCCAAGGCTTTGTTGGTATCAACGATAACCGGGTGGGCCAGATGAGGTATACTGTTATACGGGGTCAGCTCCACCCGCTTGGGGTCGACCATGATAAAGCGGACGTCAAAAGGCGTGTTATACATTAGCAGACAGCTGACAATGGTATTGAGACAGACTGTCTTACCACTTCCGGTCGCCCCGGCAATGAGCAGATGGGGCATACGGGACAGGTCCGCCGATATGGCCTCGCCGCCGGCGCCTTTCCCCAGCGCCAGGGACAGCCTAGACCGGGCCTCAATCTTCTGAAAAGCGCTGGTCTCAATGACGCCGCGCAGACTGACCGAGCTGGCACTAGTATTGGGTACCTCAATACCGACTATGGACGTACCCGGTACCGGCGCCTCAATCCGAATACTTGGCGCGGCCAGAGCCAGCGCCAAGTCATTAGCCAAGGAGGTGATTCTTTCCACCTTTACCCGCGTCTTGGATACTTCCTCCAGCGTCACCTTGACATCACCGTTCTGGTCCTTTTCCTTCTTTTCCTTTACCCGGCGGTCCCAGCCTGGTTCCACCCCAAACTGGGTAACGGTCGGGCCGGCGTTTATCTGTACCACTTTGGTGTCCACACCATAGCTAGCCAAGGCATCTTCGATAATCTTGGCCCGGTGTACGTTATCGGCCTCGCCAAACTCAATCTCCGGAGTAATATCCAAGATGTCAATCGGCGGCAATTGCCAGCCGTCAACGGTGGCTAGTTCGGCCGACTGCCCATACTTCTTCCACACTTCCTGCGCCACCTGCCGCAGTCCCTGAGGCGCCACCTTGGAAGCGGCCATCGCCTTCTCCGGCGGGGTGACCAGTGGCGATTTCGGAATCGCTCTCTCCGGGGAGATAATCGGCTGCTCCATTTCCGCTGGCATGACCGGCATTTCCTCAACGGTGGGCTTGGTGCGGGCCATCGGATAAACCGGCGTTACCTGTTCCTGCCGCAGCTGCTCTTCTAGATACTTGGGAATGGGCCGCCTTTGAAACTGCTTACTCATCCACAGAGCAAAGTTAGACAATAACCGGAGGCAAACCCGGGGAGCCACCAGGCCTAAGCCGATAATAACCAGTCCCAGTACCCGCAGCAGACTCAACCAGAGGGGGTAGCCAGAGATATCATAGCCGCTGATACCCGTTCCAAAGCTGCCGCCCACTCCCAAGAAACCCATTATACCCCAGAGTACCAGGGTCAAGGCGATAAGCCCCAGCCAGCGGTTTCCGTACTGGATAAACGAGGACAATTTCCGCCGCCCTACTTGGACAATCACAATAACAATGGCGGCGGCCAGAAACACCAGCCCCCAGCCAAAGAAACCAGCCAGCTTAGCCGCTGCTGCTTCAATATTATCCTGTTGCCAGAAGATGATTACCAAGAATATTACCAGCAGGATAAAACCACGCACTGCCGGCAGCATTAAAAAGCGGAACAGCCCACCCGACCCCCGCCTCCGGCGGGATCTTTCTCCGATTTCATCATTTATATTGGCTTTTCGCTTTGACATGCCAACCCTGCTCAGCCTCAAGGCTCTTAAAGCTATACCCTAACCATGAAGGGAAGAATCATGGGACGGCGCTTGGTCCGTTCGTAATAAAACCTGTCCAGGACATCTCTAACCTTATTATTAATAAAGTTCCACTCGGTAGCATGGACACCGCTATGGTTCAGAGTCCGGGCCAGCAAATCGCGGCTCTCCTCTATCATGTCTTTGAACTTTCTGGTATCAACAAAACCCCGGGTAACAATATCCGGCCGCCCGGCCAGCTTACCGGTCTGACGGTTAATGGCGATAATGGCCACCACGATACCGTCCTTGGACAGCATCCGCCGATTGCGGAGAACAACGCCGCCGACATCGCCCACACTCAGACCATCGACATACACATGGCCCGAGCTAACCTTGCCGCTTATCTTAGCCATCTGCGGACCAAGTTCCAAGATATCACCATCCTCCAAGACGAAGGTATTATCTTTCGGAATACCCACCGACTGGGCCAAGCTGGCATGAAGACTCAGGTGGCGATATTCACCGTGAATCGGCATAAAATACTTCGGCTTAACCAGATTCAGCAGCAACTTCAGCTCTTCCTGACTACCATGGCCGTGGACATGGACCGGAGCCAGCTTACTGTACAGTACCCGGGCCCCCTGCTTGAAGAGATTGTCCACGACCCGGTTAACCACGGCTTCATTACCTGGTATCGGGGTGGCCGAAATAATTATCGTGTCACCGCGATGGATGTGAAGCTGACGGTGGTCCCGGTTACCCATACGGACCAAGGCTGAGGTCGGCTCTCCTTGACTCCCGGTAGTCACAAAAACAATCCTATCCTGAGGCAGGCCGCGGAGCTCATCAAGTCGACCCAGTATCCCGTCGGGAGCACTGAGATAACCAAGCTCCAGCGCCATACGCACCGTATCACTCATACTGCGCCCGACGACAAAGACACGGCGCTCGTGCTTAGCGGCGGCATCAATCACCTGCTGAATCCGGGAGATCAGTGAGGAAAAAGTGGTGATAATTACTCTCCCCGGAGCGTTGGCCATAATGTGGTCCAGAGTTTCCCCGACCGCCTGTTCTGACTGGGTATAGCCGGGAAGTTCGGCATAAGTAGAATCGGAAAGGAGAAGTAAAACCCCCTGTGCCCCCAGCTGGGCCAGCCGGGAAAGATCTGTCGGCCGACCGCTGACCGGTGTGTAGTCCAACTTAAAATCGCCGCTATGGACGATAGTACCCAGTGGTGTCTGGATAATCATACCCATGGCATCCGGAATGCTATGACAAACCGGGAAGAGTTCGATTTTAAATTTTCCCAAGGTGAACAGCTCGCCGGGGGACACCAGATTAAGGCTGACCCCGCCAATGGCTTTGCGTGCCTTAAGCTTGACCTGGATCAGACCTTGGGTCAGCTTGGTGGCATAGACGGGAACCTTAAGCTGGGGTAGCAGATAGGGCAGAGCGCCGATATGGTCTTCATGGCCATGGGTGATAACTATACCCCTTATCTTTCCCTGCTTCTCCATGAGATAGCTGATATCGGGAATCACCAGATCGATACCCAGCATTTCTTCTTCGGGGAACATGAGTCCGGCATCGACGATTACGATATCATTCTCATATTCTAGGACCATCATGTTTTTGCCGATTTCACTCAGCCCGCCGAGAGGGATTACTTTTAACTTTGACCTACTCACAAATTTATTCCTCAAACATACTTAATTGCTGCGGGTCTGGCTCTGTTTCCGCGATAGTCCCAGTCTCGGCGAGCAGCGCCGGAATCTTAAGCATATCCGCCTCGATGACCTGACGGAGACTTTGCTGGTGAAGGGCGGCCGCCGGGTGATACATCGCGAAATAAATAATCCCGTCCCGCTTCTGGACGGTGCCGTGAATTTTACTGATACTTTTCCCGGGGAAGAACATCGCCATGGAGTAACGGCCCAGGGTGATAATCATCTTGGGGTGGATAACCTCTATCTGGCGGGTAAGCCACTTTTGGCAGTTCTGTATTTCAACAGGTAAGGGGTCACGGTTTGCCACAGGTCGACACTTAATTACATTAGCAATATAGATCTGCTGGCGCGTTAGACCGATGGTAGCGAGCAGTTGTTCCAGGTATTTTCCAGCCGGACCGACGAAAGGTCGCCCTTGCTGATCTTCATGCCAGCCCGGTGCCTCGCCGACGAACATTATTCCCGCGTCCTCCGGTCCCTCACCGGGCACCACCCTAGTCCGGGACTTGGCTATCCCACACAGTTGGCAATACGCTATTTCGTCACAGAGTTCATTCAGCGCTGACATCTTATTACGTGTTAACCCAACTTTAAAACTACCAGGATAACCTCTTTTTTCAATGATAACATTGCCCATATATCAAGTCAATTACAGGGGAAAAGGGGTTAAGTTCAGATATGATTGGTGAGAAATGCCCATATGGAAATTAAAAACAAGCTAAAGAGCTAGAAGGGACAGCGTCCTCCTCGGGAGAATTGACCACGCCGAACGTCCTTACCTTCTTCCGGAATAGCATCGGCAACTAGAACTTATACCACCGCTTTCCCCTGTCCCGATTTTATTTCGTCTTTGAAAAGCCGACCCCTGGCAGTGCTGACTTCAGGGCGGCTATCACAGTGGTAATTTCATCCTCGGTTACCCAACCCAGATGACCGATACGGAAAATCCGGCCGGCCAGACTCTGCTGCCCCCCAGCGAGTACTATCCCGTGCTCCTCTTTCATAACCTTAACCAGCTTTTTCGCATCAAGTCCATCCGAAGTTGAAACCGCGGTAACCGTATTGGAGGCATACTTTTCCTCGGCAAAAAGAGCTAACCCCAGCGACTTTATGCCGCCGCGGGCAGCCTGGCCCACCCGGACGTGGCGGGCTATAATATTCGTCAGGCCCTCTTGCAACATCATATCCAGCGACACGGCCAAGGCAAAGACAGTGGAAACCATCGGTGTCCAAGGCGTCTGTCCTTTTTCCAGATAATTTTTAGCCTCTTTGAAGTCCCAGTAAAAGCGGGGCATTTTAGCGCGGTCATATGCCTGCCACGCCTTTTCACTGACGCTGACCATAGCCAGACCAGGAGGAACCATCCACCCTTTCTGGGAAGCGGTCACGGTGACATCACAGCCCCACTTATCCGTGGGCAGTTCAATCGAGCCCAGACTGCTGATGGCATCCACCAACAACAGTTTATCGAATTCTTTCACCACGGAGCTGATGGCCGCCAGGTCATTGGTCATGCCAGTGGAGGTCTCGTTATGCGTCACCAGCACGGCTTTGATTTTCGGTTCCGAGGCCAGCGCCCGGCGGATATCAGCCACATCGGCCGCCCGGCCCCACTCGACACTGATCGGGATCACTTCTGCGCCAAATTGCCGAGCAATAGTGGAAAACCGCTCACCGAAAACACCAACCTCCACTGACAGCACTTTATCTCCCGGAGAGAGGGTATTAACCACCGCCGCCTCCAGGCCGCCGGTACCCGAAGCGGTCAACAGAAAGACGTCACCTTTGGTCAGGAAAAGCTGTTTTAGTTTCGCCGTGACCTCATGTAGTATCCGCCCGAATTCCTCGCCCCGGTGGTTTATCATCGGCCGGGCCATCGCCTGAAGAACCTCGTCCGGGCAGGGAGTAGGCCCGGGAATACGTAACTGTTCCATTATTTTCTCCTTACTAATTTCTATTTATCAGCATCAACCACTCTAATAAAGTGATGTTTACCAAGTTGTTTATAATCCCATCCCCCTTTGTCCTCTTTCCTTTTATCAAGGGGAAAGGGAAAGGGTTACCTAGTAGAGGTTTTACCTCTCTTCAACTCTCCCTCCCATCCTCTCCTCCTTAAAAGGAGCGAGAGATGGGAGGGTAGGTTACTAAACGAAATTTTACCTACTTTATTCTATCAGTATTTATTACTCTAGCAAAGCGCCGCTTGCCCGCTTTGATAATGCTGTCTATTTTGATATGGACCATACTATCCATAATTTTTTCCCCGTCTATACTAACAGCCCCTTGGGTAATCAGCCTATTAGCCTCACTACGGCTTTTGGCCCAACCGATTACTACAAGTAGTTTACTAATATCAACGCCTGTGACTTCCATTTGTTCGGACGATAAATCCCTAAATGATATACGAAACTCCTCTATCTCTTCCGGCACTTCTTTATTCTGCACCACCCTGGTAAAATAGGCCTCGGCCTCATTAGCCGCCTCCCAGCCGTGAAGTTGGCTCACCAATTCCCGGGCAAGGCGTTTTTTCATTTCCATCGGATGAGTGCTGCCGCCGACCAGCTCCCGTCCAAATTCCGCCAGCTCTTCGTCAGGCACATCGGTCACCAGTTCAAAATACTGTAAAATCAGGTCGTCCCGAATTGACATCACCTTACCGTAGATTTCTTCCGGCGACTCGTCAACGCCGATGTAATTGCCAAGACTCTTACTCATCTTCTGGCTGCCGTCCGTCCCGACAAGCAGCGGCGTCATAAAACACTGCTGGGGACGCTGCCCCACCATGGACTGAAGCTCCCTCCCCACCAAGAAATTAAACTTCTGATCAGTCCCACCAAACTCAATATCAGCCCGGATAGCTACTGAGTCGTAAGCCTGGAGCAATGGATAGAGTAATTCAGTTATGGTAATAGGTTGCCCAGCATTATAACGCTTGCTAAAGTCGTCTCGCGCCAGCAGTTGAGCAACAGTAAACCTACTGGTGA
>NZCW01000035.1 GCA_002688435.1 Dehalococcoidales bacterium
CTCTCGTTTATTGCCCATGTATTTTTTCCACACCGCCTCTTTGACAGCCTTAGGAATTCTAGCCATTTTACCCTCCCTAAAGGTATTTTCATATCAGATGGTTGTACCATATTCCTATACTATAGTGTCAATCACAACAGAGGAGAACCTTGGAACCCCCACACTTGACAAATATACTTCTTTAGTGGTAGACTACCTCCCGGTGGTTTCAGGTAAGGTTATCATTTACCCAGGTAAATCAAGTTTACTCAGGTTCCGGATGACCAACTCAAACCAACTATTAGAAGAGAGGAGGTCACCCGATGAGCCTTGAAGAAAAGACTCTCCAGTGTGCCGATTGCGGGGCCGAATTCGCCTTTACCGTTGAGGAACAGGAATTTTTCCAGTCCAAAGGCTACACCAACGAGCCCAAGCGTTGTCCTCCCTGCCGTCAGACCAGGAAAGCGGAACGCTACGGTGGTGGTGGTGGTGGTGGTGGCTACGGCTACCGACCCCAGCGCCAGATGTTCCCCGTGGTATGTGACCAATGTGGCAAGGAAACGGAAGTACCCTTTGAACCGCGCCAAGGTAGACCGGTCTACTGCAGTGACTGCTACAACCAAGTAAAACCCAGGTAGAAAGTCGTTTTAGACTGAGTGACCGACATGGGCCGGGAATTCCCGGCCCATGTTTATTTTAGCACCTAGCTCCACTCGCCAGCCTCCGGCCAGACCCGCGCCAGCTCCTTCGCCAGAGGACGGTGTCGAGGCAGACCCAGAGTCGGGTCTTCCTGAAAGAGCTTTATTGCCTCATTGCGGGCCAGCTCCAGTAGCGCCACATCGGAAAGCCGGGCCATACGGAGGTCGGGCAGACCGCTCTGCCGCGTACCGAAAAACTCTCCCGGACCCCGCAGTTTTAAGTCCTCTTCTGCCAGGTCAAACCCGTCCTGGATTTTTTCTATTATGTCAAGTCTCGCCCGGCCCACCTCGGAAGGGTTCTCGGCCAGCAGCATACAGTAGCTCTGCTCTGCCCCCCGCCCTACCCTACCCCGGAACTGGTGCAGCTGCGAGAGGCCAAAGCGGTCCGCACTTTCCACCAGCATTACCGTGGCGTTCGGCACATCAATGCCCACCTCCACCACCGACGTGGAGACCAGGATGTCCAAATCGCCGGAGCGCAAACGGTGCATCACCTCGTCTTTTTCTCCGGCGGAAAGGCGCCCGTGCAGCAAGCCTATTCTCATATCCGGGAAGACTTCCCGGGACAGGCGCTGGTACTCCACCACCGCCGCCTGGGCTACGATAGCCTCGGACTCTTCAATCAGTGGGCAGACAATGAAGGCCTGGCGGCCGCTGCTTATCTGGCCCCGCAAAAAAGCGTAACCTTTGTCCCGCTGCCACGGTTTGAGCCACTTGGTCTTTACCGTCTGCCTCCCCGGGGGAAGCTCGTCAATGACCGACAGGTCAAGGTCACCGTATAAGGTCAGCGCCAGGGTGCGAGGGATAGGCGTGGCCGTCATCACCAGCATGTGAGGTCGGAAGCCCTTCTGCCACAGCGCCGACCGCTGGCTGACCCCGAAACGGTGCTGTTCATCCACCACCGCCAGTCCCAATCTGGGGAATTTGATTCCTTTCTGAATCAAGGTATGCGTGCCGATAATTATATCCACGCCACCCTTCAAGACGCGCTGCTGTAGCTCTTGTTTCCTCGCCTGGTTGATATCCCCCACCAGCAGAGCCACCGTCAGCGGGCGGGATAGCAGCCCGGCGTAACTCCGCAGGTAGGTCTCTTTCTCTTCCGCCTGTCCGGTACGGGATAGAAGGGCGTCAATGGTATTAAAATGCTGCTCCGCCAGAATCTCGGTGGGCGCCATAAATGCCCCTTGGCAATCGTTAGCCACCGCGGTCAGCAGGGCGGCGGCGGCCACCACCGTCTTACCACTGCCCACCTCCCCCTGCAGCAACCGGCACATCGGCTGCGGTCTCTGCAAATCGACCAGTATCTCTTGGAGTACTTTCTGCTGGGCGGCCGTCAGCACGAAGGGTAAAGACCGGACAAAAGCTTCCCGTGGTGACCCATCGATGTTAAAGGCGCTGCCCGGCTGGCTTGCCTGCCAGTCATGCTTCTTACTCATTACGCCCAGCTGGAGTAGAAAAAGCTCGTCAAAAGCCAGCCTGACCCTAGCCTGGTCTTTCCAGGACACGTTTTCCGGATAATGGGCCTGGCTTATCGCCGGCGATAGCTCCAGCAGGTCACAGCGCTGCCGCAGCTCCGGCGGCAGGAAGTCTGCCCGCTGCCACGCCCACTGGTCAACTACCTCTTTCATCAGTTTTCTTACCTGCCGGGGACGCAGGCCCTGGGTCAGCGGGTAGACCGGCACCAGACGTCCGGTGTGGATTAAGTCTTTGGCCTCCACCATCTCCCATTCCGGCGACTCAAAGACAGGCCGCCCCTTATACAGGCTAACCCGCCCGCTGAGCACTACCCGAGCGTTGGTCGGCAGCTTCTTCGTCAGGTAGGGTTGATTGAACCACACCACCCGGATATTACCGGTCTCGTCACCCACGATGGCTTCCGTACCCCGCCGTCCCCCCAGTATGGCTACTTTAGCCTGCCACACGTTGGCCATAACCGTCTGTTCCTCACCTTCGCCAAGCTGCGAGATGAATTTCACCTGGCTGTAGTCCAGATGTCGGTGGGGGAAGAAATAGAGCAGGTCACGGACCGTCTTGACTCCCAGCTTACCGAATTTAGTCATCAGGCTGGAGTTAATACCCCTGATGATTTCAATCGGCGAATCAAGACCAGGACTATCTGCCAGCGCCGGCGGTCGGCCCGCTACCGGTTTCCTGACTCCGGACAAAGCGGCTAATGTTTTTACCAGCGGTTTGACGACCTCCCCTTCCTCACCTTCCATCCCAGCCAGCCGGTCCAAGACGTCATCCACCCACTCTTTACGCTGCGGATTAGTCAAAGAGGCATAGCCGGAGCCAGTCAATAGTTTAGCAAAAAGTTTCCGCAGGCGAGGGTCAGTTATCGCCTCTTCCGCCTGTCCCGCCCATTTACCGAGGAACTTGTCCAGACCACCAAATACCGCCGCATCGACGTAGCCCTTTTCCTGCTCAAGTTCAAGTATCTTCCGCAGAGGCTCGGCATTCATTTTTGACTGGCGTCACGCCTTTTCCGCTTCGAGGACAGTGATCGCTAGAGCGCCCGGGCCGGCATGGGCACCCACCACCGGGCTGATGGTCGACTGGTAGATACGTTCCCGAGGAAAAAACGAGCCGAGGCGCTCAATCAGCGCCTCGGCATCATCCGGGGTAGTGCAATGCTCCACCGCCAGCGCTTCAATATCGGGATAGTTGGCCACTGAGTTATATAGATAGTCGATTCCGGCGGCTCTAGACCGCAACCTAGTCACCGGCGACATCACCCCATCCTTTATGGTGAGTATCGGCTTGAACGATAACACCGAGCCAACAAAGCCCTGTGCCTTACCGATACGCCCACCCTTAGCCAGATACTTCAGCGTATCAAAATAGGCGATAAGATGTGACCGGCCCATCGCCCGCTGCACGAAATCAACCAGTTCACCCAAGCTCGCCCCTTTCCGAGCTGCCTCCACTGTGCTGATAACTATCAGTCCCAAGCCCATACCTGCCGTCTGAGAGTCCACGATTTCTATCCGGCATTTCCCTTCCAGTAGGTTCTTAGCTTGCAGCGCCGACTGATAGGTGCCGCTCAGCTGACTAGACAGGGTAATCACCAGAATCTCATCCGTCTCCTTAGCCAGTTCCTGGTAAATTGCCAGAAAATCGTGGGGTGTCGGCTGTGTCGTCGATGGAAAGACGGTGTCCGTTACCAGCCGGCGGTAAAACTCATCAGTGGTCATTTCAATCCGGTCCCGATAGACCTCCTCACCGAACCGCACGTACAGTGGCACTACGTTTATCCTCAGCTTCTTCACCAAGTCGCCGGTAATATCTGACAGGCTATCCGTGATAATTTTAACCGCCATAGTAAGCCCCCTTTCTATTCCACGGAAACGATGTAATCATAGTGAGGCTGGCCACCTTGAATTACTTCAATCTGCAACTGCGGGTACTTCTCTCGGAGACCGCTACCCATCTGCTCCACCTCGTCCGCTTCGATGTCAGCCCCGCCGTAAATGGTAACCACCTCGGCTTTTCCCAGGTCCAACCGAACCAACACCTGGTCTAGAACATCGTCGGTACTGTCCGCTACCGCTACCAGATCACCATCTAAAAAGCCGATGGGCTGTTTTTTCTTAATCTCCAGCCCGCCCAGCTGGGTGGCGCGCGCCGCCCGGGTAATTTCAATAGACTTTACCACGGACGCCGCTTTCTGCATCAGCTGCGTATTCGTTTCCAGATTCACCTCATAGTCAAAGGCCAGAAGCGCCGCTACTCCCTGAGGAATCGTTATCGTCGGCACCACGGCAATGGTTTTTTCGGTCAAAGACTGGACCTGGTTGGCCGTCGCCATGATATTTTTATTGTTGGGTAACATAATAATCTTATCCGAGACCACCCGCTCCACAGCCTGGAGCAGGTCCTTAGTGCTCGGGTTCATCGTCTGCCCGCCAGGAACCACGGCGGAGGCTCCCAAGCTGGTAAAGACCTCGGTCAGCCCCTCACCGACCACTACCGCGATAATACCGATATTCACGGCCGGGGTTTTCTCTTTCTGCATCTCCAGATAGTCCTGGTGTTGCTCGTCCATATTCCGAATTGACACCTGGTGCATGGTACCCCGGTCAGCGGCGTAAGTCAGCACCTCACCTGGGTCCAGGGTATGAACATGAATCCTGACGGCAGCCTCGTCACCAACGACAATCAGGGACTCGCCCTTCTTTTCCAGTTTCTTTTTTATCCTGTCCGTATCAATCTTCTCTCCCTTGAGCAGAAATTCGGTACAGTACCCGTAAGGATCCTCGTCCGCCGCAATCATTTCCGGCAGCTTGGTGGCATGCACATTACCAACGATTATCTGTGGTTTGCGGAAGCGCATCTGCTCCACTTCACCTCGGAGATAACGGAGAGCGCCCTCCAGAATGGTATACAGGCCCTGCCCTCCAGCGTCCACCACCCCAGCTTCCCGCAGCACCTGGAGCAGGTTAGGCGTATTGCCCACCGACTCGCCGGCGGCATCAACCGCCGCCTCCATCAGCAGAACCAGGTCATCACCACCACCGGAAACTTGCGCCTGGACCGCCGCCGCCACGTCTTTGATGACGGTGAGTATCGTCCCTTCCACAGGGTTACTCAGCCCGCTATAGGCGGTAGCCGCTGACTGCTGCAGAGCGCTGGCCAGCTCAACGGCGGTAAACGTTTCCTTTTCCGTCAGGCCCTGTGCCAGTCCACGCAGAATCTGCGATAAAATAACGCCGCTGTTCCCCCGCGCCCCCAGCAATGCCCCTTTGGCCATCGCCTGGGCAACCGCTGCCGCGCTGTGATCCGGCGCCCGATAGGCCTCTTCTACCAGAGAACGCATGGTCAGCAGCATATTGGTCCCGGTATCGCCATCAGGCACCGGGAAAACATTAAGCGCGTCAATCTCAGAAGAGCTTTTCTCCAGCCAGCCAGCGGCCGCAACGAACATTTCTCTCAAATCCTGCCCGCCGAGGCTATTAACCTGCTTCATTTCATACCGCCCTTGCCAAGCCCGACCTGACTATGTTAGTATCTGATTGGTTTATACATATTACACTAATTCTATTTCAGAGTCAAAGGAGAATCCAGATTGAAGTGTGATTTATGCGGAAAGTCACCGCAGTTCGGTCATAATGTCAGCCACTCCAAGCGCCACACTAACCGTCGCTGGCTGCCCAATATTCACCCAGCTACGGTCAACCTGAATGGTCAGATGAAACGGCTCAACCTGTGCACCCGGTGCCTACGGACCCAGCATAAGGTAGCCAAAACGACCTAGTCTCTCCGGTAACCTACCCCCCTTTTGTCCCCTCCCCGGTTATCTGAAACCTCGCATTTCAGTGATTATGGCTTGAAGTCAAAATTATGCGTCAAGAAACCTCTTATTTCAGAATAGACCACCGGATATTGCCAGCGGTAGTCGTGCCCCGGTGCCCGGAGAACTGCCAGTATCTTACCCGGCACTTCCTCTTCCGAGGGATACTGACCAACCAAAGCTTTCAGGCTAGTCCAGAGTATCGTCGAAACATCTCCCCGGCTGAAGGAATCAGGCGTTACGCCATTACCGTTCAGTAATAGTGTCCTGTCCAGCGTAGCACTGCGGTACCAGAAAGGAGAGCCGGTTTGAACGCTGTAGACCTGCGGGTTATCCTGCAAAATATTCATAGCGGTATCGGCAATAACCGTGCCGTTACTTTCCCCGGTGATAATAACCTTAAGGTCAGGAATGTGGCTGGTGAGAAACTCTACCCGGTAGGCCAGGTTTTCCGCCTTGGACGGATAGACCACCAGCAGCTCCACGAACTCATCAACCATCCCGTGGAGGTTGCTTTCCGTTCGCTGGTAGTCCAGCATCAGCGAGGTATAGCCCATACTGGCTAACTCATATTCAATGCCATCAAAAATGGTACACCAGCCCGGAGAGGTGTCCAAGAATTTCCACCCCCAACCGCCCGGATTAAAGATGACCACGAAATCCTGATCCCTGGCCTCGGCATACATGGCCATTAGCTGATTAGCAAAGTCCTGGGAATTTGCCCGGTAGTCTCCGAATAATTCCATCGCCAGTTCAACGGCATCCTCGGCGACTATTTCCGGCACCACAGCCAAGTCAGGTGCGTATAACGGTCTCCCGCCCGTCTCAACATCGCGGGTCACTCCTACCGCCGTATGGTAAAAAGCAACCAACACCGCACCGAGGAACAGTACCACAGCTAACACCACCAGTATCCCCAGTCTACGCAGATTATTCGTCATCATCTATGTTATCTCACAAATCTGCCTTTAATGTAATACCCCGATCAAGCAATACTGGAGAGTGCTTTGTCCAGGATACCCAAGGCCTCATCAACCTCATCGTTACCAATAGTCAGGGGAGGCATCAGGCGCAGGGCATTGGGTTTCACCCGGTTGACCAGCAGACCTCTTTCCAGACAGGCAGCCAACAGTGACGCTCCAATATCTTGGTTAAATTCTATGGCTACCAACAGCCCACGCCCGCGCACGTCGATAACGACCTCATATTTTTGCTTCAGTTTCTCCAGCCCGTCCAGAAGGTACTGCCCCACTTTCCCAGCATTGCTGACCAAGTTATGGTCAAGGACGTATTTCAACGTGGCGTAAGCGGCGGCGCAGGCCAGCGGATTACCTCCATAGGTAGAGCCGTGTTCTCCGGGAACAAAGACGCAGACTTTATCCTTGGCCATAAGCGCCCCGATGGGCACACCGCCACCTAATCCCTTAGCCAGAGTCATAATATCTGGCACAATACCGTATTGCTCATAGGCGAAAAGCGTCCCCAACCGTCCCATGCCGGTCTGAATCTCATCCAGAATAAGCAGTATGCCTTTCCGATCACACCAGTCCCTCACTTTTTTCAGATAATCATCGCCAGGCAGGTTGACGCCCCCCTCCCCTTGCACCGGCTCCAGCATCACCGCGCAGGTACGGGCACTGGTTACCGCCTGTATCGCCTCAGGATCATCATACGCCACGTTAACGAAGCCGGTGGGCAGGGGCAGAAATGGCTTTTGATGGTTCACCTGTCCGGTGGCCGCCACCATCGCCAGGGTACGCCCGTGAAACGAGCCATAGGTACTGATCACCTCATAAGCTCCCGCCAAGTGGTACTGTCCGTACCGCCGGGCCAGCTTCACCGCACCTTCATTAGCTTCCGCGCCACTGTTACTGAAAAAGACCTTGTCCAGACAGCTGTTCTTGACCAACAGTTCAGCCAGTTGAATCTGAGGGATAGTGTAAAACTGGTTTGAAGTTTGAATCAAAGTACTCGCCTGCCCGGCCACCGCCCGGGCGATGGCCGGGTGAGCGTGTCCCAGGCTGTTTACCGCCCATCCGGCCACGAAGTCCAAGTACTGGCGGCCGCTATCGTCCCAGACCCGCGCTCCTTCTCCTCTGACCAGAACCAACGGTACGCGGTCCACCGTGTGCATATAGTACTTGCTTTCCAGTTCCGGCCAGTTACTCATTCTCACTCACCTCTGTTGAGATTTTCCCTACCTCATTAACTTTTTTGTTTGGTGACCCTCCCCTTCTCCCTTTATCCAATATGCCATTGCGACCTCTTCCGTTGAAGAGCAAAGCAATCTTTTTCTACATAACACGTTTCCCTCTTTCGTAAAGAGGGAACCAGGAGGATTTCTAAACCTCACTAATCTTTATATATCGTCGTACCGTCGCCGTACCCTCCTACTTCCCGGAGCAGGGCGTGCGGCTCCCGGCCGTCAACAATACGCGCCGTAGTCGTCGTCGCCAAGGTCCTCAGGCTAGCTTGGACCTTAGGAATCATCCCCTCGGAAACCACTCCAGAAGCCAACAAAGCCTCCGCTTCTTGGATTGACAGCCGGGACAACAGCTTTCCTGACTGGTCAGCAACGCCGGCCACATCGGTCAAAAAGATGAGGCTGGCCGCACCCATGGCCACCGCTATCTCGCCCGCCGCGCTGTCGGCATTAATGTTCAGTATCAGCGGCGCCCCAGCCGGTTTATCCACCGAATGAAGACCCATCGAAGAAATAACCGGGATATATCCCGCCGCCAGCAGGGTCCCCAGAATCGCCGTATCCACTTTCACCACTTCCCCCACGTAGCCCAGCGCTACATCCTCAATCCTGCTTTGCAGCAAGGCGCCGTCCACGCCGCTGAGGCCGATAACCCGCCCTCCTCGGTTATTGAGAGCGGCCACAATCTCTTTATTGGTCAGCCCGGCCAGCACCGCGGCCGCCACTTCCAACGTCGCTTCATCGGTTACCCGTTTACCGTGGACGAACCGAGTAGAAATCCCCTGCCGGGCAAGCCACTCCGTCAGTTGCTGGCCACCACCGTGGACCACCACCAACGACCGGCCCTGTTTCTGGAGACAGACTAGGTCTTCCATAGTGGTGTCACTGCCTCCCAGTGCCACCCCGCCTATCTTGACCACAATCATCTTACTCAATTCAATCCTCGCCGACCATAATACCCGTCAGGTCATATATTGACTGTTAATAGTGACGTATTCCTCAGACAGGTCGCAACCCCAGGCTGTCGCCGCCGCGTTACCCAGGTTAAGATTCAAAGCAATGGGCACTTCATTGCCCTTTAACACCTGTACCACCTCGGCTTCATTAAAAGGCAGCGGACACCCGTCCCTCACCAGGCAGATATCGCCGATATAAAGCTCGATTTTTCCCAGAACAACCTCCACCCCACTCCACCCCACTGCCGCCAGAATCCGTCCCCAGTTGGGGTCGCTACCGTGTACCGCCGACTTCACCAGCGACGAGCTGACTATCGCCCGGGCCACCAGCCTCGCCTCGGCCAGACCGGGAGCGCCGTTGATGATAACCTCGATGAGCCTGGTGGCCCCCTCGCCGTCACGAGCCGTGGCTTTCGCTAGGTGGATACAGAGTTTATCCAAGGCCTGCTGGAAAGCGCCCGCCTGACGACCGCCCCTGGTAATAGTCTTCCCACCGGCCCGGCCGTTAGCCAGGATAAGCACTGTATCATTGGTACTGGTATCCGTATCCACCGAAACCATATTAAATGACTTGTCTACCGCCCGGCGCAGTGCCGACCGAAGAAAGTCCAGCTCCACGCTGGCATCGGTGGTTAAAAAGCAGAGCAAGGTCGCCAGGTCGGGATGAATCATCCCCGAGCCTTTGACCGCCCCACCGATGATTACCCCGCTCCCCTCAACGCCCACCGCCGCCTCCTTAGGCACGGTGTCCGTGGTCATAATGGCCCGGGCCAGCTCATGGCCGCCGTCTCGCGAGAGGGTAATTTGTCCCATGCCGACCCTCAAGCGCGCCATCGGCAACGGGCGACCGATTACTCCAGTACTAGCCACCAGCACTTCTTCCGGCGCCGCCCCCACCACCCCAGCGGCTAGCGCCGCCATTTCCTCCCCATCCACCAGACCCCGCTCCCCGGTACAGGCGTTGGCGCCACCACTATTTACCACCACCGCCCTAGCCTTTCCGCTTCGTAATCGCTGCTGGCATAAAATCACCGGCGCGGCTTTTACCCGATTAGTGGTAAACATACCCGCCGTAACACAGATCACCTCGGAAGATAGAATACCCAAGTCCAGACCGCTTTTTTTCTTGATACCGGCCCCAGTAGCACCCGCCTGAAATCCTGCCGGCGAGGTAACACTGCCCGAGGGAATAAACTCCACCCCGTTTTTCATTACGAAAACTATATCACACCCATCAGGCTAAGGCAACGACACCAGCATCGCTATATGTTCTGATATTTAGTTTACCTCATTCCTATTTATCTCTCTTCCTTTTGGCAAGAGGAAGAGAGAAGAGTTTTATTAGAGAGACTTTACCTCTCTTCATCCAAAAGTTAATGATGTAGTTGGAATCCTCCGGTATCCGGGATTGACATCTAGTCCCAATAGTGATACACTAACCCTCTGATATGAAAATTATACGTTACAAAATCGGAAACCAGACGGAATACGGCATCCTAGAGGGTAAGCGGGTCCAAGCCCTCGATGGTGACCCCTACCCGCAAATCAAAAAAAGTGACCGCACTCATCAACTGAACGACCTGACACTCATCTGCCCCTGCACTCCCACCAAAATCGTAGCCATAGGCCTGAACTACCACAGCCACGCCAAAGAAGTGAACCTGCCTGTCCCCAAAGAACCGATAATGTTCTACAAGCCGTCCTCCGCCATCATCGGCCCCGAAGAAAATATCATCTACCCCAAAGGTTCCCGGCATCTCGACTATGAATGCGAGCTGGGAGTAGTTATCAAGAGCCAAGCCCGGCAGGTGTCCCGAGAAGAGGCGATGAAATACGTCCTCGGCTATACCTGCGTCAACGACGTTTCGGCGCGTGACTGGCAAAAAAGTGATTCGCAATGGTCCCGGGCTAAAGGCACCGATACTTTTGCCCCTGTCGGCCCCTGTATTGAGACCGCACTTAACCCGGGCAACGTCCTGGTGGAAACCTACCTGAACGGGGAACTGAAACAGCGGGCGAGCACCAGCGACCTTGTCTTCGGTGTTCCGGAGCTGGTGAGCTATATCTCTCAATTCATCACGTTACTGACCGGTGATGTTATTGCCACCGGGACGCCCAGCGGCATCAGCTCCATGCAGCGGGGAGACACCGTAGAGATAAAGATAGAGAACATCGGTACCTTAAGAAACTACGTTACTTAGTCCACCGTCCTACTTAAAGATTTACTGACGAGGCTAGAGACCTTCGATTTTGACCGACCCAGCAGCGAAAACACCGGAGAAGTGCCCCGCATCGTCGGAAAGCGGGCGGAGGAGCTAGATATCGAAATGGTACTAGTGGCATCAACTAGGGATACCGCGGTGGTGCTGACCTTAGTCAACCCACAAAACTTCCTTGACCTCAGGGTTAAAGAGATTCTTTACAAGCCGCGGTTTTAAAATTAGTAACTAGACCAGCCGTCAGGGTATGGTCCCGCAATATATAAAGTATCAAACAAAAAGGAGAGTGAAAAATATGGCTGAAATCAGGGCAACAAACATGGCTGGAAAATTTGGCAAAATGATACCGGTTAGGATACGCCCGGGCACCGACGTGATGGAGGGTCTCAAGAAGGCCTGCGAAGACAACGGCGTCAAGTACGGAGGTATTCTGTTTGGTATCGGCAGCATCCGCCAGCTGTGCTATCAGGTACTGGTGCCGAAGAAGGAATCAATCTGGGGCGCCGGCTACACTGACCCTGCGACCATACCTGGCCCGATAGAAATCGTCGGCATTAGCGGCGTCATCTTTCAGTCGGAAGAGGGTGAGACATTACTTCATATCCACGGCACTTTCTCCGACCAGAAAGGCAAGTGCTTCGGCGGACATCTGGTAATGGGACAAAACCCCGTCCTAGCCACCACGGACGCCATCATTGCCGAACTTACCGATGCCAAGATGATACGCCGAATGGACCCGGAGCTTGGCATGGGCATCTTCAACCCGGAACCTTAGCCAGACATATAGTCCCGCCCGCTCGGTACCCGGCTACTCCTCCTTCGCCTTCTTCTGCAGCTCGCAGAGTCGGGTGATGGCTCCTAGCGGGGTCATGGCGTTGATGTCCAGCTTCACCAGCTCTTCCAAGAGCGGTGACTTCTGCCCAAAGAGGGATATTTGCTGTGCGGCCGCTTCTTTACCGCGCCTCTTCGTCGCGGGCTTTTCCGCCCGGTGGTATCCCTCCAGCTCGTCCAGGACTTCACGGGCGCGGTGCACCACCGACCTGGGCAGGCCGGCCAACTGGGCCACGTGAATGCCGTAGCTCTTGTCCACTCCGCCGGGCACGATTTTATACAGGAAAGTGACCTCCCCACCCGCCTCGCTCACCGCCACATTAAAATTCTTCACCCGGGGCAAGAAGCCGGCTAGTTCCACCATCTCGTGGTAATGGGTAGCGAATAGGGTCTTCGCCCCCAGGCGGGAATAGTTATGGATATACTCGGCCACCGCCCAGGCAATGGAAAGCCCGTCATAGGTGCTGGTACCCCGCCCGATTTCGTCCAGGATGATGAGCGAGCGCGGCGTGGCGTTATTCAGGATGTTAGCCGTCTCCACCATCTCCACCATAAAGGTCGACTGTCCAGCGGCGATATCCTCCCCGGCGCCGATGCGGGTGAAAATACGGTCGACGAGGCCGATGGCCGCCGAGACCGCCGGCACAAAGCTGCCCATCTGGGTAAGCAGCACAATCAGGGCTACCTGTCTCAGGTAGGTAGACTTACCCGACATATTGGGGCCAGTCAGCACGATAAGTTGGACATTATCGTTAGATAAAAAAGTATCGTTAGGCACGAAGCCGCTGTCCAGTAGACTTCTCTCCACCGCCGGATGGCGTCCTTGGTTGATCCTTATCTCGTTCCCCGTGGTCAGTTCCGGGCGGACATAGTTATCGCGTACGGCCACTTCCGCCAGGCTGGAAAAGACATCAAGATGGGCCAGTACGCCGGCCACTCCTAAAATACGTTCACTGTCACCGGATACCTGACGGCAGATCTGCTGGAATAGGGTCGTTTCCAGCTCGGTAATCCGATCCCGGGCATTCAGAATCAGTGACTCGTATTCCTTCAGCTCCGGGGTGAAAAAGCGTTCCCCGCCGACCAACGTCTGCTTCCGGATATACTCCGCGGGCACCTGGCCGAGGTTAACCTTGGACACCTCGATATAGTAACCGAAGACGTTGTTAAAACCTATCTTCAACGATTTAATCCTAGTCTTTTCCCGTTCCTGACGCTCCAAGTCGGCCAGATACTGCCGGGCGTTTTTCGATGACCGGCGCAGGTTGTCCAGTTCCTCGGAGAAGCCCGGCCGGATGACCTCGCCTTCTCCCGGACCGGCCGACGGATCGTCGGCGATAGCACCGGCAATCAGGTCAATAACCTCCGGGCAAGGTTTTAGCCCACCCGTCAGCCAGTCTATGGCGCGGCTGCCCTCACTCTCCAGTATTTCCCTCAGTCTAGGAACCGCCTCCAGGCTGCGCCGTAGCGTAACCAGCTCGCGGGGGAGGGCAATTTGGCCCTTCACCCGATTAACCAGTCGCTCTAGGTCAGTCACCTCGCCCAACAGGGAAACCGTCTGGCGGCGAGCCAGCGTGCCGTCAACAAACCAGCCAATGGCCTCCTGCCGCCGGGTTAGTTCTACTATGTCAAGTAACGGCTGGCCCAGCCACTTTTTTAACAACCGGCCTCCAGCCGCCGTCCCGGTCAGATCAATCACCGACAGCAGCGATCCTTCCATAGCCCCGGTGCGGCTGGGCTGGAAAAGCTCCAGGTTTCGCTGGGTCTGCACGTCCAGCGCCATAAAAGACTCAGTGGAGTAGGTGGCCAAACACCTCAGCTGTCCCAGGCCGCTCTTCTGCGTCTCCTGAACATAATGGACCACCGCGCCGGCGGCGCTTACCGCCCGAGGCAGATGAGCGCAGCCATAACCGTCAAGAGTGGCCACGCCAAAATAGTCGAGCAAAGTCTGCCGCGCTGTCTCCGTCTCAAACCAGTAATCGTCTCGACGGGTTACCGGTACCTCCAAGCTTAAAGTAGCCAAGTCGGCATTCCGGGCGGCGATAATCTCCGATGGTTTCAGCCGTTCCAGCTCCGTGGCCAACCGCGCTGGAGAGAGCTCGGCTGTGGCAAATTCACTGGTGGTAATATCAACATAGGCCAGCCCCACCGTCTCCTCTCCCAAGGCTAGACCAACCAAGTAATTATTTTTCTTACTGTCGAGCAGACTGGCCTCAACCACCGTACCTGGAGTCACCAGCCGAACGACTTCCCTTTCCACTAGCCCCTTGGTCTCCCCGGGTTTGGTGACCTGTTCACAGATAGCCACCTTATAACCACGATTGATGAACCGTGCCAGGTAGTTGTCCAAGGCGTGATAAGGAATACCCGCCAGAGGCACCTTGTTCCCTTTACCCATTTCCCGGGAGGTCAGAACAATCTCCAGCTCCCGCGAGGTAATCCGGGCATCCTCATCAAAGGTCTCGTAGAAATCTCCCAGCCGGAAGAGGACAATCGCCTGCGGGTATTTACGCTTAATCCTGAGGTACTGCTGGCGGATGGGGGTAGCATTTTCTTTCATCCTGAGTTTATTCTACTAGAATATCAGGCTAAAATAAAAGGCGGGGGACAAAAACCCGCCGCCTCTTTTAATCAGGGAATGGCCGACCCGACCCTAAGACTTATCTTTTACTTCAATCTCCATCAAGGCCTGCTCCGCCCCATCCCCGGCTTCCGGAGACTTAAGCAGCCACGCCTGTCCCAGTGCCACAAAGAGCCCGATGGAACTCATAAAAGCGGAGCCTTTTCTACATCAGGCATCGGCCGCACACAGGCCAACGCCAGGATGGCCACACCCAGTGCGTCGAACAGTACCGCTAAAAATATGCCCAGCGATTTATCGTTCATCTTCAGCCTCCCCTTAAAATTTCCTTTCACGATATAAAACGAAAAAAGAGGGGTTCTTTCATTTCACCCTCCTCAGGTCTTAACCAGGATAGCTCACCGGGGTCAGCGACGGCGGTTTCTTCTAAAAAGGGGCATAAACCACAGGAAAGCAATGATGCTGAAGAATGGAAAAGGAAAACCCGTACCGCCTCCGTCGCCCTTGGTAACCGCGGTCAAGGGCGCCTTGTTTACTTTGGCCGGGGTTATCGGCTCTTCTGATATTTCGTAGACCGCCACCTTGGCGTCGATAAATTCCTTCGGCACCCAGCCCGGGGGGTTGTTACGGGCCGTCGCCTCGAGCCAGACCCAACCCGGCTCGCCCTCCAGTTCAAAAACCTGGGCCTTTTTATACTCTGGCAGATAGACCATCGCTGCGGTGTGACCGGGCGCCACGGCTATCGCCGAGCGGTAGCCGGCACCCCGGTACATCACGGCCAACAAGACCGCACTGTCTTCACAGTCCCCGTAAGCTACGCCATCCTGCTCGATAGTGCCCGCCACTTCGTCGGCATTCTGGGCGAACTCGTCAAGCTCGAACTGGTCAATATCGGTGACGTACCTTACCCGGTTACGCACATAAAAAAATATCTCTTCAGCTCTCTGCTGCCGGTCAGGGTACTTGGCCGCCATCTGCTCACCCAGGCGGTAGGCTAACTCGGCCTCTTCCCCCAGGCTCTCAAAAGCGATAATCGGACGAAACCCGGTCTCGGATATCTGGTAGAAGCCGTCTTCCCCGTTGGCTCTGGTCCGGCTCACTCCCCAATCATCAAAGATATCCTCGTTTACCTCACGAAAACCGGCGGATGTCGTGGCCGAGGCCTGACCGGTAGCCACCAGCCCGGCGGTCAATACCAGTATCAATCCGAGTGTAATACTAACTTTTTCCATGTAACTGCCTTACCGGAGATTCCAGCCAGAGCTATTCTTCAATATTAATTCCTATAACGGCGTGGTCAGCGCCGCATGGAGTATCAGGCCAAAGAAAACGAGATAGCCAAAGACGTGGACACCTACCGCCACCGGCTCACCCTCTATTTGGGCAAAAGGAATTTTAGGGGTCAGCTTGTCCACCGTGTAGAACAGCGCTATCCCGATAAGCAAACTCATCATAAAGCTCAAGGCCAGAAGCCCCAGCCTCCGGAAATCAAAAAAGTAACCGAGTGTGGGGCCGCCGACAATGGTTGGCGCGGTGATAGCCCCGTGGATGACCAAGCCCGCCAAGATGAAAAAGCCAGCGATAAACAGTCCGGTGGCGACCGGGCTATCACCGATACGCTGCCGGTGGGGAATGTGGGGGGTAAGGGCGTCCAGCGCCCTGATGCCAAGCCAGGCAAGAAGGGTACAGATAATGACCAACCACACCGTCCTAGCCAGCCAGATAAGAGCTACCAACCAGAAGGGCATCACTGGACCAAGTTCACTCATAAAATACCTCCTCCATATCAGATTAGAAACAGCGGAGTAACGTATGTTTCGATTACCGCGGCCGGCAGAAGTAGGGCACAGGCAATCATTAAATACCGTATATTCTGTTTCAGATTGGGTACAATAAAGGTCTTTGTTTGTTCTTTTAATAATGCTAAAATGATTACCGTGTGAAAGGGACCCGCTATTAAAAAGAGCGCTAGCGAAAGAAATATATGCTTCCTGTCCTGTGTCGCGGTCGAAAGCAGCGCCGTTCTAATCTCTTTGTGCTTTATGAGTAATATTACCATAACTATCGGCGTGAAACCGAAACTGAGGGCAGCCGCCTCACCCATGATTATTGCCGGGATTTCAAAAATACCATGCGGCAGCAGGCCGGCGAGGAGAAAGCCGACCGATTTATCCTGAATTACGGTGGTGGAGACGTAAGCAATCAGCCCACCGTTAAGAACTAGCGCCGAGATAGGTACCAAGCATAGAAGCGGGCTAAGCACAAAGCTGGTCAGTAGGGCGAACACGTTCTTCAGAAAGATAAAGAGCGCCGTCGTGATTTGAAACGGACCCAGCATGGCCGCAAACTGTTCCAGAAGAGCCAGTTCTCCTTCCAACGGTTCCGCGGTAACCTCTGGCAGCACTACGCCAGCAATCATACCCGCCACGAACAGAGCAACGGCAATATAAATCCACCCCTTATAGCTCATCTGTAACGGCAACAACATATCAGCTGTACCTTACGGCGCACCCCATTTCTCGGTAAAGACTATTTCCGAAAGTTCTTTTCGCGGCCTTGGTTCCTTCGCCTCATCGGGGTACCCGAAGGGGGTCATCGCCACCACACAGCCACCCAGCGGCACCCTTAAAATTCGGGCAACTCCCTTGGCATCAAAACGCCCGACGTAGACCGTGCCCAGTCCCAGCGAGTGGGCGACCAGCACCAGGTTCTGCATCGCTAGGGCAACGTCAAACATAAACCAGTCACCTTTATCGGTGGTTGCCTTTCCTTCTTTAAAGCCGGCTCTACCTAGCTCAGCGCCAACAACAATGACCACCGGTGCCGTCCTGATAGCGTCCCGTGCCGGATTAGTCTCATTCAGGGTATCCGCCAGTTTATTCTTAGTACTGTCATCCCGCACCACGATAAACCTCCAGCACTGGGTATTCGCCCATGACGGTGCCCAGCGGGCTGCTTCCAAGACGACCTCCAGAGCTTTATCGCCCACCGGGTCGGCCTTATACCGGCGAATACTTCTCCTACCCCTGATGGCTTCCAGAACTTCCATGTGTCCTCCTCGTGAGCTATCTTTTTATTCTTCCCAAGCGCCGCGGCCAATAAGGGGGACAAAGCGGCAGCTACCCAAGTCCTTGACGATATTCTTTTTTTCCCGCCGGGTGATTTGATATAACTCTTGCAGGTAGCGCGAGCCCACCGGGATTACCAGTCGCCCGCCGAGGGCCAGTTGCGCGATAAGGTCGGGGGGCACTTCTGGTGCGCCGGCGGTAACCATTATGGCATCATAGAGGACCCCACTCGGCCAGCCCAAGGTCTCCTCGCTAAGGTGTATTTCAATATTACGGTAGCCCAGGCCATCCAATGCCTTTTTGGCTGCTTCCGCCAGGGCTGGCAACCGTTCCACGGTAATCACCAGCCGGGCTAACTCGGCTAGAATAGCCGTCTGGTAGCCGCTACCGGTACCTATTTCCAGCACCCTTTCATCGCCTTGCAGTTGCAGCGCTCCGGTCATGAGGGCAATGATAAAAGGCTGTGAAATTGTCTGCTCAAACCCGATAGGCAGCGGCATATCCTCATAGGCCAAGTACCGACTCTGCGGCGGTACAAAATATTCCCGGGGTATACGGGACATGACATCCAGTACCTGTTTATCTTTAATCTCCGCACCAAGGTGCTCGATTAACCTGGCTTTTGCCGCTTTAAAGTCCATGATAACCGCCCGGAAAGGCTAGGCTAAAACCAGAGTCAGCACCACGAGAATGACCAGCATCATCCCGGCCAAGATGCCTATTCTCCGCAGTTCGGCGGTAACATAGGGATAGCGCGCCTCACCGGAGGCTGGTGCTTTGTGAGGGGAGGCTGGCTTAGGAACCTGGGGAACTATCGGCGGCCGGACATCTACCGCGGCCGAAAGCTGCCTGCCTTTCTTTCTTTTCATCTGAAGCGCCTTGCTGCGCCTTGACTTCCTAGGCATCTGGCCTCTCTTCCTATTTAGCTCTGGGATGAGACTTATCGTAGGTGCGCCGGACATGCTCCGAAGTCAGGTGCGTGTAAACCTGGGTGGTAGAGATATTAGCATGCCCCAACAGCTCTTGCACTGCCCTCAGGTCGGCACCGCCGCTCAACATATGAGTGGCAAAACTGTGCCTCAGGGTGTGCGGGCTGATTTGCACATCTAGGCCGGCTGATTTGGCATACTCCTTTAGTTTCTGCCAGAAGCCCTGCCGAGTCAGCCTATCCCCGCGCGGATTGAGGAAAAGGGCTGTTTCCTCTTTGTGGTGTACCATCCGGGGACGGGTCTCATCAATATATTCCTGCACCACCCTAGCGGCCTGTTCATGAATGGGGACGAGGCGCTCCTTATGCCCCTTACCGAAACAGCGTACAAAGCCTTCTCCTGTATTGACGTCCGCCAGGGCTAGGGAGACCAGCTCGCTTATCCTCATACCGCTGGCATAGAGCAACTGCAGCATGGCGGCATCTCTTTTCGCTTCCGGCGTATTCAACTTAGCCGGCTGGTCTAACAAGCTGCGTACCTGGCTGATGGAGATAGGCTTGGGCAACGACTTCCCCACACTAGGCGAGCTCATATTTTCTGTGGGGTCTGCTGTGATGGTACCCTCGGCTTTCAGAAAACCGAAGAAGGACTTGGCGGTGGCTACCTTACGGGCCACCGTGGTTGGAACATAACCTCTTTCCTTAAGGTCAAGCATATGGCTCAGCATTCCCTGTCGGTTAAAATTAGTCCAAGACGGCATAAGCCCGCTCCGGGCCGCTTCTTTCTCCGCAAATCCGACCAAACCGTTCAGGTCATTCTGGTAGGCGGCTATCGTGTTGCCGGAATAGCCTTTCTCCACGGTCAAATAATTCAGAAAACTGTGGATTTCTTCTTTCACTTCGCCCCCTCACGATTGGGATATTCAATTAACTCATCCGGTAAATTTTACCACTTTCTCTATAAAATGTCTAGTTATGTCAACACATCGGCACCAAGCACCAGCTATTTGTAAGGAGAGGGGACATAATTTTAAAAAGAAAGGCTGCCCCTCTTTTTTATCTCACGCTTTGCCCGTCCCGTAGGCTGTGCTAAAATAAAACCGGATACTAGGAGAACGGAATTGACCAGCAGCCTAATAGAGGAACAACTGAACCGATTGTCCAACAGTCCCGGAGTCTACCTGATGAGGGACACCGAGGGTAATATACTATACGTGGGCAAGGCGGCTAACCTCCACCATCGGGTAAGGTCATACTTCGGCGCGGGGCAAAAGCTGTCACCAAAGTCGCAAAAAATGGTCGCCCGGGTAGCTGACCTTGATTTTTACGTTACCGCCTCGGAGCAGGAAGCCCTTATCCTAGAGTTAAACCTGATAAAAAAGCACCATCCGCGCTATAATGTACGACTCAAAGACGACAAGGCTTTCCCTTACCTCAAGATAAACACCGGCGAGGACTGGCCTCGGATACAGGTTACCCGGCGTCCGGAGCAAGACGGGGCGCGCTACTTCGGGCCCTTCGCTAGCGCCCGGTCGGTACGCCGGGCCTTGAAAGTGGTCAAGGGAATTTTCCCCTTCCGTAATTGCACCAGATCCATCACCGGCACCGATTCCCGAGCTTGTCTAGAATACCACCTGAAGCGTTGCTTGGCCCCCTGCATCGACGCAGTGAGTCGACCGGAGTACGCGGCGGTTATCAAGGAAGCAATCCTTTTCCTTGAGGGCAGGCAGGAAAAAATAGTCCGGGAACTAGAGAGGAAGATGGCTAAAGCCGCGGCCACGCTGGACTTTGAAAAAGCGGCACTATATCGAGACCAGGTGCAGGCAATAAGAGAAGTTATCGAAGGGCAGAGAATTGCCGCCACCGTCAGTGGCGAGCAAGACGCCATCGCCTTCGCCCAAGAGAGAGACCAAGCCTACGTCCAGGTCTTTTTCATTCGCAATAATAAACTGACCGGCCGGGAGAGCTTTGTCCTGCAGGGTACTCGGCACGAAGAGCCGTCTCAAATTATGACCAGCTTTATCCAGCAGTTTTACACCTCCAGTCCGTATATTCCACCACTGTTACTCCTCCAGCATCCGGTAGAAGATATCACCATTCTCAAAGATTGGTTACGGAGCCGGAGAGGGAGTAAAGTTGATATTCAGATGCCTCGCCGCAGCCACCGCAAACAGCTGGTAGAGATTGTCGCCGAGAATGCCCGGCAGGGACTGGAGCAGCTCAAGATTAAACAGCTGGCCGCTCCCAGAACCCTAGAGGCCGCTCTGGTGGAAATAGAAAGAGAGCTTCATTTACCCCACTCTCCATTCCGCATGGAAGCCTATGATATCTCCAATATACAGGGTACGGCGGCGGTAGGCAGCCTAGTGGTCTTTGAGGGAGGGGAAGCCAAGCCGGCTCACTACCGGCGCTTCCGCATCAAGACGGTATCCGGTACGGACGATTACGCCATGCTCCACGAGGTGCTCAAGCGGCGCTTCAAGCGTATCGGCAACAAGGCCGCTGCCCTAAACAGCTGGGCCATCATACCTGACCTCGTCCTTATCGACGGTGGCAAGGGACAGCTTAACGCCGCCCTATCAGCCATGGGTGAGGTCGGTACCGACTCGGTACCGGTCGCCAGTCTAGCCAAAGAGAACGAAGAGATTTTTTTACCCCGGGAAGCAAAGCCGGTCGTCCTGCCACCCGGTTCCCCCGGACTCCAGCTATTACAGCGCCTACGAGATGAGGCGCACCGCTTCGCCTTAGGTTATTACCAGAAAATACGAAGGCGGGAGAGCTTTGTTTCCGCGCTGGATACCATGCCCGGCATCGGCCCCAGGCGCAAGCGTGCCCTGTCAAAGCAGTTCGGATCAGTCCAGGCCATTCGGGAAGCCTCTGTGGCAGAATTAGCCGCCACCCAGAGCATGACCAATAGTCTGGCCAAAAGAGTCAAGGAGTCATTATAAAATGCCGGCTAACCTACCACCACAGTATTTCGAGGCCGAAAAGAACTTTCGGACGGCGAAAAGTCCCACGGAAAAAATAGTCGCCATTGAGGAAATGTTGGCTATTATGCCCAAACACAAGGGGACCGACCACCTCCGCGCCGAGCTGAGGAGCCGCATCGCCAAGTTATCCCAGCAGGCCACCAAGAAGACGGGCGCGCAGCGGACCTCGATGGTCATTGAGCGGGAAGGAGCCGCCCAGATGGCCGTCATCGGCTTACCCAATACCGGCAAATCACAGCTGATTGCCAGTATCACCAATGCCTCGCCCGCCGTAGCCGATTACCCTTTTACTACCTATACCGCCAGCCCGGGAATGATGGCCTTCGAGAATATCCAGATACAATTGGTTGACACCCCATCCCTGATGCCTCAGTCTATCGAGTGGTGGCTACCGCCTATGCTCCGACGGGCGGACGCCTTACTGGTTATGGTGGATCTACTGGATGAGCCGGTATTACAGCTGGCCGAAGTTATCGGCCAGCTGGCGAAGATGAGGATTGACATCGGTGTGGGACAAGTGGAGGCAGAGGTTGTCCTAATCCGGCAGAAGACGCTAATCATCGGCAATAAGCTGAACCAAGCCGGCGCCGGCGAAAGCTACGCCGTTCTAAAGAACGAGTACGGGAGGCAACTGCCGATGATGGCCGTCTCGGCGAGAGAAGGCACCAACCTAGAAGAATTGAGACGGAAAGTTTTTCAGGTACTGGATATTATCCGGGTATATACCAAGGCCCCGGGACAGAAACCGGACCACGGCGACCCGATAATACTAACGCAGGGGAGCACGCTGGCGGACGCCGCCGAAGCCGTCCACAAAGACTTCCGTGCCCGACTAAAGTACGCCCGGGTTTGGGGTTCCGGGAAGCATGATGGTATTATGATAAAGCGAGACCACGTCCTGCAGGACGGCGATGTGATAGAGCTACATATGTAATTTTCAGGAGGTTATGATGCCGGTTCGGCCGGGATGGCACGACGATTACTGGAAAAGCCTAGATAAGGAAACCCAGCGGAGGATACGTACCACCTGCCCCCGCTGCGGCAGCGCCAAGACTTTTTATAACGAACAGTTTAAGAACTGGCGCTGCGGCAAATGCGAACACATTTTCGTGATAAAGGGCTACGGAGATAAACCGCCTTGGTGGCAGCGGCTATTCCGGCGATAACTGGCTCACCGCAAAAACTGATTAAGCGCCGCCGCCAGACCGCTGTGGTCAACGTCAAGGGTAATGTGGTCGGCGACAGCCTTGACTTCATCTAGGGCGTTACCCATGGCAATCGCCAGGCCGACAGAGGACAGCAGCGAGACATCGTTGGTACCGTCCCCTGCCGCGATGGCCTCGACCAGCGATATCCCCAGATGTGAAGCCAGAGCCTCCAGAGCTTTCCCTTTGGATACCCCCAGAGAAAGTATATTGATAAAGTCGATACCAGGATAAGCCGGTGCCCGGGCAAAAGAAAAGTGAAGGCGGTCAGCAAATTGACGGCAGAAGTCCCTAGCCCGGGCGGCTTCACCCGGGGTGGTGGCCACCAGTCCCCCTTTAATCACTCTCGTTTCCAACCTATCAAAATCTACCATCACCGGTGTCACGCCGAAAAACTGGCGGTGGGCCTCGGTGGACCAGGTCTCCCGCTCCACAAAATATCGCGTGTCCGAAAAAAACTCGAGGTCTATGTGCTGCCAGTGGGCCGCCGCCACCAGTTCTTTTACCATTACCTGACTGATTGGCCAAGCGCAAACTTCGTCGTTCCGCCCGGGGTTACTGACCAAGGCACCGTCACAGAAGATGTGATGGTCGTCCAGCGACAACCGGTCAATAATACTCCGGCTGGACTGGGTTCCCCGACCAGTAGAAATGACCACCCGGATACCCAGAGCGCGGGCGCTGGCCAGCGCCTTCTCGTCCTCGGCCGAGATATCCCCACGCCGGTTGACCAGCGTGCCGTCAATATCCACCACCAGAAGCTTGTATTTCAACTTTACTCCCTGGCTTCCCTAGCTTTATTCTAGCACCACCGGGGAGAGAGTTCCAAGCTGACAAAGCTGGATCTCAACGCCATGATCCCACTGGAAACCATCACCAAGCTCCACAAAATACAGCAGAAGGCAAGGGAGGAGTAGTCGGGCATCGGGCGAGCGGGACTACCAGCATAAAAAAATTAGGAGGGCGCATTAAAATCACGAAAGCTTATATATAGGTGGTAAAATATTCGCAGAACAGGGATCTCCAAAAGCCGTTTATCTTGTGGCAATAAATTTTCCGCGGCACATAGAAAAGCGGCACCACAAGCAGTAGAACTTGGTTCCATAATACCTCTTCATCTTACAATAGTATAAATCATACGGGGGTGAAGTCACCAGAATAAGCAGGTGCGTTTGACCGTCCCACCGGTATCCTGTATATTGAAAATAGGGACAGAGGTCACCGGTAACTATGACTTCCAATCAAACAAAGACCATCGTGCAGAGTGATTTCGACAGCACCATCGCCGAAGAGGACGTGAGTTTCATGCTACTGGATGCCTTTACCGATGGTGGCTGGCGACAGATTCTGGAGGAGTACCGTGAGGGCAGGATACCCGTCGGCGTTTTCAGTGACCGGACTTTCGGCATGGTCCAAGCCGATGAGCGGACCCTACTCGACTTCGTATTTCAGAGCGGGGTAAAAGTCCGCAGCGGGTTTCACGAGCTGCTGGACTACTGCGCTAACCATGGCTTTGAGTTTGTCGTTGTCAGCAACGGCCTGGACTTCTATATCGAAGCCATCTTAAAAGACCTCGGCATCAAGAATATTGACATCTTCGCCGCGCAGACCGAGTTCCACCCTGAGGGACTCGTTACCCGGTACATCGGGCCGGACGGCCGCCAGCTACAGGACGGTTTCAAGAAAGCCTACACCGAGCTGTTTCTAGACCGGGGCTACCGCGTGGTCTATATGGGGGACGGTAATTCCGACTGTATTCCGGCGAGCCGAGCCCACCATATTTTCGCCCGGGACGACCTGCTGGCCTACTGCCGAAAGAAAAACGTCAACTACACACCGTTTGACGACCTTAGCGATGTGGTCCGAGGGTTGGAGCTTCTGGCACCGGGATAATGATTTCTGCCGGCCAACTACTTTAACCTCATCCAAACCAGGCGGTCAAAACCCAGTATATAGCCAAAAGCTTGGAACCAGTAAGGGTGTGACAGCCGCCGCAGTATCTCTTCCAAGCCAAAGTCAATGACGACGGCAATGGTAATTTCACGGGCCAGCTTTACCATGCGGCGGAACAACCAAGGCGATGCTTCTCCGTAATGGAGAGGGAGATTAGCGATGCCGGCCCGGGTGGATACGGTCATGCTTTTTCTACTTCCCCTTAGACACCGCAGGTGCTGCAACTAGTAGCGCCACAGCTACCGCAGGAACTGCCCGTACCAGCAACGGGGACACTTTCCCCGCTCCCGTCTTTAGAGAAGGAGACGCAGACGGAGACGACTCGCTCTACCTGACCATAACATTGAGAGCAAGAAGCCTCTTTATCAGCTTCACTGAGCGAGCGTAACAGCTCAAACTTCGAGCCGCAGTCAAAGCAAATATACTCGTAAATCGGCATTTCTTTCTCCTGTACCCAGTCTAATCATTTTGAAAAGGCAAGTCAAACTGGGGACACCTAATAAGCACCTGACTTTTGGACCATACTCACCGACAGGTAGTATATACTACCCTTAGTCTACTACCATAACGGAGGTCGGTATGAACACCGGGCAATCAGCAGACAGGCTGGTTTAGTGGCTAAAAGGTAGGATGTTATTATGAATATGCCATTGAGCGCGCGCTACCCTTGATAGCCAAGTTATAGTCTGTTTCTTTTTGGAGAATATTTTTCTTGCTTTAATAGAACCTCTGTGTTATGATGCCACTAAGGCGACTAAAATGATCACCGAGAGAGAGAAAGCTCTGGAACTAGCTATCGGCCAGATTGAGAAACGGTTTGGCAAAGGCTCCATAATGAAGCTGGGCGAGTCACCGGTGTCCGAAGTACCGGGAGCTATCCCCAGTGGCGCGCTGTCTCTAGACCTGGCCTTGGGGATAGGCGGTATTCCCAGGGGGCGGATCACAGAAATATTCGGTCCAGAATCATCGGGGAAGACCACCCTGGGCCAGCATATCATTGCTGAAGCCCAGAAGCTGGGGGGCACGGTGGCCTATATCGATGTGGAGCATGCTTTAGACCCATCTTATGCGGCGAATTGCGGTGTTAACGTTGATGAATTACTCATTTCTCAACCTGACACGGGGGAACAGGCCTTGGAAATCACGGAAGCCCTGGTCAGGAGTGGGGCGATTGATGTAATTGTGGTTGACAGTGTGGCCGCGTTGGTTCCCCGGGCGGAAATTGAGGGAGAAATGGGAGACGCCCACGTTGGCCTACAGGCTCGCTTGATGTCGCAGGCACTGAGAAAGCTGGCGGCCGCCATCAGCCGGTCCGGGACCGCGGCCATATTCATCAACCAGCTCAGAGAGAAAGTGGGCATTATCTTCGGCAACCCCGAGGTAACACCGGGAGGCCGGGCCTTAAAGTTCTACAGCTCGGTCAGATTAGACCTGAGACGTGCTGAGACCATCAAGCAGGGAAACGAGGCCATTGGCAGCCGCGTAAAGGCCAGGGTAGTCAAAAATAAGGTCGCGCCTCCGTTCCGGACGGCTGAGTTCGACATCATGTTTGACCATGGTATCAGCCGGGAGGGTAATCTCATCGACCTGGGTGTGGAGCTAGAGCTGATAAAAAAAGCCGGTGCCTTTCTCTCCTACGATGAGGTTCGCCTAGGACAAGGCCGGGAGAGCGCCAAGCAATATCTGGTGCAGAACCCCGAGTTAGCCCAGGAAATTGAACAGAAAGTAAGAGCTTCAGCCGCAACCACTCATTCTCCAGTACCCAATGCTTAAGGGCTTTTTATACCTTTAATAACCACCGATTAACCGGCAAAAGAGTAAGTAAGGCTGAGGCGTTAGCTTTGGCCTTACTGTTTTTAGGAGGTCAGGTCAGTAAATGAAAAGGATTACTGCCCTCCGCCGCGGGAGGGGCAGGGGAAAGCGAATGAATATATTTCTGGACGGCAGGTTCGCTTACAGCCTAGGGGCGGAATTAACCGTAAAAGAAGACCTGCGGATTGGGCAGGAGCTGCCTGATGACTACATTGAAACGCTGGAGAAGTCGGACCGCTTCCAGCGCTGCTTTGATAGTGCCCTCCGCTACCTCAGTTACCGACCCCGGAGTGAATCCGAGATAAGAGAAAAGCTCCGGCGGCACGGCGGTGGCAACGAATGCGTTGCGGAAGTAATCACCAGGCTGAAAGAGCAGGGCCTAGTGGATGACATCGCCTTCGCCCGGTTCTGGAAAGACAACCGAGAGACGTTCAATCCACGCAGTCAGCAGCTGACCAGACTAGAGCTCAGGCAAAAGGGAGTCGACAGCGGCATTATTAACCAGGTAATTACCGAAGATGATGATACTGACAATGCTTATCGCTCAGCGTTGAGTAAAATTCGCCACTGGCCGCCGTCCGACTACCAGAGCTTTCGTCGCCGGTTGGGGGAATATCTCCGACGGCGGGGCTTCAACTACGAGGTGATAAACAGTACGGTAGCCCGTCTGTGGCAGGAACGGGAGAACCGCCAGGGGGAGGATTCAACATTATATTGACTCGATGACGTGAGGACGCGGAACCATCCTGACAGTCCCGACAAATAAAAAATAAACAAAGGTAAAAGGGGGAATGAAAGATGGGAATCTTAGCACAATTAGCATTTTTCTTCGTCGGCATTATTTTTGGGGCATTACTCGGTGGCATGGCCATGTTTCTCTCCCGGCGACTTATGTTCAACCGGCAAATACGCGTCGCCGAGAGGAAAGCGGCCAGAATGATGGACGTAGCCAAAGATGAAGCCAAAGGGGTACTGAACGAGGCCCAGGAAGAATCAAGGAAAATCAAGAACTCTGCGGATTGGGAATACCGCGAACGGCGCTCTGAAGCGCAGCGGCAGGAGAACCGCCTGTCACAAAAGAGCGAAAGCCTCGACCGCAAGCTAGAAGCCGTGGAGCAACGCGATCGTAGCCTGGCCGGTAAAGAAAAGGGAATAGAGTCCACCCAGAACCAATTAGTGGAACTCAAGAGCCGGCAACTACAACAGCTAGAGCTGATTTCAGGAATATCCAGTGACGAGGCCAAAGACCAACTGATAGAGGCCATGGAAGTTGAGATGCAACAGGAAACTTCGCGGCGTCTGCACGAGTGGGAAATCAGGTTGAAAGAGGAAGCCGATGAGAAAGCCCGTGGTATTTTATCACAGGCAATCCAGCGCAGCGCCTCTGAAATCGTAGCGGAGGCTACGGTGGCCGTGGTGCCCATTCCCAGCGATGAGATGAAGGGCCGACTTATCGGGCGGGAAGGCCGTAACATCAGGACTCTAGAACAGGCCACCGGCGTTGACTTGATTGTTGACGATACCCCGGAAGCGGTAACCCTATCCAGTTTCGACCCGGTGCGGCGAGAGGTGGCCCGTGTGGCGCTGACCAAGCTGGTCCTTGACGGCCGTATCCATCCCGCCCGTATTGAAGAAGTAGTCGCCAAAGCCAAGGCAGAAGTGGACGCGACTATCGTCAGTACCGGCGAACAGGCGGCCTACCAAGCCGGAGTGCATGGCCTGCGCCCGGAACTAATTAAACTGCTCGGCCGCCTGAAGTATCGCACCAGCTACGGACAAAATACCCTGTCGCATAGTACTGAAACGGCTTACCTAGCCGGTATGCTTGCTTCCGACCTGGAAACTGACGTTACCATCGCCAAAAGGGCCGGCCTACTCCATGACATTGGCAAAGCCGTTGACCGGGAAGTAGAGGGCACGCACGCGGCTATCGGGGCTGACCTGGTAAAACAGTGGGATAAATCACCCGAGGTGGTGCAAGGTATCGCCGAGCACCACTTCGAGACCGAGAGCACTGGCCTGTGGGGCTTTATCATCTCCGCGGCGGATGCCATCAGCAGTGCCCGACCGGGAGCGCGGCGCGAGTCGCTGGACGGCTACCTGAAGCGGATGAAAGCACTAGAAGGCATTGCCGACGACTTCAAGGGAGTGGAGAAGTCTTACGCCATCCAAGCCGGCCGCGAAATTCGCATCCTAGTGAAACCGGAAGAGATTGATGACCTGGCCGCAATGAGAATGGCTCGGGACATCGTCAAGAAGATTGAAGAAGGACTGGAGTACCCGGGACAAATCAAGGTCACCGTGCTCCGGGAGACCAGGGCCGTAGACTACGCCAAGTAAAAGAGATATGATGGCTATCCTCCAGCCTCAAGGAACAATGGAGAGTCCGAGAGAAGCGAAGTCCCTAAGTTGTACGGGGAGTTTTAGAAGGACACCGTCCCTCTGGCACAACTGTATCCTCCTCCCTTGATAAGGGAGGAGGATACGGGGGATGGCTTCCCTAATAAAACCAAAAGGGGGATGGGGTTCAACCATCTAAGTAAGGAGCGCGAATGCTAGTTTTGGTTATCGGGGATATCGTCGGCAGGCCGGGCCGGCAGGCAGTACATAAATTTCTGCCTGGCCTACGCCGGCAAAACGGATTAGACCTAGTTATCGCCAACGCGGAGAATGCCGCCGGCGGTTTCGGCCTAACTTCATCCATTGCCCGGGAGCTACTGGGAGCTGGGGTTGACGCCATCACCTCGGGTAACCATATCTGGGCGCAGAAAGAGATTGTTCCCCACCTGGATGGCAACATGCCCATCTTGCGCCCTTTAAATTACCCTCCCGGGGTGCCCGGCAAAGGTTACCTGATCAGCGGCCAGACGGTGGTGGTCAATTTGATGGGCCGGACCTTTATGCGAGAAATAGACTGCCCATTCCAGGCGATGGATAAACTACTGGCGGAGCTGAAAACAAAGCCGCCGGCTATCATTGTCGACTTTCATGCGGAAGCCACCTCGGAGAAGGTGGCCATGGGACGCTATCTGGACAGCCGGGTCAGCGCGGTACTAGGCACGCATACCCATATCGGCACCGTTGACACCCGATTGCTGCCCGGCGGCACCGCCTACGTTACCGACATCGGTATGACCGGACCGACGGACTCAATTATCGGCGACAACGCCGAGGCGGTAATTCAGCGCTTTCTGACCGGACTACCTTACCGCCTACCCGTGGGAGAAGGCAAACCGGAACTCAACGCCGTCATGGTGGAGATAGCGAAAGACAGCGGCCGGGCGATAAATATCGAGCGTATCTACCGGTCAATGGAGGAGCCTTGAGCCAGATTGACCTGCATATTCACTCCACAGTTTCCGACGGGTGCTACCGTCCGGAGGAAATCGTCCGCCGAGCCGCGGCGCTTGGCTTAGCCGTGATTGCGCTGGCCGACCATGATTCTGTGGACGGGATTACCCCGGCCTTAGAGGCGGCTAAAAATTTCCCCCGACTGAAAGTTCTTCCTTGCGTGGAAGTGAGCACCGATGTTGACCATGGTGAAGTCCATATCCTGGGTTACTTTATCGACTGCACCAGCCAAAAACTGAAGGTCGCCCTAGCCGGATTCCGTAATTCCCGTGAGGGACGGGCGCAGGGGATGATTGCCAAACTGGCCAGCCTAGGCATCCACATTACCTGGCCGCGGGTACAGGAAATCGCCGGCGGCGGTTCGGTGGGGCGTCCCCACATCGCCTTGGCGATGCTGGAGAAGGGTTATATTACCTCCATAAAGGAAGCCTTCGATAAATATATCGCCCGCGACGGCCCGGCCTATGTCACGCGAGAAAAGATAACCCCGGCAGAGGCGGTGACTCTGGTACTGCAGACCAACGGCCTACCGGTAATGGCGCACCCGTTTACGGTTCCGGATCCGGAGGTGACGATTACCGAACTGAAGAAGACTGGCCTGGTGGGCATTGAAGCCTATTACAACGGCTATACCAATGGAGAAATAAACAGCCTAGTCAGCCTAGCGAAAAGGCTAAACCTTATTGTCACCGGCGGCACGGACTACCACGGCCTGGATAATAGCAGCGAGATAATGATGGGCGGCATTGACGTACCCGCGTCATCGGTGACGCGGCTCACCGCTCTAGCCGGGCAGCGGAAATTAAAGCTGGCCAATTTATAATATCGGCAAAATACTTTTCTTGGGGAGTGTATGACTATCTGGTTGACTTTAATATTGGGGGCCTACTTTCTGGGTTCGGTACCCGCCGCATACGTAGTAGCCAGATTAGCCCGCGACATAGACCTGAGGCAATACGGCACCGGGCAGGTAGGCGGCGGCAATCTGTGGCGGATGACCTCCTGGCGGTTCGGCTTACCGGTGGGCGCTTTTGATTTCAGCAAGGGACTGTTGATGGTCTGGGCCGCTCAGGCCGCCGGGCTGGACATTGCCCAGCAGATAGCCGTGGGGTTAGCCGTCGTCATCGGGCATAACTGGTCGGTCTTCCTCCGCTTCAGCGGCGGCCGTGGAGTCGCCACTGCGATAGGCGTAATCCTCATCCTCCCCGTAATAAACGACCTGACACCATGGGTAGCGGTAGCCTTTCTCACTGTTCTGGTCACCGGCGTTGTTCTTCTACACAGCTCAGCACTACCGATACTTCTCGGTACAGCGGTCACGCCTTTGGTCAGCCTGTTTTATGAGCCACTTTCCGTGACCATAGGCTTTCTGGCCATCTTCCTGATAATCGTCACCAAGCGGCTGACGGCTCCGAAGCCAGAGGAGACGACCCCAACAAATAAGAGACGATTGCTGCTTTACCGCCTGCTCTTTGACCGTGATATAGGCGACCGAAAAGCCTGGATGTACCGCTCCCCCCCGAAAACCGGCGATCCAGAGCCTGCGGGACGAAAGAAAGGATAACGGTATGGTAAAGTGTGCTACACACCCTCAGGTAGAGACCAATCTGAGGTGCGGTAAGTGTGGGAAACCAATATGTCCCAAATGTCTAGTACAGACCCTAGTGGGCGCCAAGTGTCCGGAGTGTGCCCGGTTGTATAAACTACCCACTTACCGTGTTTCCACCACGTATTACCTGAGGGCCGCTACCACCGCGCTGGGGATGGCGATTGCCTGTGGGATTGCCTGGGGAGTGGTGGGAAGTCTGTTACCCTTCGTTTTCTTTAATTTGCTGCTCGGCCCCGCCGCTGGTTACGCCATTAGCGAGGTAGTCAGCCTTTCCGTCAACCGCAAGCGCGGCAAAGGTTTAGCTACCGTAGCGGCTAGCGGGGTGGCCACCAGTTTCCTAGTAAGTATTTTTCTACCCTGGGGACATCCCTTCTTCGGCCTGTTTAACATAGTTCTCGACCTGGCAGCCTTGGCTCTGGGTATTTTCGTCGCCGTTACCCGTTTGCGCTAGACGCTCTACCACCCTAGTTTACGAGATTGTTTCTTAAACCTATCTTCTTTATTTAATAGGATAATATAACATAACATAAGAGAATATTGTGTGGGCATGCCAGTTAGCTACTAACAACAAACGGCACTTTGGGCATATCAACGGACTAAGTCTAATTGCACCTGGCTTGTGGCTTCACTGCAAAGGTGCTTTTTAATTCCCGTCATCACCTTTCTTCACGCATAGAGTATCACGAGCTGCTTTACATAAGTTCTGCACTTCCCTCTATCAAAGGGAGGAGGATAAAGGGGGAGGATTTCCTAACCAATACCTAAAGGGGGTGAGGTCACCAAACACAAATAAAACCTTCCTTTATCTTGCTTGCTGGTTGGTGGTGAACATGATAAGATGAGACGCATTACCATGAAACTGGTACCTAGGAGAATAATATGGACCCCGCCCGAGAAATATTCTGGAATGTCGCGGGAGGTGAAGCTGTTTATGCGCTGGCGGCGGTGGCCACCGGCGTCTTTATTTACGCGTTCTACCGCCGTTACCGATTATGGCGGCTGGGCAGACCAGACAACAGACTTAACCAATTAGGGAAAAGAGTACGGTTATTTTTGGTCGGCGCTGTTGACCTCTCACTGCACCGTAAGTTCTTCGGCGTTGCCGACGGCCTAGGACACCAGCGCCTTTCGTTGAAAGACCTCCGCCCTCAGGAGTTTTATCCCGGCCTAATCCACTTCCTCATTTTTACCGGTTGCATCGTCTTGCTCCTAGCGTCGTTTCTGGACTTTATCAGCCACTATTTCTTTCACTTTCTGCATGGCAGTTTCTATCTGGGTTACTCCCTGGTGGTTGATGTTTTCGGCCTGTTGGTATTACTGGGGGTAGTCCTGGCCCTAATGCGGCGCTACTTGCAAAGACCGGAGCGGTTGGACAACAAAGCGGAGGATTTAATTGCCCTGCTCTTCATCCTAGTCGTGGTGGCCAGTGGTTTTCTAGTTGAGGGGTTACGAATCGCAGCCACCGAGCTAAAGACCAACCCGGACTGGGCACCATGGTCGCCCGGCGGCTATGTCTTGGCCCTGGTCTTTAGCGGTTTAAGCCAGTCTGTCCTGCTGTTCTGGCACCATGTTACCTGGTGGCTGCACGCGCTCATCTCTCTAGGAGCGATTATTTACATTTCCCTCTCTTGGAACCGACTGTGGCATATCATCGTCTCCACGCTTAATGTTTTCTTCCGAAACCTGGAACCGAGAGGCGCGCTGACGCCCATAGACATTGAGGCGACAGAGACCTTTGGCGCCGCCAAAATTGAGGATTTTAGCTGGAAACACCTCCTAGACCTAGACGCTTGCACCCGCTGTGGACGGTGCCAAGACAGCTGTCCCGCCTATCTCAGTGGCAAGCCCTTAAGTCCTAAAAAAGTAATCCAAGACCTGAAAGGTAGTTTGCTGGAGCGCGGTCCAGCCTTACTTCAGGGTAAAACCGGAGCGACTAATCTCAGGGAGGACGGGCGGACTCTAATTGGCGAGGTGGTGTCGGGGGACGAGATATGGAACTGTACCACCTGTTACGCCTGCCAAGAGGTGTGCCCAGTATATATCGAGCCGATGGCCAAGATTGTAGAGATGAGGCGAAACCTGGTACTGGAACAGGCCTCCATCCCGGACACCGTGGAAAGCGCGCTGAAGAGTATTGAGGCCAGGGGGCACCCGTGGCGGGGCACTACCCTGAGTCGAACCGGCTGGGCGGAAGGACTTAAGGTCAAGACTTTAGCTGACGACCGCGATATTGACGTCCTGTTCTGGGTGGGCTGCACCGAGGCCCTAGAGGAGAGAAGTACGCGGGTGGCCCAGGCGATTGCCCGGATATTAAAACTGGCCGGAGTTAACTTTGGCATCCTAGGTATGGAAGAGACCTGCTGCGGCGACCCAGCCCGCCGGCTGGGTAACGAGTACCTTTTCCAGCTCCAGGCGCAGGGAAACATTACGCTGCTTAAGCATTACGGTATCAAAAAGATAGTTACCGGCTGCCCGCACTGCTACAACACCCTGAAACATGAATACCCACCGTTTGGCGGCGATTTCGAGGTGGTCCACCATACCAAGGTCATCGCCGACCTGATGAGAGAAGGCAAATTGAGCGCTATCAAAAGTAGCCACGGAATAATAACCTATCATGACCCTTGTTACCTAGGCCGGTACAACTATACCTATGATTTGCCGCGGCAAATTTTGCATCGCATGCCGGGTACAAATCTCGTGGAGATGGCCCAGAACCGAGAGAGAAGTTTCTGCTGCGGTGCCGGCGGCGGGCACCTATGGCTAGAAGAGCAAAAGCAAGGACAGCGGATTAATGAAATACGCACCGAGCAGGTAATGGCGCTTAACGCCAGTGTGGTAGCCACCGCCTGTCCCTACTGCCAGCAGATGTTTGAGGACGGGATAAAGTCAAAGGAAATGGAGACATCACTTAAGGCTATGGATATCGCCGAGCTGATAGCCGAAGCGATAGATTAAAAATTGACGGCTATAGCCTAATTATAGTAATTTTATAGTGAGGCTACAATCTTACGGGAGGGATAACATGAGAAAAGTAGCTGTTGTCGGCGTCGGGGAGACCAAATTCAGCGCCGCTCAGGAAAAGACGAGTGTGGAGCTGTTTGCCGAGGCTGCTATGGAGGCAATCACCGAGTCAAACCTGAAGCCAAAAGATGTCCAGGCCCTTTTCTTGGGCAATGTGCTGGGAGATTTCTCGGAGGGACAGGGGATGGTGCAAGTTTTCGCCGCCGAAAATATCGGCTGCCGTAATATCCCAGCCAACCGATACGAGGGGGCTTGTGCTTCGGCCAGTATGGCGGTGAGGGATGCCTTTATGTGGGTAGCTTCGGGCTTTTACGACATTGTCTTGGCGGGAGGCGTGGAAAGGGCGGCGGCCATGGGCACGGCCCTGGCCACCCGCACCTTCGCCATGTCCAGCGACAGCCGCTACGAATTCCCGTCGGGGATTACCTTCCCGGCCCTCTTTGCCATGCTCGCCCATCTTTACGCCGCCCGGTACGGCATACCGATAGACAAGCTCAAAGAGCAAATGGCCACCGTATCGGTACAGTCCTACCACTACGGCATGTTCAACCCAAAAGCACACCTGCGTAAGGAAGTAGATGTGGAGGCAATACTGAAATCATTTATGGTAAGCACACCACTCCAGCTGCATGACTGCTGCCCGTTTTCCGACGGCGCGGCCGCCCTCATTCTGGCTTCGGAAAGAGCCGCCAAGAAACTCACCAACCGGCCAGTTTACATTACCGGTGTGGGCCAGGCTTCCTCGGGTCCTCTGGCCAACCAGCAGGACTACCTGCCGCGGCTCCAGGCACGGGAAATATCGTCCCAGCAGGCCTATAATATGGCTGGGGTAAAACCCAAGGATATAGATGTTTGCGAGCTTCATGACTGCTTCAGCATCGCCAGCCTGATTGCTGCGGAAGGCCTCGGCTTTTTCGAGTATGGCAAGTCGGGTGAGGCCTGGATGAAAGGCGAGGCCGCTATTGGCGGCAAGGTGGCCATTAATCCCTCGGGCGGGCTGAAGTCCAAGGGGCATCCCATCGGCGCCACCGGCGCCGGGCAGGTGTACGAGATAACCAAACAGCTGCGGGGCGAGGTGGAGCCAGAACGACAGGTAGACGGCGCCAAAATCGGCATGACCGATACCCTGGGCGGAGACGGCGGCACACTGGTAAACATGGTTCTGCGGTGCGGCTGGTAGCATTGCCATTTACTTAGGTTCTACAGAGGCGGAGAATGGAATATAAGCTTGCTTTTAAAGACTATAACGAGGCACTGAAAAGAAATGAACTACTGGGTCTGAAATGCCGGGAGTGCGGCACGATTACCGTGCCGCCAAAGATGGCCTGCCGTAAATGCGCCAGCTTGGATATGGAAGTCATTAAGCTCATGGGCAAAGGTAAAATTCAGACTTTTACCACCTGCAACGTGGCCTCGGAAGGACGCGAGGACGAACTCCCTTATATTATTTTGCTGGTAGAGCTTGAGGAAGGTGCCTGGATAATGGGTAACCTAGCCGGCACCGACCCAACGACGGCATCTATGGAGTTAATCGGCCAGAAGGTCAGAATGGCGGAGGGCAGGGTATTTCCCGGGGACAGGTACTCCGCCGGCGAAGGCACCAGCCCGGTCTTCAGGATTGAAGCCTGAGCCTTATCATCGACACCACGGACTGACTACTATATCACTGGTTACCGCTGTTTGGCCGTATCTCCCTGGGATAAGCTGACAGGAGCCGAACCGTTTATGGCCGGGGAAAAAGGGAAGCCAGTAGGCCCTGGTGCATGGTCAACTGGTGGGGTGGCGATGCCATCCTCAGGGCGATGGACGTGGCGGCGATTGGCTCCAGCTCTTTAACATCAAAGTCCGCCACAGTCGAGTAGTGTTAAAGAAATTGTTCCACCATTTACAGTAGTAAAAAGGGAAATTACAATCATTGATGGTTACGATATAACAAAACAAAATCTTCGTGGATTAACCCATGAACAATTTATTTAAATTAATTAAATACCAAAATTTTAGATGTGCACTTAGTGGAAAGAAATTTGGATATAAAGAAGATTTGCAAAAATTTATAGACGTCAATGGAAAGGCACCACCGGTTCTCCTCTATTGTGATTGACACTATGGGTATCTCCATCTATACCAGGCTCTAAGGGTGATTGAATTGGATTAAGCGTTTCACCCAAGAAGCCATTTATCAAACTCATC
>NZCW01000036.1 GCA_002688435.1 Dehalococcoidales bacterium
GAACGACTGGGGACGAAGTTATCCTTGAGACCATAGCGTTGGGCTAAATCAGCTATCGGCTGCGAGAGTAAGTTGCTGTAATGGAGTAACGCAAACCTGTGACCCAGTATACTAGCAAGATGCATAGATACCTCAGAAAGATAACAGACAATGATATCCACCGCTTCCCGTGTTTCATGGTACCCAGCATCCGTGGTGCATCCCAGACAAAAAGCATCATAGCCTTCATCTTGGGCACGGATTGCCGCTTTTACAATCTGAGGTTGAATCAGGAGTTCAACATAGCGTGATTTCTCAATAAGAGGGCTAAAGGCCTCTGTTCCATGAACCGTAATTTTAGTATCACTTCTAACTATTTCTCCCAACAAAGTCTTAAGGTTCTCTGTATAGTCTTTCCATGCCGGATTTATGTACAAATCCATCGCACTCTGCCACCAAATTTTCATGCTTCCTCCTTGAATTAATTTAATGCTATAAAGACCAAAGGCCGCTTTGGGCGGTTAACATCAGACACTAAACCGGTGGTAAGCAATGGTAGCTTCGCTCCAGATTAATTGTTCTTCTGACACCTTGCTTTACCGTCCACTTGGAGTGATACCCAAGTCCCTCTCTAATGGGCGAGGTTTCAAACTTTTCGGCTTCTGACCAACCACCCGGAAGAAGAGTAATATCAGAATCTGGAAGAAGGTCTCTAACGTAGTTAGCTACCTCCTTCACGGAACGAAGTTCACCTGGTACGGTAAATGCACCTGTCTTTTTCCTAGTTACTTTACTAGCCAGCATAGCAAGCTTTGCAGCATCCTCTGCATAAATCCAACCAATGGTTGCATCACCATAAGGGACTTTACTGGCCTTCCCTACTGCGGGGTTAAGCATAAGTTGCCGAATCAGGCTACCAGAGACTCCCCCCTCCTGTATCTCCACACCGTAGGTCCAAACATACCTTAGTGCTGTACTATCCACACTATATTGGTCGAAATAGAAATCCGCCACCCTCTCATTAAAAGACTTACACATCCCGTACAACCTCGGCGGATAATGAGGAGCATCATTAGGGATGTATTCCTCAGGGTACCTCTCTGGCAAGCCAAAGACAGCAATAGAACTAGCCCAAACTGTCTTTTTCACTTCCAGAAGCCTTGCGGTTTCAAAGAGGTTAATCGTCCCCAAGGCGTTAATCTTGATGGCAGCGAAAGGATTGGCTGCTATAGCTTCACCTAGAACAGCGGCTAAATGGATAATTATATCCACGTTATTTTCCTTGACAGTATGAGCAAGGAAACGAAAGTCAGTTACGTCACCCACGATAATCTTGACTCTGGCTCTTTCTTCTTCACTTAGAAGTCGTTCCAAGTAACTCACACGTGGATGCCGTGAATATATCACTGCTTGACCACCTTCCCGAGCTATCTCGCGGACAGTATACAAACCTATCAGCCCTGTACCACCAGTAACTAAGTAAATCATAGCTTTTCCTCCTTGCTCTACAAGTATAACATGTTTCTTTGCGTTTGCTTGGCCTGCCCAGACGCTTACCTTGTGCCTTAACCCGGGCCAATCCAGCCTTGGTCCTTTCGCTCCTTCGCTGACTTTCCATCTTGGCTACCCAACCGGTTAAGGCATAAAGTAACTCTGCCAGTTCCCCAGGTGCTTCGGTCCAGCTCTCTTGGTAAGAAAGCACTTTCACCCCACAGGCAGATAACTTCTGGACCAGGCTTAATATCGCCAAAGCACCTTCACGACTCAGGCGATCCAACGCCCATACTAGAACGTACTGAAACCTCCTCCTCCTGGCATCAGCTATAAGGATGGCTAATTCCCTTTGGTGACCGGACTTCCAAGCTGATTCTTCCTCTTCGTAGACTTTAACAATCTCAAAGCCACGTTGTTTTGCCCACTCAGAAAGAACCACTGATTGATTGGTGGTGTCTTGCTGACCTGTACTGACTCGGCTGTAGATGCAAACCTTCATTTCTCGCTGTGTCTTAATGCCCCAATGCTTTTATTGTCATACAGTGACCACAAATCACACCCGGATACTGAATGGGAATAAATTTCGGTGGTTGTGACCAAGTCTTGAACAAGCTGCGCGAAGCTGAAATCCTCTTAAACCAGGGAGCCACCATCGCAGAAGCCAGCCGGAAGATAAGGAGAACGGAGCAGACCTACTATCGCTTATCTTACGCCATATGAAACCTCCCTCAAATAAGATTTACTATAGTATTCTAGTGGTCTACTAATATACTACTAAGATAATTTTAGGGATATCACCAGCTAATTATCAAAGAGGAATAAAGGGAAGAGGGTCGGGGTTAGTAAAACAACTCTCCCTCAAGCTTGCAGTCAGCCGGCAGGCTGACGTATAATGGATTAGTCGGGCGGGAGGGAAAGGGAAAGCCATGCAGATAAACGTATCCCAGTTACTGAAAGAATCCATCGGTTCGGCTCGTGATTATCAGGCAGATGAGCTGATTGATATTACCGGGGACAGTAGCGACCTCGGGATTCAAGGCAAAGTCAGTCTGCTGCACACCCACCGGGGCATCCTGATGAAAGGGAAGCTGCACACCGAGGTCAGGCTCAACTGCAGCCGGTGTTTACGCTCGTTTTATTATCCGGTAACGTTAAAAGTCGAGGAGGAGTATCTACCGACGATAGATATCACCAGCGGGGTCCCATTATCATCATCCGAGGAACTCGGCTCTTTTATCATTGACGAGCATCACGTTATTGATTTGACCGAGGCGATACGCCAGTATTCGCTGCTGGCTATCCCGATGAAGCCGCTCTGCCGGGAAGATTGTACCGGGCTGTACCCGAGCTGCGGGCACAATCTTAACCGGGGACCCTGCGGCTACCTGCCGCGGGCCGCTGACCCCCGCTGGTCTGAATTAAGCAAATTACCTTAGCGAGAAACAAGCGTAAAGGAACGAATACATTATGGGAGCTTTACCAAAACGAAAGACAGCGAAAGCGCGCCGAGATAAAAGACGCAGTCACCTGAGCCTGAGCCCTCCTCGCCTGAACGAATGCCCTCAGTGCCACAGCCCCAAGCTACCTCATCACGTCTGCCTTACCTGCGGAACCTATGCCGGCCGGGAAGTCATCGAACTTGAGGGCTCCGAAAAGAAGCCCTAGTAATAGTCCACGAGAGAGTAGCTGGATTAAAGACACTTTCATTCGGTCTGTAACCTAGAAGGAAGCTGACTGCCGTGCTCAATAATTTCGGCAGCGGAGGTTAGCTATGTCGGCACTAACCAAGACAGCCTATGTCTTTCCCGGACAGGGTTCGCAGTGGGCCGGCATGGGACGTGACCTCTATACTGAGTTTGCCTCGGCCAGGACTATCTTTGACCGGGCGGACGAGGTTCTGGGTTTCCCTCTGTCCCGGCTTTGCTTTGAGGGGCCAGAGGACGAGCTGCGCCAGACTATCAATGCCCAGCCCGCCATATTAACCGTCAGCTATACCTGCTTACAATCCGCCCGTGAGGTCAATCCCGGTTTACCGCCGCCTGTCTTAGTCGCCGGTCACAGTCTGGGGGAATATACCGCCTTGGCAGTAGCCGGGGTGTTTGATTTTGACACGGCAGTTTATCTCGCCCGGGAGAGGGGCCGGTTAATGCATGAAGCCGGGAAAATATACCCTGGCAGCATGGTGGCGATAATCGGTGCCGATGAGGACTTACTGGACGAAGTATGCCGCCAGACCGATACCTGCCTCGCCAACGTTAATTGCCCAGGACAGCTGGTCATCAGTGGCGACCGGGAGAAGGTAACTCAGGCCATGAACCTGGCCCGGAACAAAGGGGTTCCCCGTGTCATCCCACTGCCGGTGAGCGGCGCTTTCCATACGCCGCTGATGCAGCCGGCGTATGACGGTATGACCAGGATTCTCGCCTCCCTCCCTTTTCAGGAACCGGTGATACCCGCCATCGCCAATACCACGGCCCGGCCGCTGACCACTACGGAATCAGTAAAGGCGGAACTCCTCAGCCAGCTCTGCAACTGTGTCCAGTGGCAGCGCTCCATTGAATACATGATAACTCAGGGCGTGTCTACTTTCATCGAGATAGGGCCCGGCAAAGTACTGACCGGCCTTATCCGGCGCATAAATAAAAAGGTCAGGACGCTAAACATCGGTGATGCCGAGGCGGTCAGGAGTATACATAGTGAGGCTCAGTGACCTTGCCTGGCCCAGTGAAAATGGTGAATAAAAAAATAATGGGAGGCAGCCATGGACCTTTCCCATAAAGTAGCCATAGTCACCGGCAGCGCCCGTGGTATCGGGCGGGAGATTGCCCTGAAACTGGCGGAGGTGGGAGCGACAGTGGTGGTGACCGCCACCACCAGTGCCGAGCCAGTGGCCGAGGAAATCAGGGAGATGAAGCGGCCAAGCCTAGCCGTCCCGGCGGATGTGAGCTTGGTGGCAGACGTCGCCGCACTGGTGGATGCAGTGGTGGCCAATTACGGCCGCGTTGACATCCTAGTGAATAACGCCGGTATTGCCCGTGACCAACTCTTGATGAGAATGTCGGACGAAGACTGGGACAAAGTGCTGAACGTCAACTTGAAGAGTGTTTTCCTGTGCACCCGGGCGGTGCTGCGGCCAATGATGAAACAGCGCTGGGGTCGGATTATCAGTATTTCCAGCGTGGTCGGCATCGTAGGTAATCCCGGGCAGGCCAACTATTCCTCGGCCAAGGCGGGTATTATCGGCTTTACCAAGACCATTGCCCGGGAAGTAGGCTCCCGTGGCATCACGGTGAACGCCATTGCCCCCGGCTTTATTGATACCCGGATGACACAGCAGTTAGCGGAAGAGCAGAGGCAGGAGCTGATGAAGCGCATCCCGCTCGGTTTCCTGGGCACCGCCCGCGACGTGGCCGAGGCGGTGGCTTTCCTAGCTTCAGAAGAGGCGAGATATATCACGGCGCAGGTGCTGAGGGTAGACGGCGGTATGGCCGGAGTCTAAAGGTGAACATGATTAACTCTTACCGCTTCGGTAAGATAGTAGTCAACGGTCGGAATTACTCCTCGGATGTAATCGTGTTCCCGGACCGGATTCAGGGCAGCTGGTGGCGGCATAAAGGCCACGAGCTGAGCCTTAAGGATATCACTCGAGGGTATCCGTTAAGACCCTCGAGGTGCTGATAATCGGCACCGGAACCATAGGCGCGATGAAAATACCGCCTGAGGTACGGCAAGAGATAACTGCGCGGAGCATCAAGCTAATGATAGAGCCGACCAATAAGGCGGTTGAGACCTATAACCAGCTTTGCCACTCCTAAAAGGCCGCGGCGGCACTGCACCTTACTTACTGAAAAACCGTCCTTATTCCTTTTTCCCCAGTGACTCAAGGTCCGGACGGCGTCGCATCCGCCATTCCTTCAGGCACTGGATTACTTCGTCGTCGCCGGGCTCATGCCAGTACCGGTAGAAATCAGACACGTAGAACTCTGGGGTGAACCCGGCGGTACAGGTTATCACTTTATCCGCAATCTTCTCCACTTTCGCCAGCGCCCCGGCCGAGGCCACCGGCACGGCTACGGTTACGCTACCGGGACGGCCGTTTCGTATGGACTCCACCGCGGCCATCATGGTGTAGCCGGAAGCCAGACCGTCATCAACGATAATAACCGTTTTGCCACCTATCGCCGGGGGCGGCTGGTTCTTGCGGTAGAGCAGACTCCGCTGGCGAATGTTGGTCCTTACCTGGCTGACTTGGTAGTTTATCTGGTGGGGGGTTAAACTGGCCCGCTTTACAGCCTCCTCGCTGAGAATCGTGGTGCCATCATCGGTAACCGCGCCGAAGCCGCCTTCCGGACTGAGCGGTAACGGGATTTTACGGGAAATAACAAAGTTAAGTTCCGCTTCCAGGGTCAGCGCCACTTCCAATGCCACCAGTACGCCGCCATTGGGAATGGCCAGCACGAAGGCCGATTTACCTTTATATTCGCTCAGTCCAGCGGCAAGCTGCCGCCCAGCATCATACCGGTTCTCAAAGATTGGCGTCTGTCGGTCAAAACGCATATTGGCTTCCTTATTAATGTCGCCTTACTCAATTAGTGAGAAATCAAGCCGCCGGATAAGGTCGGCCAGGAACACGAAGGAGCCTTTGAGAATACCCAATAATAGAGGGTTTTTGTCATGATATTCCCGGCTGATTTCCACCGCCAGTCGGCTGACGGCATTTTCTACTTCCCGCCCGGTGAAGAGAATCTGGGGTTCAGGTTGCGGACTCATCGCTATCTGAGATTATAGCTTTTGCAATTTAGTCTGTCCACAAAAGGTAAGGATGGGTATGCGGAGTGCCGGTAAGATATTAAAGAGATACTATAAGCCGTGGGTAATTAATAAGCTACTAGTTACCCACATCAATAACCAGTTTAATCTCGTAGGGCCGGTGGATAGTGTAGCCGGCCATATCTTTAGCGGCTACCATAGGAAGGTCAGCAGTAGTCCATATACCTTCAGTATAACCATTAGCCGGAAAAGTCATGTCTGCCACGCCAGAATAAGAATATGAGTATATAACATTATCGCCGTCTCCTTGGGTAATCGTGACTATTCCGAAGTGTCTTATTCATATTCCTTAATTATACCTTTACCAAAACCCCATACTTAAGAAGTAATATAGCTGGACCTTGTCACTAGTAACCTAGTCATAAACTTGACGACCGAGCGCCCTATCGGTATTATCATTACCGAGCGTAGTTATAACTCCCGACCGATAAAGGAGTGAAGATAAAACGGTATGATAGTAGAAATGGTAACCGGCGCCGATGTTAAGAAGGTAGACGACGTCGTACAGAAAGCCAAGTCACTGGGATTCCAAGTCCAGCTAAACCTGGGTACGGACAAAGTAGTGGTGGCTATCCTAGGCGGCCATACCGGACAGGTGTCCACCGATACCTTCGCCGTACTCCCTGGGGTGGAAAGCGTCACCCGGATTATGAAGCCCTACAAGCTCGCTTCCCGGGAGTTCAAGGCTGAGAACAGCCTAGTGTCCGCCGGCGGCGTTGAGATTGGGGGCAAGCGCGTCGTGGTCATGGCCGGACCCTGTACCATAGAGAATGAAGAGCAGCTGATGAAGGTGGCCAAGGCGGTAAAAGAGTCCGGAGCCAGCGTCCTACGAGGCGGCGCTTTTAAACCACGCACTTCCCCTTTCAGTTTTCAGGGCCTGGAAGAAGCCGGGCTGAGACTACTGGCCCAAGCCCGGGAGAACCTGGGAATACCGGTCATCACCGAGGTAGTTGACCCTCACGATGTCAAACTGATCGCCAGATATGCCGATATCCTCCAAGTCGGTTCCCGCAATATGCAAAACTTCACCCTGTTGACCAACATTGGCCGGAGCAAGCTCCCGGTCCTCCTGAAACGCGGATTTTCGTGCACCATTACCGAGTGGCTTACCGCCGCCGATTACCTGCTGGCTGAGGGCAATACCCGGGTCATTCTCGGCGAGCGGGGCATCAGGACATTCGAGGACAGCATCCGCTTTTCGCTGGATATCTCCGCAATACCGGTAATCAAAAGATTCAGTCACCTACCAGTGATAGTTGACCCGAGCCACGCCGCCGGTCATTACTCACTGGTGCCGGCGATAGCTCGGGCGGCGGTAGCGGCCGGTGCCGATGGGCTACTCATTGAAGTCCACCCCAACCCGAAAGAAGCTCTGGTAGATGGCCTCCAGGCCCTCACCTTCTCCGACTTCGCCCGGTTGATGGCCGAACTGAGACAGATTGCCCAATCAGTCGGCCGTTACCTTTAACCTGGGGAAATAAAGCGTGAAAAGCGGCCTTACTCTCAGCGAACCAGAACACAGCTCTTCAGAATAATGTTTCTTTCATAGCCAGCGTACTCGCCTTGCACGGTGGCCGCTCCTCCTTCGGTTACCTGTCTCAGCTGAGCCCCGCGCTTACTGTCAAACGTGCACCGGATCTTCCGGGCGTCGCTCTTTCCGGTACCGGCGAGCAGGACATAGTATATATTAAGATAGTCCTTGACGAATACCTTATCCATCACTCCTGTCACTTTAAGGGTCTTACCGATAAGTTTAGCATCCGCGGCCGCCTTATCCGCATCATAGGCAGCGCTTAATTGCTCCACCGTGGCTTCTATTAGACCAGAGGTCGGCTCGGGTTTGAGCTCCGGTGCTGGCTCAGGCTCAGGCCCTGGTTCCGGTGCCGTCTCAGGCTCCGGTGCTGGCTCAGACTCAGGCTTGAGTTCTGAAGCCAGTTCCGACAGTTTTGAGGCCAGTTTAGACACCGGCCCAAGCTCGGTTTCCGGCACTGATTCGATTTCCGGTGCCGGCTCAGGCTCAGGCTCGGTCTCCAGATCCAGTGTCAGTTCCGCTACCGGTTCCAGCTCTTCTTTCCTTATCGGCACTACCGATTCCGGTGATTTCTCGTCCTGAATTTGTTTATATGTCTTCGGTATCTTTTTATAAGCCGACGATAACAGGGGATAGCCGCACCATTGGCAGGCCCAGTCCTCGGTTCTCCTTGTTTTCTGGCCACAATTAGGGCACCTTGGCATAAAATACCTCTTACTTCCCAGAGATTATATCACAAACAGTCACCATATTCACCAGCCGGCAAGCGGTCTTGGAGAGGATAACAATTCCGAGAGATATGATATGTTTTAACCAATCACTGCCGGCGAAGGACGGTTCAGGAACGGGTTAGTGCTCACCACCAGTGAGAAGAGGAACGAGTAACTCGCTTTCAGGTGCTCCACACAAGTTTTCCTCTCCGCCGCCAGGTGGCCGTACAGTCGCTTGATATCCCTATCGATATGGGCCAGGTCGGTATCAGGGACGAGCCGATTTTTCTTCGTCGCGGTGATACTATATCCTCTGGCATTTATTATTAGCATCGCCGGTAACCTGGTGATTTTTATCAAGGGGTTAATCAGCCCGTAAGGCCGTAATAAGCAAGGAATACCGTGTCCAGCGGAACCTGACGCAAGAGAAGCTAGCCGAGATGGTAGGCATCCAGCGAGAAACGGTCATCTTTCTAGAGCAGGGAGAATGCAATCCCTCATTGAAACTGGCTTACCGGGTATCCCGGGCCTTACAGACTGATATCAACGAGGTATTTATTTTCGATGATGAGCGAGGAACTCAGACCAATCTCAAGCTAACCGAAAAACGTTTCGGCTATTTTATAGACCTTCAGGTTAACTTTTTTCACTTTATCGACCACTTTTTCCAGAGAGGTGCTGGTAATCCGGTTCCCCTTAATCGCCGTCATCTGTCCATATTTATCTTCCCGGACAAGTTCGACGGCTTTAACGCCGAAAGCGGTCGCCAGGTTCCGGTCATAAGCTACCGGCGTTCCACCCCTCTGGATATAGTCCAGAGAGGAAAACTTGGCCTCCAACCCCGTTTTTTCCTCGATGATTTTGCTGATCACTTCACCCACCCACCCTGAGACTTCTGTTTCTTCAGCCAGCCCTACGCCCTCCGCCACGACGATGATACTGAAACGCTTACCCTCTTTGCTTCTTCCTTTCACCATCCGACAGAGTTCTGCCATTTTTGCTTCGTCCAGCGGTATCTCCGGTATCAGGATGGCATCGGCACCAGCGGCCATTCCGGCGTAGGTGGCAATCCACCCCACCGTCCGCCCCATCACCTCCAGGAGCATTACCCGGTGGTGGCTTTCCGCTGTAGAGCGCAGCCGGTCCAAGGCATCGGTGGCAATCTGGACAGCCGTCTGAAAACCGATAGTATAGTCCGTACCCACGACGTCGTTGTCAATGGTCTTGGGTATGCCCACCACCAACAGTCCTTCCCGGGCCAATTTACCAGCGATGCTTAGCGTACCTTCACCACCTAGCACCACCAGCGCCGCCAGTCCCCATTCTTTAAATTGCTGCAGGGTCCATCGGGTACCGTCTTCTAGGTGCAGAGGACTAAAGCGTGACGTGCCCAAAATAGTACCACCGCGATCAATGATTTCCGAGGTCTTAACACCATCTAATATCTCAGTGTCACCTTCAATAAAACCCTTCCACCCGTCTCTAAAACCGATAACCTCATAACCGACCCGAAGAGCACTCTTAGTCACCGCCCGGATAGCGGCGTTAAGTCCCGGGCAGTCCCCACCCCCGGTTATCAGCCCAATCCTTTTACTCCCGGCCATCCTCCATTCTCCTTTCCAGACTCAGAGCTCTATTTTCTGACCTTCCATTATAGCCTCTTTTTGTTTCTGTTGTCTTCTGGTTTATCTACCATCTATCTCACCCCCTTAGTCTCCCTCCTTTTCAGAAGGAGAGGGAGAAATAAAGAAAGAGGAGCTAGCGCCCTTCTTGGACACCCCACATTATCATATTTGGTGCCATGGTTTTCGGTTACTTCATGACCATAAGCAGGGTACCCGATGGTGTAGCTTATTTTCTAGCTGGGTTGGACGTAAACAGATATATTATCATAGCGGGTATCATCCTTATGTATCTAATCCTTGGTTGTTTTCTGGACGGCCTTGCAATAATTTTACTTACAGTGCCCGTTCTTTTGCCCGTGATGTTGCAGCTCGGCTGGAGCCCGATATGGTTTGGCATAATAATCATTAGAGTACTCGAAATGGGGCTGATTACTCCGCCGTATGGTCTCAATGTGTTTATTATAGCAGGGGTAGTTAAAGATGTTCCCATAGGAACTATATTCCGAGGCATAGTTCCCTTCTTAATAGCTGACATATTTCATGTAGCTCTGCTGATAGCCGTTCCGCAGCTATCACTCTTCTTGCCTGGGATCATGAAATAGAATAGGAGGAGCAAAATGCTGCCCTGTAATGACGCCAAACCTAGACGGAAGAACAAGAACTGTAATGCGCAAGACCCCTCAATCCGTACTGGGACGTGCCTACAGAATCGGTTCCAATAAGTCGTGGTTGGCAGTTACATTTTTATTTTATCCTTCACGTTGCTTTTTGTGCTGGTTACTATTTTACTTACCTCCCTTAATCAACCACAACTTATTGGAACCTTCCTTTCCGTATGGTTGACAAAGTCCGGCCAGCAGATTAAATTATCCAGTAAGACATATCGGAGGTGACATCAATGGAATTACTGGAGGGTATTACCACCCGGCGGAGCTTTCGCGGCTTTAAGTCCACCCCCATCCCCGAGGAAACCGTTAAAAAGATTTTTCAAGCCGTCAGCAACAGCCCGTCATACACCAACACCCAACCTTGGGAAGTAGCCGTGGTCAGTGGCCGGAAGAAAGATGAGCTCAGTAAAATTCTATATGACCTGGCCGCGCAAAATGCAGTGACCAATCCGGATATTCCCATGCCCCAAGCCTGGCCGCCGAAGATGGAGAAGCGCACCGGAGAGCACGGCGCCCGGCGGTTAGCCGCCCTCGGCGTGGTTCGGGATGACGCTGAGGGGAGAGAGAAACTACGGCTAATGAATTTTGAGTTTTACGATGCGCCGTGTGCCCTGTTTCTTTTCACGGATGGCGCTCTTACCACCTGGTCAATATTTGACATGGGGCTATTTGCCCAAAACGTTATCCTGGCGGCGCACGCTTTCGGCTTAGGGAGCTGCCTGCAGGCCTCGTTAAGCAACTACCCAGACGCCGTTCGGGAATTTCTGGGTATGCCGAAGGCGAAGAAGCTCATCATCGGTATCTCACTGGGTTACCCGGACATAGCAGCCAAACTGAACACCTACCGGAGCGTAAAACTCAACCCGGACGATTTTGTGCGTGAGTATGCCTGAGTAGTAAATAGGGGATTATCTACCTCTTATTCCTAATCCTGTACTTACTCAATTATTTTTGGGCTGTCTTCTGAAATACGTTTAAGTCGCCGTAATATGGACACGACATGGGTAAGGCCCCTAACTGGCGGTATATTTCATAAACTGCCTGACTAGGTTTGTAGCCCATAAGCCAGTGAATTCCACCGTCGATGAGGTAGCCTTTGCGTTTCCACACGGCAGCTCTACGCCACTTGGTCTATCGTGATGCTCAAAGATGTGGCTCTGGTAGCCATTCATCTGGGCGTAACAACCAGTGGATAGACCGGCTAGCCCGGCTCCAATAATGATAATTGAATCAGCCATGGGGTACCTCGGTAGTATTGACCTGATAAACAGGCCTCTGTGACCTGCCCTCATAAAGGATGCCACAAAGGCATGATAGTTTATCTTCTAGCCAACAGCCGGTTAGTATTATTCAAACTCTGGTCCCATAATGGCAAGAAGAACAATAATCACCAGTCCTACGGCCGTAAAGGTTCCATAAGTGAGGTTACCTTGAATCCAGTAAGGGTTGCCCGTTGCGAAGTTAATGAAGGTGAGGAAGATTCCGGTGACGCCGGTAATGAGTAGCAAGAGACCGATAATCATAGTACCTGTGAATAATGTACCCATCCTATCTCTCCTTTTCTTTTACTCTGGATAACCCAGATTATAATCCTGTTTACGTAGCTGTCAATATCCCGAAGATCGTCTATTTATTTTTGCCGATTTTCCTTTTAATCAGAGGACAGGCCTAGGCATAAGCACGGCCTTCCTGACCACCTCCGGGATGATGTCCTCCCAGCTCACCGCCATAATGTGAATCCCGTGGACGCCAGGGATTTCTTTCAGCTGCTCGATAACCTCCAGAATGATTTTTACCCCCTCTTCCTTGGCTTCCGTTGCCTGCTCCATTCGGGTGACTATTTCATCGGGGATAATTACTCCCGGGACGGAGTCTCTCATATAGCGGGCCATACCGGCTGACTTTATCGGTATCACCCCTGCCAAGATGTGCGTCTGTTTATCCAGATCCCGCTCTACCACCGCCTCCGTCCATTGGCGGAACCGATCCACGTCATAGACGGCCTGAGTTTGAATAAAGTCGGCGCCGGCTTTGACTTTCTTAGCCAGCCGGCTTACCCGGAATTCAGATGGGTCAGCGAAAGGATTGGCCGCCGCGCCGATGAACAAGGGGACTTCCCCGTTGATATCTTCGCCGGAAAGGAATTTTTTCTCGTCCCGCATCATTTTTAAAGTTTGAATCAGCTGAATGGAGTCAATATCAAAGACGCCTTTGGCGCCGGGATGGTTACCAAACTTCTGGTGGTCACCAGAGAGACAGAGGACATTACCAACACCTAGGGCCACCGCGCCCAGCAAGTCGCTTTGAATCGCCAGCCGGTTTCTATCCCGGACAACCATCTGCATGACCGGGTCGATGCCCTGCTGCTTTAGGATCAGGCAACCAGTGAGGCTGGACATCCGCACAATGGCCGTCTGGTTATCGGTGACATTTACGGCGTCACAGCAATGGCGGAGAAGCTCGCCTTTCTTCTGTACTGAGGCCACACTGGTACCTTTGGGTGGGCCGGCTTCAGCGGTGACGGTAAACTTCCCGCTCTCCAGAACTTTCTCTAAATTGGTCCCTGCTTTCATCGCTATTACCTCCTATGGCGTGTCGGCGCATTCCGCCTCAACATCACTCTTCCGAGGCCCACCAGAAACACTGACGCTCCAGTCTTTTATCGGCTCGATTTCCTCCAGTTCATCCAATCGCCCCATCGCCGCCAAGCGGTCGTAAATCAGCTGCCAGGCGCAGGGGATGTCCGGTGATACCTCACATTTACCTTCCGCCGAGCCGCCACAGGGCCCGTTCAGTAGGCTCTTGGAACACCGGACCAAGGGACATATAGCCGCCGTCCGTCCTAGGACACAGTTGCCGCACTGCAGGCAGACCTCGGTAAAGTGTCCCGGGCTCTCCTCCATACCCAGAAACAGGGTGTTCAACGCCGGATAGACCAGCTTGGGCTCCTTGAGGTGGAGACTTATCATCTGTACCCCTATGGCACAGGTCATCGCCAGAATACAGTCCGCCGCCGCAATAGTTTTGGCTTCTTCCTCCAGCGCGTACTTAGTGAGCTCATCGCAGGCGGTAGGAATTACCATCCATCCGACAACCTGTTTGCCGTTCGCCTCAAGGTTGGCTTTCACCTCCAAGACTTCAGACTTACCGCCGGTATGGCACAGGGTGGCACAGGTGCCGCAGCCAATCAGGTACACCTTTTTACACTTTTCCAGATATTGCGTGATTTCCTCCAGAGGCTTCTGTTCCGTAATTGTTTTCATAATTGCATCTCCCTCAGTTCCCGGCGACCCGGCTCTCGTAGGCATCTTTAAAATGCTGCAGGCTATCGGTTACCGCATTGGACGCCGCCTGCCCCAGGCCGCACAGTGAAGTAAGCGTCATCACTTCGGAAAGGTCAGCCAAGTCTTTGAGGTCCTTCTTTAACCCCTCACCACGGTGAAACCGGGCTAGTGTTTCCACCATTACCTCGGTTCCCTGGCGGCAGGGAGTACACTTACCGCAGGACTCCTCTGCCAGAAACTCCATCGTCCGGTGGACAATATCGATAACATCCCGACTCTGGTCAAAGACAATGACGGCGCCGGCACCAAGGACGCTTTCAAAGGTGAGAGGGGTATCTATTTGCTCATAGGGCACGATTCTCCCGGTAGCGCCGCCTATCTGTATCATTTTGGTGTTTTTAGCCAGGGCCAGTCCTTCCACTAACTCCCGCAGCGAGCTCCCCAGCACCAGTTCGTAGACACCGGGTTTCGGAACATCACCACTCACCGAAAAGACCTTGGTGCCCTTACTCCGCTCGGTGCCCATTTGATTAAACCAGCCAGCGCCGTTCCGGATAATCCGAGGTATATTCATCAGGGTTTCCACATTGTTGATAATGGTCGGCTTACCCCAGAGGCCGGCCGTGGTGGGGAAGGGCGGCCGGTAGCGGGCTTCACCCCGCTTACCCTCCATGGCGTCCATCAGGGCGGACTCCTCGCCGCAGATGTAGGCGCCGGCGCCCTCCCGGATTTCGATGGTGAAATTAGCCAAAAAACCGAACTCTTCGATCTGGCGGATAGCGTTTTCCAGCAAATCAAAGAGGTGGTGGTATTCAGCGCGCAGGTAGATAAAGCCCGTCTTGGCCCCGAGGGTGTAGCCGGCAATGGCCATTCCCTCGATAAGAGTGAAGGGGTCTCTTTCTAGGATATACCGGTCCTTGAAGGTACCCACCTCCCCTTCGTCTGCATTACAGATGACGTATTTCTCACCGCCCGGCGCCTTTCTGGTCCCCTCCCATTTAAGGCCGCAGGGAAAGCCGGCCCCACCTCGTCCACGCAGTCCCGAGGCTTTTATTTCGTCGGTGACTGCTTCCGGGGTCATCTCACGCCGGACTTTCTCCAGAGCTTGAAAGCCGTCTCTCTCCAGAAAGGTAGCAATTTGCCGGGGGTCAATCACCCCGCAATTTTTTAGAACGATATTTTCCTGTGGCACCTGATTATCTCTTTACTTATAGGTCCCTAAAATTTGCGCTATTTTCTTCGGGGTCAGGTCAACGTGGGAGTCGTAATTAATCATCATCGCCGGTGCCCGGTCGCAGAGGCCGATGCAGTTGGTCAGCTGGAATGAGAACTTACCATCAGCAGTAGTCTCACCGGGTATAATCCCGATTTCCTGTGCCACGCTTTCCATTATGGTCTGGCCGTACTTGAGGTAGCAGGGCAGACTCTGGCAAATCCTGATGATGTTCCGGCCTAGCGGCTGGGTAGAGAGAAACGAGTAGAAACTAGCCACTCCGTAGACGTCGTTTATCGGGATATCCAGAGACCGGGCCAGTTCCGCCATAACCTCTTCCGACACGTGACCGAATTTAGCCTGCGCTTCCTTCAACCGCCCAATCAGGTCCTGTTCCCCATGCCGGTTAGAAATTGCTTGCTGGCTCATCTCACTAATTAACCGCTATCGGGCAATCAGCCCTTGATGAATAGCGCCTTTTTGGCCCTCTCTTCGCCTGGCCTTCTCGGTCGGCGCAACGCCCCCGACGGGCATAAGGTAATGCACTCATCGCAGTCCTGGCAGGCCTCTTTATCTACTGGCTGGTCGCATCCGGACACGACCTTACTCTCAAAACCGCGGTAGGCCACGCTGAACAGCCGCTCACCTTTCAGGTCTTGGCAGGCGACCACACACCGCCGGCACAATATGCATTTTGACATATCACGGATGATATTGGGGTTCTCATATTCCAGGGGGTAATAGTGTTTCCTAGCCCGGAAACGGGGCAACCCTATTTCCAGATCGGCGGCGATATTACGTAGCTCGCAGATGTTCGCCTTGTCACAGATCAGGCAGGAATCGGGGTGACTGGCCATTAAAAGCTCCACCAGTATCTTGCGCGCCGCCAAGATTTTGGGAGAATGAGTAGCGACCATCATACCCTCGGTGATCGGGGTATGGCAGGCACCGACCAGTGTCCGGGAACCTGCCACCTCGACGACACAGAGTCGGCAGACCCCCGATGGGGGTAACCTCGAGACATGGCAAAGAGTGGGGATATCTATGCCGTTTTCTCTGGCCACCTCTAGAATGGTCATCCCGGCACGCCCGCTCACCGGGGAGCCATTCATGGTCAAGGTTATCTCGTTCTCTATCTCTTTTCGTGCCATAGACTGCTTTATGGGGACTGCTATTACCTGAAATGGTAACACAAGTAGGTTTATTCGGCAAGCTGGCATCGGTGAGCATATCTGGCGGCCGACCGGGTCTATCTCTTTTCCGTTTGCCACCATCGTTACGGCTGTGATAAGCTGAGATGACTTCCGATGAGAATACTGGTAACCAATGACGACGGCGTCTTTACCGAAGGCCTGTGGACCTTAGTCAACGAGCTGAGGAACATCAGTCAGGTGACGGTCGTCGCTCCGGACAGAGAACAGAGCGCGGTAGGCACAGCGGTTACCTTATGGCGGCCTTTACGAATACGAGAGATGAAGCCGATAGCTCCGGAAGTGGCAACCTACGCCGTAGAAGGCACACCTTCGGACAGTGTTATCCTGGCTTTGGGTAAGCTGGTCAAAAACCGAGTAGACCTGGTCATTTCCGGCATCAACCAAGGCCTAAACCTAGGCGACGACGTACATATCTCCGGAACGGTCGGCGCCGCTTTGCAGGGTTACCTACACGGCTTTCCGGCTCTGGCCATCTCAACGGCTCGTGGTAACGGCCTTCACCTGGACACCGCCGCCAAGCTGACCGCCAGGCTGGTGAAAAAAATCGCCTCCGATTCTCTACCGAAGGACATTTTCCTCAACGTGAACGTCCCCAACCGGCCGCTGGACGAAATCGGGATGGTGCAGGTTACCCGATTAGCCCGTGAGAGCCATATTAATACAGTAGAAGAGAGCGAGAATGGTAAAAGCAGGTACTACTGGCTGGTACGCCAGCAACTGAGTAAGACCAAGGACAGAAAAACAGACGTCTGGGCGATAGAACAGGGCAATATCTCCATCACCCCCCTCTCCACCGAACTGTCCAGCAAATCATCCTCTTCCGGCCTGGGCAACCTGTGCCCAGGCCTTCTCCAGGAACTGTAAAATAGCTAACCGACAGGCTTTAATGACACATTATACTGGTATCGATATTATTGAAATAGCCCGCATTAAGAAGGCGATGGAGCGCTGGGGAGAAGCTTTTCTCCACCGGGTATATACCGATGCCGAGATTAAGCAGTACCACCAGAAGCCGCCTTCACTGGCAGCTCGCTTCGCCTGCAAAGAAGCGGTGATGAAGCTACTCGGCACAGGGAGGCGGGGCGTACGCTGGCGGGAGATTGAGACGCTTTCCCAACCCGGCGGTAAGCCCGTGGTCAAACTGTACGGCCGGGCACAACGCCGGGCCAGCCAGCTGGGACTGAAAGAGATTGCCGTCAGCCTCTCTCATTCCAAAGAAAATGCCGTCGCTTCCGTGGTGGCTGTTTCAGAAACATGGCCGGCAAGAGATGCCCTTTTTGACATCCAGACTTAAAGCTGGTAATTTTTATTTGTTAACCAAGACATTAGCGTATAGATGAACACGATTATCTCCATACTAGCGGTGGTGCTTATCATTGGTCTAGTCAGTGGTGGGGTCACTTGGTTCGTCGGGCGGCGAGGGCAGGCTGCCAGAAGAAAAGAGGTGGCCAGGAAAGTCGCCACAAGGCAGCCGATAACCTTCCGCTGGAGATACACAGCTCTACCGGTAACCATTTTACTTCTATCCCTCGTCATCACGGCCTATTTCTATCACCTGCTTCCCGGTGAGCTGGCCTATCATTTTCGGAATGGCGCGCCGGACAAGTGGCTGAGCCGTGGTGCCACCATTGCCTGGCTGCTGACACCCCAGTTTTTATTTACCCTACTGGCCGGAGCCATCGTCTGGGGCATAGCGCGGCTGAGCGCCTACTTTCCGCCGGCTACCGGGCAGAGAGTAGAGAAAATGCTGCCGCTGATGGGTAACATGATTGCCCTGCCTCAGGTTATCCTCGGCTTTGCAATATTCGACATTTTCAGCTACAATACCTACCAGATACATCTTATGTCCCTGTGGGCCTTTGCCTTGGTGGTCATGGGGGTGGGCGGGATTATTCTCGGTATATCTTTTATCTTCGCCGTCCGTCGGCTCTGGACTAGAGGTAGCCCCACTGGAAGTGTCGAGGAGCGACAGTAATGGCGGAAGCAGCGTCGGGTAAAGTCAATATGGAAAAGATGGTCTCCCTCTGCCAGCGGCGTGGTTTTATCTTCCCCAGTAGTGAAATTTACGGTGGCTTGTCCAGTTGCTGGGACTACGGACCGCTGGGAGTGGCACTGAAGCAGAACATCAAGCAGGCCTGGTGGCATGCCGTGGTCCAAGAGCGCGACGACATAGTGGGCCTGGATACCAGCATCCTGATGCACCCTCGAGTATGGTCGGCCAGCGGCCACCTGGAGCAGTTTACCGACCCGCTGGTGGAATGCAAGAGCTGTCACCTGAGGTGGCGCGCCGACGAGTTAAAGGCCAATGGCTGCCCTTCCTGCGGCGGTGAGCTAACCGAGCCTCACATGTTTCACCTGATGTTCAAGACTTTCATGGGGCCCGTTGAGGAGGAAGCCAACGTGGTGTACCTGCGCCCGGAGACCGCCCAGGGCATCTTCGTTAACTTCCAGAACGTGCTCAACACCACCCGGAAGCGGCTACCATTCGGTATCGCCCAGATGGGCAAGTCTTTCCGCAACGAGATTACTACCGGTAACTTTATCTTCCGTAGTCGGGAATTTGAGCAGATGGAGATTGAGTTCTTCGTCAAGCCGGGGACCGACGGAGAGTGGTTTGATTACTGGCTAGAGGAACGCCGCCGCTGGTATGAGAAGTCCGGTATCCGGCAGGAGAACCTCAGATTACGGGAACACACCAGTAGCGAGCTGGCGCATTACGCGTTAAAGTGTTATGACATCGAGTATCAGTTTCCCATGGGCTGGTCGGAACTGGAAGGTATGGCCAATCGCGGTGACTTTGACCTGAAGCAGCACGCCAGCCACAGCGGTAAGGGCCTAACCTACCTTGACGAGGAGACCAACCAGCACATTGTCCCTTATATCATTGAACCATCGGCCGGCGTGGACCGCTCGGTCCTAGCCTTCTTGTGTGACGCCTACGATGAAGAACCGGATAAAGACGAGATAAGAACCATACTCCACCTCCACCCTTCCTTGGCCCCCATCAAGGTGGCCGTACTGCCCCTGAGCAGAAAGGAAAACCTGGCGAAAGTCGCCCGGGAGGTATACGCTGACCTGCGCCCGTGCTGGATGGTGCAGTATGACGATACCCAGAGCATCGGCCGCCGCTACCGGCGCCAAGACGAGATTGGCACACCTTTCTGTGTGACTGTTGATTTCCAATCGCTGGAAGATAACCAAGTAACCGTCCGCGAGCGCGACAGCATGAACCAGATTAGGGTACCCATCGCCGAACTGAAAAAGACACTGGCCGCCAAACTTAAAGGCGAACCGCTGTCCGTTCTTCCTCCCGGCGGGCAGATATGGAAGAAACAAGAAGGCTGAAAAAAGACGACAAAACACTATAAAATTTTGGGAAACAGTTCGTAGCTAGCTAGCTTTGAATTATTTTCCGTGTTATGTCAACAATAATGGGTGGGTAAAGGGAGATGGGGCTGCCCAATGAGAATTGTTCACCTGGCTGACCTGCACCTTGGCGTGGAGAGCTACGGGCGCCTTGACCCGACTACCGGGCTATCCTCCCGCCTCTTGGACTGCCTGACCGCGCTGGACAAAGTGGTGGACTACGCCCTAGAAAACAAGGTAGACCTAGTCCTTTTCTGTGGTGACGCCTACAAGACTCGCGAGCCCAGTCCCACCCAGCAGCGGGAATTCGCCAAGCGCATCAGCCGCCTCTCTGCCGGTAACATTCCTGTCTTTCTGCTGGTGGGCAACCATGACCTACCCAACGCCACCGGCCAGGCCACCGCCACCGAAATCTTTGACACCCTAGCGGTGAAAAACGTCTATGTCTCCAGCCGCCCGGATATTTACCAAATCCCCACTCCCAGCGGCCCTATCCAGATTGTCTCCCTACCTTGGCCGAGACGAAGCGCCCTACTCAGCCGGGAGGAGGCGAAAAACCTAGACTTTAACCAGATTAAAGAAAGACTGCAACAGGCGCTGACCTTCGCCATTAAGAAAATGTTGGCCGAACTTAACCCTGCTCTCCCCACCATAATGGCCGCCCACGTCTGGGTCACCGGCGCCACCGTCGGCTCGGAAAAGATGATGACCATCGGCCAGGAGCCGGCCTTACTGCTGGGCAACTTAGCCAACCCGGCTTTCGATTACGTTGCCCTAGGGCATATCCACCGCCACCAGGTCTTAAACGAGAGTCCGCCGGTAACCTATGCCGGCAGTCTGGAGCGCCTTGATTTCAACGACGAGGCAGCCGAGAAAGGGTTCTACTTGGTGGAGATTGAATCCGGCCCGACCACCGGCCAGCGGCAGGTCTCTTTTGACTTCCACCCGGTAAGCGGGCGCCGCTTTCTCACCATCGGCGTCACCCTTGAGCCGAAAGACCTGGACCCCACCGCTACCGTCCTCAACGCCATCGCGGAGCAAAAGGAGAAGGTGGAGGAGGCCATCGTGCGGCTGGACATTACCTTACCGGCGCAGATTGAAAGCCGTCTGCGGGACGGTGACATCCGGGACGCCTTAAAAGAGGTGCATTATTTCACCGTCGCCCGCGAGGTGCAGCGTGAGGTACGACGTTTAAGACTGGGCGCGGAGCATCTGGAGTTTGTCTCGAGAGAGGCGGTTACGTCGGTAGTCAATGAGGCCCTATACGGTCTGAAAATCTATCTGGAATCCAAGAAAGTCTCCCCGGAACGGAGCAAAGTTTTACTGGAGTACGGGGAGAGACTGATACGAGAAGAGGGGGATACAGAGAGATGGGGTCACTAAATGAGAATCTAAAGGGGGCGAAGTCAAAGAATACTCTCGTTACTGATATTAACTCTATGGGCTGCATTTATTGTATGATTTATCGGTAGTCCATAGATTAAGGCAAGGCAGCGAGTGTTCATGAAAACCAGTAACTTTGACTATTCTCTCCCTCCCGAGCTTATCGCCCAGACCCCGGTTGAGCCCAGAGACCAATCAAGACTCATGGTACTGGACCGCGGTGACGGCACAATTACGCACCGCCGGTTTTTTGAGCTTATTGATTACCTGCGGGACGGCGATGTCCTGGTATTCAACGACAGCCGCGTTATCCCGGCCCGCCTCGACGGGCGGAAAGCCGACGGCGGCGGCCGGGTGGAGATTCTACTGCTGCGGAGACTTGAAACTAATGTTTGGGAAGCTCTGGGCCGACCCGCCCGGCAGCTACGCGCCGGCGCCAAGGTTATACTAACCAGTGATTCCGTAGAGGATAACCGGCCTGAAGTTACCGGGGAGGTAATCCAGACGGGGCGGGGTGGCCTGAAGACGGTAAGGTTCTCCGAGGAAAGGAGATTGGCAGAACTGGGCCAGATTCCACTGCCCCCGTACATCCACGCCCCCCTAACCCACCCCGAACGCTACCAGACGGTCTATGCCCGCGTCGCCGGCAGCGTAGCGGCCACTACCGCCGGCCTGCACTTCACCCCCGAACTGATTAAACGGATAGCGCAGAAAGGAGTCCGCTGCCTTTTTGTTACCCTACACATCGGTCTTGATACCTTCAGCCCAGTGAGAGAAGACGACCCGCAGGAGCATCCCATCCATAGCGAGTACGGCGTGATGAGCCCGACGACAGCCGACCGGTTATCTCAGGCCAAAAGAGAAGGGCGGAGAATAATCTGTGTCGGCACTACCACGGTTAGAATTGTGGAGCAGGTCACCCGGATGAGCCGTCCTCTACAGCTCCAGCCATTCGAAGACTGGGTAAACCTATTCATCCTGCCCGGCTACCAGTTCCGCTTGGTTGATGCGCTAATTACCAATTTTCACCTGCCCCGGTCCACCCTGCTGATGTTGGTTACCGCCTTTGCCGGTAAAGAGCACATCAGTCAGGCTTACCAGGAAGCCATCGCCTCGGGCTATCGTTTCTACAGCTTTGGCGACGCGATGTTAGTGTTATAGCATAAATAGGAGTATAATTTAGCGGTTCTCCTCTGGCCTGCCCCCAGTAATTGTACCACTCTTTAAGTTAGAGCAACCGGTATTCTAGTCTCAGGAGCAGGTGGCCGGTAACCCAACGAGCTATGAGGAC
>NZCW01000037.1 GCA_002688435.1 Dehalococcoidales bacterium
GGTGAGACGATCACGCTAACATACGGTTTTAACAAACCTAGACTGGAACGACCTATCTCACCCGTTTACCAATTTACCATATAGCCAAGATACAAGACTAAGGGAAGACTGTGATGAAAAAGTGACAGCGGGTGGATTTGAGCCTGTGACTTAAGAGGAGGCTAGTAGGAATGTGGAGCTGTCTTTAAGAATGAAATCAAATACATCATTTGAATTATTCTTCACAGAAGTATCGGTACTGCCCGGTGGGTCATATCTGACTTCTAATAGTAGACTTTGACCCCTCTTGCCTCGAGCTGCGGGATATAGACGTTCACCGGTGTGGCGCTCAAAGGGTTCCACCTCAAGTATACAGAGGCTTCTGCTGAAAGGGTACTATTCTCTACCAGTGGTGAGATAGAGAGGGTGGGGTCACCTAAAATTTAAGAGAGGAGTGAGGCCAACGAACAATCTCTACCCGGAAAAGGTGGCTGGAATTAAGATTCGGTGGGGGGTTGTTCCGGTGCTTTTCCTTCCGCTGGTGCTTCCGCCTCGGCCTCTACTTCCTCAACATCAGCCTCAACAGGGACCTCTTCCTCTATCTTCACCAGCGCCTCGCTGACTTTAACCACCAACTGTTCTGGGTCGGTATTGACTGTAATTTCTGGGTTCAGGACAATGTCCCTGACATGGATGGCTTGCTCCACCTCTTCTAGCGGGCTCAGGTTAACTTCTATCTGGGGCGGTACGTTCTCAGGCAGGCAGGTGACGCTCATACTGTTGATGCCGTGGGCTAACATACGTCCCTTCCCCTTTAGTGCTGGGGCTTCGCCGACAAAAATAATCGGCACGTCGACGGCTATCTTCTCGCTCTTTTTTACCTGGTAGAAGTCAACGTGAAGCAGTTGTCGGGTGACCGCGTCTCTCTGGACTTCACGGACGAATACGCTCCGCGCCTGTTTCTCGGTATCAACCTTGAGGCTGATAAGCCGGGTCTTTCCAGCCTGGGCGATTAAATGCTGTAGCTGGTCGGTATCACACTGTAGTGTCAGCGACTTGAGGTTATGCCCGAAGAGGTGGGTGGGGGTAATCCCTTGGCGGCGCAGGACGCTGGTCTTTTTGCCTACTACCTCACGAGGGGCTGTCTGTAACTTTAAATCTTCCATGATTATATCTGTCCCTTTCTACCTGAACATTTAAGCATAAACAGGTGTGAAAATCAATTGCGTGAACTGTATCAACAGCCTAATTTTAGCCCAGCATCATAAACGGGTGTCTAAGAGGGGTGTCAACTCCTCTTCTAATATTCTTCCTCTTCTCCTTTTAGGAGGGAAGGGGATAGGGGGGGCAATAAACAAAATAGTGGTAACGTTAATCCAGGAAGTTAATTCGGGACGAAGGCCTTTTCTTTATCACTGCCTCGATACCAGCTTCCCTAAAGAGATCAGCGAAGGAGTTGTCATTATAGCTGCCGAAACTGACGTACTTTCTTATCTTGGCGTTGACTAGCATTTTGGCGCACAGCACGCACGAGGTGTGCGTGGCGTAAATCGTGCTCCCTTCAAGGCTGACGCCGTGCAGACTGGCTTGGATGATGACGTTCTGCTCGGCGTGGATACCTCGGCATATTTCGTGCCTCGTTCCCGACGGTATCTTTAGTTCGTCCCGGAGGCAGCCAAGCTCGAGGCAGTCTCGGCTGCCGGATGGGGCGCCATTATAGCCCGTGGCTAGTATGTGCTTATTCTTTACCGCTACGGCACCGACGTGATGCCGGCGGCAAGTGGCACGCTCAGCGACCACCGAGGCTATTTTCAGAAAATACTCATCGCTGTCCGGCCTGGTTAGGTTTTTCATCTCAGTCTGGCGATAAACCTTTCTGTTTCTTTCCTCAGGTTTGATGCGGAAGACTCGTTGCTGATGGTGAAATCGGCGATGGCAATCGGCCCACCCTTGTTGGTGTTCTCTATTTCGGTGCGGTCGCGGCTGGCCGCTTCCTCCGCGGTCAGCCGTCGGCTGGTCCGGCGGTTTAACCGGTTTTGCCTGGTCTTCGGTGACGCCCAGATGGCGACGACATAGAAGTCATCTCCGTAGCGGTTTTTCAGAAAGATATATTCCTCCCAAGAATAGAGCCCGTCAATAACGACGTCCGATTGCTTCCGGACGGAATCAATCCAGGGCAGGTTAAGCCGGGCGTAAGCGGCCATACCGTGCTCTTGGCGGAGAAGCTCTCGGACGTGACGTTCGTTTGCTTCGTTCAGAGGTAGACCTCTTTTCTTCACTTCCGCGTCAGTCACGTCGCCAAACCTTATGCTGGCAAAACCGCTCCTCTCAAAAGTGTGGGTAACTTCCGATTTGCCCGCGCCGGCCATACCTACGATTGCGACTATTTTCATCGTTCTGATCTTTGCTCAGTCCATTATACGAAGATAGTGGGTAAATAACAATGGGGGAGGTTGTTTTGGCACCATTACCATTCCGGTTACTATTTATAATCTTCCTGATGACCTGTGCTATAATTTGGATTATAGACAATGTCTGGAGTTACTGATTTATCCCGGAAAATTGAAAAACAGCTGCCTGGAGAACTGGTTGGCTTTATGCGGCTGGCTGGTGGTATGGTTCAAGGTAAAGGGCAGCAGCTGTGTCTGGTCGGTGGGGTGGTGCGTGACCTCCTCCTAGGGCGGGAAAATTTTGATATAGACATAGTGCTGGAAGGTGACGCCATAGACTTGGCGCGTGAGCTGTCCGACCTCAAGCCGGGAAAAATTACCACCCATCCCCGCTTCGGTACGGCGAAATTGCAGTGGGACCACTGGAGTGTGGATCTGACCACCGCCCGTGCCGAGACCTATGCCTGGCCCGGGGCGCTGCCGACGGTGCGGCCCGCCGCTATCCGGGACGACCTCTTCCGCCGTGACTTCACCATCAATGCTATGGCGATTGAGCTTAACTCCGGTCGCTATGGCCGACTCTTTGATGTCTATGGCGGCCAGAATGATCTCAAGCAGAAACACGTCCGGGTGCTGCATGAGAAGAGCTTTATTGATGATGCCACTCGTATCTGGCGAGGCCTGCGCTACGAGCAGCGGCTGGGCTTTCGATTGGAACCGACTACCTTGCGGTGGCTGAAACGGGACATAGCCTGTCTGGATACTGTCAGCGGCGACCGGATACGCTGTGAACTGGAACTGGTGCTGCAGGAGGCATACCCGGAGAAAATCCTGAATCGCGCCAGAGAGCTGGGTGTGCTGTCGAGACTGCATCCGGCGTTGCAAGGCGACCGCGGGCTGGCGGAAAAATTCGAGCAGGCTCGTCGGATGAGACTGCCCGGTCTGTCGCTAATCGGACTTTATCTGGCTTTACTGGCTTACTTCCTGACCAGGGAAGAGAACGAACGGTTGATTTCCTACCTCAGATTGTGTAAATCGGCCGCCCGGACGCTGCGAGATACCATTGACCTTAAGGCTAGGCTTAAATCACTGGACGATCCCGGGCTGACCCCTAGCCGTGTTTATGTTTTGCTTCACGGCTATTCAACGTCGGCAGTGGCGGCTAATTTTCTGGCTGGCGACTCGCCGGTAGCCTGCCGGTACCTCGATTTGTTTCTGAAAGAACTCTGCTATGCCAAACCGACCTTCGGTGGCGAGGACCTGAAGAAGCTGGGGGTAAGTCCCGGCCCACGTCTTAAAGAAATACTGGACCGGCTTCTTGAGGCTAAGTTGGACGGGCAGGCGATCACAAAACAGGATGAGAAAGACCTGGTTCGGCGGTGGCTGGGTGGGGAATATTCGGGAGGTGACGCATAGTGAAGGGAAAAGCTTGTTTTGCTCTGCTCTGCCTGCTGGTGCTGGTGTTTGTCCTTTCCGACTGCGGAGTGTCCCGGGAAGAATACGATACCGCCGTAGCGGAAATGGCTCGATTGCAGAGTGAAGTCGAAAATCTACAGAGTGAACGAGCATCCTTGCAGGGGGCAATGGTAAACCTGCAGGAAGAGCTGAATACTCCAGACAATGAAAGAATTAGAAAATTACAGGATGAGCTGACGGATCAGACAGTGGTGCTTGACCGGATACTGGATACCAGCGCGGCACTACAAGCGCAGGTCGGCGCACTGGAAAACGAGCTTGAGGCTATCACTGATACCGCGGTGATGCTGCACTACCAGTTTGAGACCTCTCGCTGGGGTGAGCAAAACTGGATGCTGATCATACCTTTGAGAGACTATCTTGACTATCGGGAGAGTCCGAGGCCCTTCGATAACCGGGATAATGACGGACCACTGACCACTGATGAAATATACCATCTCTTTGCCCGGTATTGTGCCCTAGCCACTGACCCTGGTGATGATTATCTCATTGGTCGTATCATTGATCGAGTGAACGAGGTGGTGACGGTCAATGATCTGAGTAACCTTGATACCATTGAGTTTGTCCTCCGATTTGTCCAGAGCCTGACCTATACCGATGATCTCAACACTACGTCTCGTGACGAATATCCTCGCTATCCGATGGAGACCCTGTTTGATCGGGGGGGTGACTGCGAGGATACTTCTATTTTGCTGGCGGCGATTTTAACCGAGATGGGCTATGACGTAGCGCTGCTCCTCTTTGAAGAGTTCGACCATATGGGACTCGGCATTAATTTTCCGGTGGAGTACGGTAATTCCTGGATATACGAAGGGAGGAGGTACTGGTACCTGGATACCACGGGGGGGCAGTCAATAGGCTGGTGCCCGAGGAAATACGTAGAGACATCGGCCTACGTATATCCGGTGAGGTGATGACCGCTCATTGTCTCCGTTAAGTACGTCACCATCTTCTGCTGCCGGCAGCGGGTATGCAGGGCTTCCGCCTGGTCTTTGTCTTTTAACAGGGAAAATAAGGCTGGTCCTGACCCGGCTAGGTGGACGTTATCGGCGCCGAGTTTCTTAATATGGTCGCGGTAGATCTTTAGCTCGGAGAAGTAGGTAAAGGCCGTGTTTTCAAAGGCGTTGAACAGCTCGGTGGGCACTCGGTTTTCCTTTACTTCGGTTACCGCTCTCTCCGTAATCTGTCCGTCGGTGAAATGGCTGACGTTAAGGCTGGCGTAGAGCTGCCCGGTCTTTCCCGGCAGCCGAGGTATCGTTGGTACCACCAGCACCACCCACCTTTGGGGCAGTGGGGGGAGGGGGGTTACCACTTCACCTCTACCAGTCACTAGGGCCGTGCCGCCGTGGAGGAAGAAGGCCACATCCGAGCCCAGTCGTGTCGCTAGGGTAAGTAATTCCTCCTGAGATAAGCCCAGTCTCCAGAGTTCGTTCAGCCCGCGCAGGACAGCGGCGGCATCGCTGCTGTCCCCACCTAGCCCCGATACCAAGGGAATACACTTGCTGACTTCTATGGTAGCTCCTTTGGTGCTGTCGAGGGTCTCTTGGAGCAGGCTGACCGCCCGGGAGACCAGGCTCATTTGCGGAGCCCAGTCCGGCATGTCAGACTGGAAAGTGACTTTTTGGCTTGGCTGGAAACGGAGGTTATCGTATAGGTTTACCGTCTGGAAGACGCTGCGGATTTCGTGGTAGCCGTCTGGACGTTTACCTGAGACTTCTAGGGTTAGGTTTAGCTTGGCCGGCGCTAGGACCGTCAGCATCTCATTTTTCCTCCTTTCTGCGGGTAAACACCTGCCATAACTGGGCCCACTCCTCAAAAGTTAGGGTCTCCGCTCGTCTTTGGGGCACAATACCCGCTTTCTCCAGTAAGGCTAGTACCTCAACCTTGGGCCGTCCCAGGCCTTGGGCCAGAGAGTTGGCGATCTGCTTACGGGAAGCGGTAAAGCCGGACCGTACCAGCTGGAAAAAGCCCTTGTCATCGGTTACCGCTATCAGTGGCCGAGGGTAAACCTCTATTCGCAGTAGGGCGGAGTTAACTTCGGGCGCCGGGTAAAAAGCTCGGGCTGGTACGTAGCTGACTATTTTCGGTTTTCCGTAAAACTGTACGCTGAGACTGATCATACTGCGCTGTCCGGGACCGGCGGTGATAGCCTCGGCCACCTCTTTCTGTACCATGACAACCATTCTCTTCGGCTTGACCGTCGCTTCTAGGAAATGGCGCAGGACGGGCGAGGTAATGTAATAGGGTAAGTTGGCCACCACCTTGTAGGGACCAGGCGCGGGCAGTAAAGCCGCCGGGTCAAGGCGTAGGATATCCTGATTGATGATGTTAATGTTGCTAAAAGAGGCCAGCGTTTTTGTTAAACTGGCCGCCAGTTTATCGTCCAACTCCACGGCGATAACCAAGCCCGCCCGCCGGGCTAACTCTCCGGTGAGAATACCCAGGCCGGGGCCTATCTCGACGATAGTATCGCTGGGGTCGAGCTCCGCCGAGGCGGCAATGAGTTGCAACACCTCTTCATCGACGAGGAAGTGTTGTCCCAGTCTTTTCCTCGACTTCAGGTCGAAGCGGCGCAGTATCCGCTTGGTTTGGGTCAGCAGTGACTCCGTTTTCAAATAGCTCCCGCCGGTAGTTTTTATCGGCTCTTAATCCCTGTCCCGGAGTATGAGGTCGTGCACCGGCCCTTGACCCCGTCGGATAGCTTGCTTGAGTCAACCGGCTCCGACCAGGTAATCCTGCGGCACCCAGAAACGACTATTTACCGCTGCTTCCTTTCGGACCTGACGGGGTTCATAGAGTTCTGCCGCGCAGGACCCGGTCTTCAACACCGCTTAACCCAAGTAGTCCTGCCAGACAAAGGCCTTAAGCCGGAGTTCAACCCTGCTGTAGCGGATTGCAGGTTACAGGACACCGCTGGCTCCCCATCTAGCACGACCTCAAAAAAATCCTAATCCGTATTGGTCGTTTTGTCAAGGTGAAAAGCTGGGATTTTATTTTGTGGCCCTATTCCCCTTTTAAGTTTTATTGTGGGGGCAACAAAAGAGTATCAGAGCTTTTACCAGATGGTTACTGCCCGTAACCGAGGCGGACTACTAGGTGTACCGGTAGTCCGTGCTGTATCATTTTGTCCTGGGTGGCGGCGATATCATAGGGAACGCGGTAAAGCCGGACTATCTTGTTTTCGCGGTCATAGATAGCGTAGCTGGCCCGGGGGTCGCCGTCGCGTGGCTGTCCCACCCCACCCGGATTGATAATCAACCGGCTCTTACCCAGCTCTAGCCCGACGTTCGGCAGGAACCGGCTGGCGGAGCAGGTATCCCCCTCTTCTTTAAAGACCAGAGGTACGTGAGAGTGGCCGACCATGCAGTACGGCGATTGGAAGAGGTTGAAGTTCACCTTGGCGATGCTGGTGGAGATGATGTATTCCCAGGTTGGCTCTCTCGGGCTGCCGTGCGCCAGGGTAAATTCGGATCTCTCTAGGATTAGGGACAGGCTCTCCAGGTATTTGATGTCCTCTGGGATCAGCTGTCTGGCGGTCCAATGACAGGCGGCGGCGGCATCCGGGTTGAAGTAAGCCGTGTCTATCTTGCCGACGGCCGCCCAGTCATGGTTCCCGGCGATGCAGATATGGTTCTTCCGGCGCAATAGCTCGAGGCACTGGTGGGGGTCCGGTCCGTAGCCGACGACATCCCCCAGGCACCATATTTCATTTACCCCGCCCTGCTTCTCAATGTCCTCCAGTACGGCGGTAAAAGCCGCTAGATTGGCGTGAATATCGGCGATAATGGCGTAACGCATTTGTTAAGAATATAGCAGGTTTTAGGGGATTAGAAAAGAGGGGTGTCCAGGTACAAGCCTTGTA
>NZCW01000038.1 GCA_002688435.1 Dehalococcoidales bacterium
GTATTAAGAATTAAGTTAAAATAAGGGGTGGATAGGGACACCAATGCTCTCTATTATGGCGACAATTTAGATATACTTAATCGCTACGTCAAGAATGAATCAGTTGACCTCATCTACCTTGACCCACCATTCACCACCAACCAAGATTGAGTAATAAGATCAGAAGGCTGTTATTGACATTTAATATTTGTTTATGGTAGACTCTCCCCTTAGTGTTTGATTTTGGTGGCCGGATTGGAATCTGCTGATCAGTCTGGCACTATATTGGCCGTACTTTAGTGGATGAGCTGTGGCTCATCCACTAAAATTGTGGGGCAGGAGGTAAAAAGTGCCAACAATTAACCAGCTCATACGTAAAGGGCGACGAAAGGTTAGCAAAAAGACCACATCGCCAGCATTGCGCTTCACCTACAACGCCCTGAAAAACCGGGTGATTGAGGGTAAAGGCTCGCCACAGAAGCGGGGTGTCTGTACCCAGGTCAGGACCACCACTCCCAAAAAGCCCAATTCGGCCCTGCGCAAAATAGCCCGGGTACGGCTGACCAACCTGATGGAAGTAACCGCCTATATTCCCGGGGAAGGGCACGAGTTACAGGAACATTCAGTAGTCCTGATTCGAGGCGGCAGGGTAAAAGACTTACCCGGTGTCCGCTACCACATTGTACGGGGAACCCTAGATACCAGCGGTGTCGCCAACCGCCGCCAAGGCCGCAGTAAGTATGGCAGCAAGATGGCCAAGGAAAAAGCGGAAATTGCCTGATAACAGGAGTGAAAAATGCCAAGAAGAGCCCAGGCGACCAAAAGAGAAGCAATTCCTGATGCCAGATACCAGAGCGTAATCGTCGCCAAGCTGATTAATAAAATAATGAAGCGTGGTAAAAAAAGCAGGGCCGAGAGAATCGTTTACGACGCCCTGCAGTTACTGGAACAGCAGGTGTCCAAAGACCCGGTGACAGCTTTAGAACAGGCGATAAAGAATGCCACACCTCTACTTGAGGTCAAGCCCCGTCGTGTCGGCGGCGCGACTTATCAAGTACCGGTGGAAGTAGTGCCCGACCGAGGCCACTTCTTGGCTATGCGCTGGTTACTGAAATCAGCCCGGGACCGGAAAGGCAAGTCCATGACCGAGAGGCTGGCCGCGGAGCTTACCGATGCTTGGCAAGGCCAGGGGACCACGATTAAAAGGCGTGAGGATACTCATAAAATGGCGGAGGCCAACCGGGCCTTTGCCCATTATAGATGGTAAGAGGTTGTTCGACTAGTACCAACATGATGCATAAAAACCCGATAACAATAGAGACTAGAGCTGTGTCCAGAAGTTTTCCTTTAGAGAAAATCCGGAATATAGGTATTATTGCCCATATTGACGCCGGCAAGACCACAGTCACCGAGCGGACACTCTATTACACCGGCCGTACCTATAAAATCGGTGACGTGGATACCGGCACCGCGGCGATGGACTGGATGGAGCAGGAGCGAGAGCGCGGTATTACCATTACAGCAGCAGCGACCACCTGTTACTGGCAAGACCACCGTATCAATATTATTGACACACCGGGGCACGTAGACTTCACCGCCGAGGTAGAGCGTAGCCTCAGAGTACTGGACGGCGGGGTGGTGGTCTTTGACGGCGTGGCCGGAGTTGAGGCCCAGTCGGAGACGGTATGGCGCCAAGCTGACCGATATCGCGTCCCTCGAATCTGCTTTATCAATAAGATGGACCGAGTAGGGGCCAATTTCCGGCGGACGTTAGCCATGATTGAGCAGCGCCTGGGTGCCAAACCTCTACCGGTACAGATTCCCTTGGGGAGTGAAGACACTTTCCAAGGAATTATTGACCTCGTTGAGAGTAAGGCGTGGTACTTTGACGGTAAACCTGATTCGGAACCGCAAGAGATACCAATTCCGGAGTTAGAACAGGCAAACTTCACCGAATTTCACCAGGCGCTGATTGAGAAACTGGCAGAAAGTGATGACCTGATTATGGAAGCCTACCTGGAAGGTCACCGCGTCTCCTCCACTGATTTAAGACAGGCCATAAGGAGGGTAACCCTAGCCAACAAAGGAGTGCCCATTCTCTGCGGCAGCGCCCTGAGAAATAAAGCCGTCCAGCCTTTACTGGATGCTATTATCAGTTATTTACCCTCGCCCCAGGATATACCACCGGTGTCGGCGGTGGACACCCGACTGGGAACCGAGGTCATCCTCCCCGCCAGCGATGAAGCTCCCTTCGCTGCCCTAGCTTTTAAAGTTGTCTCCGACCCCTTCGTCGGCCGACTGGTCTATTTTAGAGTGTATTCCGGCAGAGTAAAGGCCGGGGGACAGGCATATAACACCATTCAGGGCAAGCGGGAACGCATCGGGCGTTTATTACTGATGCATGCCAACCGCCGCGAGGAAGTAAACGAGGTGGACACCGGAAGCATCGTGGCCACCTTGGGCCTCAAGAATACCTTTACCGGCGATACCCTGTGTGACTCTGCCCAGCCGGTACTGCTGGAATCCATCCGCTTCCCTGAGCCCGTGCTCTCCGTCGCCATTGAACCCAAGACGAGAGCCGACCAGGACAAACTAGGGGTCGCCCTACAGAAGCTGACAGAAGAAGATCCCACTTTCAAAGTAGTCTACAACAAGGAGACGGGACAAACGATTATCTCGGGGATGGGAGAACTCCACCTAGAAGTCATCATCAACCGGTTGACCAGTGAATTTGGCGTGGGGGCCAAGGCCGGCAAACCGCAGGTCGCCTACAAGGAGACGATTACAGTACCGACTCAGGTCGAAGGAAGATTCATCCGACAGAGCGGGGGGCATGGCCAATATGGCCACGTCTGCATCGGTCTTGAACCTCTAGAACGCGGTCACGGCTTCCAGTTTGAGGATAAGATTAAGAGCGGAGCCATACCCAGGCAATATATCCCTGCCGTAGAACTCGGTATTAAAGAAGGGACGGAAACCGGTATACTGGCCGGCTATCCCGTGGTCGATATTAAAGCTACCCTTCAGGATGGTAGCTACCACGAGGTTGACTCATCAGAGCTGGCTTTCAAGGTGGCGGGCTCCATAGCCCTCAAGAAAGGCCTAGAGAAGGCCAAGCCGGTTATCCTAGAGCCCATTATGAAGCTGGAAGTAGTCACACCAGAACAGTTTCTCGGTGACATCATCGGTGACCTCAATGCCCGGAGAGGACATATCGAGACAATCGATACCCAAGGTGAAATGTTCGCCATTCATTGCCATATTCCCCTGTCGGAGACCTTCGGCTATGCCACCAGACTAAGATCACTGACCCAGGGCAGGGCCACCCACTCCATGGAATTCTCTCGCTACCAGAAACTACCGGCGGAACTGATCGAACAGATTACGGAAAAGATAGTGGACAAAAGATAATGGCCAAACAAAAGATACGCATCAAATTAAAGGGCTTCGACCACAAGATTATCGACCAGTCCGCTGAACAGATTGTCCAAGCGGTGGAGAGGACCGGGGCGATAGTGGCCGGGCCGATACCTCTACCGACCCACATTCAGAAGTTCAGCGTTATCCGCTCACCGTTCATCGACAAAGACTCACAGGAGCAATTTGAGATACGGACCCATAAAAGGATCATTGACATTATTGAAACGACTTCCAAGACGATAGACTCGTTGACCAAGCTAAACTTACCCGCCGGGGTAGAAATAGACATCAAACTGTAAAGGTAAACCTAGAGTAGCTAAAGATATGACTCAAGAGATTATCGGCAAAAAACTAGGCATGTCGCAGATATTCGGTGCCGACGGTAGGCTAGCGGCGATAACCGCCATTGAAGCCGGACCGTGCACGGTAGCCCAGGTCAAAACCACCGCCAGAGACGGTTACAATGCTGTTCAGCTTGGTTTTGGCGAGGCCAAGCGCCCCAGGTCTTCCCCGCGCGCGCCGCGCCCGGGAGTGGGTCGGTTCCAGTACCTCCGGGAGTTCAGACAGGCTGATACCAAAGGCCTCAAAGTAGGGCAGAAGATTGACGCCGGTCTGTTTCAAACCGGTGATCTGGTTGACGTTACCGGATTGTCCAAAGGTAAGGGCTTTGCCGGCGTAGTCAAACGCCATCACTTCGCCGGTGGTCCCAAAACACATGGCCAGTCTGATCGGCATCGCGCTCCGGGCTCTATCGGGGCGGGTACTTCCCCCGGCCGAGTATTCAAAGGAACACTCATGGCCGGACACATGGGAAACCAGCGGGTAACCACGCGCCACCTGAAAGTACTTCAAGCCGACCCGAACCGTAACCTGCTACTGATAAGAGGGGCGGTACCCGGGAGCCGAAACGGTTGGCTACTGATAAAGAAATCAAACAGGGAGAAATAAGAAAATGCAGGTCCCGGTCTACAGCTTTACCGGAAAAGTATTGGAACACATCGAAATAAGCGACCGTGTTTTTGCAACGCCTTTCAATGAGGGTATCGTGCACCAGGCCGTAGTCCGGCAGCGGGCAAATGCCCGCCAGGGAACTCATGACACCAAAACCAGAGGTGAGATTACCAGTAGCGGCGGGAAATTATTCCGGCAGAAGGGCACCGGCCTCGCCCGGGCAGGCAGCCGGCGGTCACCGCTACGGCGAGGGGGTGGTATTGTTTTCGGTCCCCACCCCAAGAGCTACCGGCAGGCCATGCCGAAAAAGATGCGCCAGCTAGCCCTGAGATGCGTTCTTTCCGCCAAAGCCAGAGATGAAGAATTGAAAATTTTACAGCAACTGGAGCTGGCAGAGCCGAAGACGAAAATGATGGCCGAGATTTTATCCGCCCTCGGGGTAGATGCCCCGACGCTGGTCGTTATCCCAGAACCAGAGGTAAACGTAATAAAATCAGCCCGCAACCTGAAAGGAGTCAAGACAACGCCGGCCAATCTCCTCAATGTACTTGACATCCTTTCCCATAAGATGCTATTGATGAGTGTGGCGGCGGTGCGTAAAGCGGAGCAGCTGTGGGGGGAGAGCGCGGCCACCGAGGCGGACCATGCACCTGTATGACGTACTGCGCCGCCCGCTGGTCACGGAGAAAAGCACCACCCTTCAGATTCAGGGGAAATATGCCTTTGAGATAGCCAAGGAAGCCAACAAGCCGCAGGTGAAACAGGCGGTGGAACAGGCGTTTAAGGTTAAAGTAAGCACGGTTAACGTGATTATAGTACCCGGTAAGACACGGAGGGTAGGCCGGCGGCTGGTCCAGACGCGCCCTTGGAAAAAGGCGGTGGTCACCCTCAGGCCGGGGAACAAGATAGAATTTTTTGAAGGGGTCTAAAAATAGGGCAGAGGTTAATAAGCGGATTACAAGTAACGTAGTATTTTTATAAGCAATCGCTACGAAAAATTTAGGAGATTATACTAATAATGGCATTAAAGACATACCGCCCGACCTCACCCGGCCGACGAGGGATGAGCGGCGCCACTTTTGAAGAGCTAACCAGAAGCAAGCCGGAAAAATCGCTGCTCTCTCCCCTCAGAAAGCGGGGAGGACGCAATAACCAAGGGAAGATAACGGTCCGTCACCGGGGTGGCGGCGCGAAGCGCAGTCTCCGCACTATTGACTTCAAGCGAGACAAAGTGGGGGTCCCTGGCCGGGTAGCCAGCATTGAATATGACCCTAACCGTTCGGCACGTATCGCCCTGATTTACTATGCCGATGGCGAAAAACGCTATATCCTCGCCCCGGTAGGGCTTACTATCGGGAACACGGTAATGTCCGGCGGTAACGCCGAAGTAAAGCCGGGGAACGCTTTACCTCTAAAGCTAATCCCGAGCGGTAGCGTGATACATAACATTGAGCTGGAGAAAGGCAGAGGCGGGAAACTAGCGCGGAGTGCTGGAGTCTCCGCCCAGCTAATGGTAAAAGAAGGGGAATATGCCCTAGTGCGGTTGTCGTCCGGTGAGATGCGGCGTATTCGTGGTGACTGCCTAGCGACTATCGGACAGGTAGGGAATATCGACCACCAGAACATCAAGCTGGGCAAGGCCGGACGCAAACGGCTGATGGGCTGGCGACCCACGGTACGGGGCTCGGCGATGACACCGCGTGACCACCCCCACGGTGGTGGTGAAGGCCGGAGCCCGATAGGATTGCCCGGGCCGAAAACACCCTGGGGGAAACCGGCTCTGGGTTATACCACCCGCAAGCCGAAGGATTCCGATAAAATGATTGTCAAACGCCGCAAAGGTAAATAAAGGGAAGAAATGTCAAGGTCAATCAAGAAAGGCCCTTTCATTGAGGCCAAGCTGGTGAAAAAGGTGGAGGCGGTTATCCGCTCCGGCCAGAAGACGGTGATAAAGACTTGGTCACGTTCTTCTACCATCCTACCTCAGATGGTAGGACTGACTATCGGCGTGCACGATGGCCGTAGACACCTACCTGTCTTTATCACGGAAAACATGGTAGGGCATAAACTGGGCGAATTCGCCCTAACCCGGACATTCCGAGGGCACAGCGGCAGGTCGGAGAGCACGACCCAAGTAAGGAAAAGGTAGGTTGTCCCGCACCGGACAGGACAGAAAATGAAAGTAAGAGCCACCGCTAAAGACACCGGATTATCCGCCCGTAAAGTACGTCCGGTAGTAGATATGGTACGGGGGAAGAACGTGGACGAGGCTTTGAGCCTCCTCAGGTTCACCCCGACCCCCAAAGCCCGGACGGTCGCCAAGGTAGTGAAGTCGGCGGCGGCTAATGCCGAGAATAATTACCAGATGTCACCCTCAGAGTTAAGGATTGTCAGCATCTCAGCGGATGAAGCGCCAACCTTAAAGAGGTATCGCCCCCGGGCTCGAGGGCGCGCCAGTCATATCCGCAAACGTTCCAGTCACATTACCGTTATCGTGGCAGACCAGGAGGAGTAATTGGGTCATAAAGTTCATCCCACAGGTTTTAGACTTGGTATCATACAGGACTGGCAGGCAAAGTGGTACGCCGATACGCGTTATGCCGAGTCTTTAAGGGAGGACCTGACACTCCGGCGGATTATCCAGTCCCGGTATGAGGACGCGGCCATATCACTGGTAGAGATCGAGCGCCAGGCGAAAGAGATATCGATAACCATCCATACCGCTCGGCCGGGCATTATCATAGGGCGGGGAGGACAGCGCGTTAATGAACTGAGTGCCCAGATGGAAAAACTTATCGGCCGAAAAGTCCGATTAAACATTCAGGAAATCCGTCAACCCGAGCTTGATGCCAATCTGGTAGCCAAAACAATCGCCGAACAGATTCAACGCCGCATTGCTTACCGGCGGGCGATAAAACAGGCGATTTTCCGCACCATCCAGGCTGGTGCTAAGGGAATAAGGATAAGCTGCGCCGGCAGACTGGGCGACGCCGAGATAGCCCGGCGACAGACGATGCACCAGGGCCAAGTACCTCTGCACACGCTGCGCGCGGACATCGATTACGGTTTCACCGAGGCACGCACCACCCTGGGACGAATCGGGGTAAAAGTCTGGATATATAAGGGGGAAATACTTCCCGAACTCAAGGAACCAGAAGCCGAGGAAGCACCAGCCGAAACCGCCGTGAGCCAGATTACGGAAGGGCCAGAACTTCACGCCGCCGAATCGGCCGCCGTAGAAAGTGCCGAAGAAAGTACCAAAATCATGCCGGA
>NZCW01000039.1 GCA_002688435.1 Dehalococcoidales bacterium
AAATGGCTTCTTGGGTGAAACGCTTAATCCAATTCAATCACCCTTAGAGCCTGGTATAGATGGAGATACCCATAGTGTCAATCACAACAGAGGAGAACCAAGTTAAGAAATCTCTTTTCCCAGAATGAACTCTGCCGAAAGCTGCCGACTAATTCTTTGTTCCATGCTCGGTAGTGTTAATAGGCGGTCTCACCCAATAATATACCAGTATAAAAAGTAATGTGCTACAATTACCGGTAGTTGATGATTTCACTGCGGAGATAAAACCTTGCTTTATTATGTGCGGCCGATGCGCCGGGAAGACGTTACTCAGGTCGACGAGATTGACCATGAGTCCTTTTCTACCCAGTGGCCGCCGACCAACTATTACCGTGAGCTGCAAAATAAGTTAGCCCGGTACGTTGTCGTTGGCGACGAAAGCAGAACAGTCAAGGACCACGAGGCCAAAACCCCTCCGGTAGGCGGTATCTCCGAGCTGGCATCCCGGGTAGGGTGGTTGTTTCGCCACCGCCGTTTCTCCGGTCGAGGACTGTCTCCGAGGGAAACACAGTACATTATCGGTTTCGCCGGTATCTGGGCCTTGGGTGATGAAGCCCATCTCACCAATATCGCCGTCAGAAACAGCCACCGGCGCCAGGGTATCGGCGAGCGTCTGCTCATATCAATCATAGAGCTCGCCGCCGAGTCGAACGCCAATATTGTTACCCTTGAGGTGCGTGTCTCCAATATTCCCGCCCAGAAACTCTACTATAAGTACGGCTTCAACCAGGTAGGTCTGCGTCACGGCTACTACACGGACAATCGGGAAGACGGTTTGGTAATGTCTACGGAGAGTATTACTTCCGCCTCGTTTCTGGCGTGCTTTCAGTCGCTGAAACGGGCGTATGCCGTAAGGTACGGTATAAACCGGGAAGAAAGTATTCCCATGAGATAATCTGGTGTGTTCCGAAATCATTCGGCAGCCCGTTTTTTGCTTTGACCATCGGCAGGTTAAGTGCTAGAATTAAAGGCGAAAGCTGAGACGGGCGGCTAGGGAGAATAAGGGATGTCAGGTCATTCAAAGTGGGCGTCAATCAAGCACCAGAAGGGCGTGGCTGATGCCCGGCGGGGCCAGCTTTTTACCAAGCTGACCCGAGAAATCATCGTCGCCGTGCGCGATGGTGGTAGTAATCCCGAGGTAAATTTCCGGCTTCGATTGGCTATCCAGAAGGCCCGCGATAATAATATGCCGCTGGATAACATTGAGAGGTCCATCAGAAAGGGCAGCGGTGAGTTGGAAGGCACCACACTGGCCGAGCTCGTCCTTGAGGGATATGGGCCCGGCGGCACGGCTATTTTGGTGGAAGCCCTGACCGATAACCGCAACCGGACTATTCAGGAGGTGAGAAACGCCTTCACCAAGCACGGCGGTAGCTTGGGAGAGAACGGCTGTGTCGCTTGGATTTTTGACGCCAAAGGACTGATTATGGTGAAGACCGATGACCTGGATGCTGACGAGCTGGTCCTGGAAGCGATTGACGCTGGCGCCGATGATGTTAAGGTGGAGAGCGGCTATGTCGAGATTTTCACCGCGCCGGAGGAGATGGAGAAGGTTAGGTCCACTCTGGAACAGAAAAAGATAGCTATTGCCTCGGCGGAACTGGCCAAGATGCCCAAGACTACCGTCCAACTGGAAGAAAAGGTGGCCCTGCAGACGCTGAAGTTGCTGGATAAGCTGGAGGACCAGGACGAAGTACAGCATGTGGCTAGTAATATTGACTTTCCCGATGCCATCTTGGAGAAGTACCAGCTGCAGGTCTCCGGTTAGCCGGGATTCCCTTGCTGAAAGTAAAATGAAAGTCTTAGGCATCGATCCGGGTACAGTAACCATGGGCTACGGGGTGGTGGAGGGTCAGGGCGACCTGATGTCCCTGGTTGATTGCGGTGTCTTGGTCAGTGAGGCGCGCTCCCCGATAGGGGAGCGCTTGGACTATCTGTACCGGGAGCTGCTGGAGATTGTCCGATACCACCGCCCGGGTGCTGTGGCGGTGGAGCAGCCTTTCGTGGCCAAAAATGCCCGTTCCGCGCTGGCCATAGGTCGGGCCCAGGCAGTAGCTCTGCTGGCGGCCACCGGTCAGGGTATCCCGACCTACGAATATACCCCCACCCGGATAAAGCAGCGGGTGGCCAATTACGGGGCCAGCAGTAAGGAACAGGTCCAGGAGATGGTCCGGCTGCAACTCGACTTGGCGGAAGCTCCCCAGCCGGATGACGCCGCCGATGCCGTGGCCGTGGCTATCTGCCACCTGAGAGAAGAACACGTGAGCAATTTGCTGGCTGGACAAGGAGAAAGATAATGATATCCAGTCTTCATGGTAAAGTGGAATCTCTGGGTAGCGATGGGGCCGTCATCAATGTGGGTGGCGTGGGCTTCCAAGTGTTTATGCCCACCTCCACCCTGATCGTGGTGGGGGCCATCGGTCGGGAAGTACGACTTTATACTCATCTTTACCTACGGGAGGACAATGCTACCCTTTACGGTTTTGGTTCGGCGGAGGAGCTGGCGTTTTTCCAGACGTTGATTGGTGTCTCCGGGTTGGGCCCTAGGCTAGCGCTGGCCATGCTTTCCGCGATGAGCGTGGAGCAGCTGGCGACCACCATTGCCACCGACAGCGTCGACCTTCTGACGACAGTGCCCGGTATCGGTAAGAAGGTAGCTAACCGCATTGTTCTAGAGCTTAAGGAGAAAATCGGCGCTGGCTGGATAACTACCCCGCTCCCTGAATTTACTCAGGAGAATGCCGATGCGCTGGCGGCGCTGACCTCCTTGGGCTACTCGGCGGTCGAAGCCGCCAAGGCGGTGGCCGCCCTGCCCGCCACACCGGGAATGAGTTTGGAGGGAAAAATTAAGCTGGCGCTGGCGTATTTCGGGGGGAAGTAGGGATGGGCACTAATAGACTGACTCACAGCGAACAATATTGGCTCTGTCTTCCCTTACCTAATAATAAGGGAAGATGGTCAGGTGGATAGGTTACCTGAAAAGCCAAAAAAGGGTGAGGTCACCACAATCTCCCTACCAGAGAGACCTTTGTGGGGGTCTCTCTCTTTTAGCATAGGTCAGACCCAGGTGCTCGTAGGCTAGGCGGGTGGCTAGGCGGCCGCGGGGCGTCCTCTCTAGGAAGGCCAGCTGCAGGAGATAAGGCTCGTAGACGTCCATAATGGTGTCTGACTCCTCGCTGATGGCGGCGGCGATGGTCTCCAGTCCCACCGGCCCGCCGTTGAACTTGTCAATGATGGTGTGGAGCACCTTATGGTCCACCTCGTCCAGCCCGATGGGGTCGACTTCCAGCTTGGCCAGCGCGTCTACCGCCACCGGTTCTGTGGCGATACTATCGGCCATCACTTGGGCGTAGTCCCGCACCTGCTTGAGTAGGCGATTGGCCACGCGTGGCGTCCCTCGCGCTCGGCGGGCGATTTCCACGACCCCACCGTCCTCCGCTTCAATCTGGAGGATGCCGGCGGAGCGCTTGAGTATCGATTCAATAGCTGCCCGGTCGTAAAAATCAAGGCGGTAGACCGCACCAAAGCGGTCGCGGAGGGGTGGACTCAGCATGGCAAAGCGGGTGGTGGCGCCGATCAGGGTAAAGTTCGGTAGGTTCAGTCTTAGGCTCCGGGCGCCGGGGCCCTTGCCGATAATAATGTCTAGGGCGAAATCTTCCATCGCTGGATAGAGCACTTCTTCTACGGCGCGGCTTAAACGGTGGATTTCATCGATAAATAAAATATCTTGGGGGTGGAGGTTGGTCAAAATGGCCGCCAGGTCTCCGGTGCGCTCGATGGCTGGTCCCGAGGTTACTCGGATACTGACCCCCATCTCTACGGCGATGATATGGGCCAAGGTGGTCTTGCCTAGGCCGGGCGGTCCGTAGAGCAGGATATGATCCAGCGCCTCACCGCGGCCTTTGGCCGCGGTGAGGGCGATATTCAGGTTGCCCTTGATTTTATCCTGTCCGACGAACTCCTCAAGGTGGTGGGGACGGAGGTTGGTATCCAAAGGGATGTCCTCGGCGCTGGGTTTACCTGATATAATGCGGGCGATATCAGCTCACCTCTTACCTTTGCGTTCCGACGGTCGGCTCTTCTTTGTTAGTGGCTTGGCCTGTTTCTTCCTTGAATTCTTCCGCCGCTTTTTCAAACGAGGCGATAGCTTTCCGGACACCTCGATTAGCTTCCTCAGCTTTCCGGGCGGCTCCTTCCGCCGATTCCCGGGCGGTCCTGGCGGTTTCTTCGGCTTTGGCGGCTTCCTCACCCGCTTTCATGGCGGCGAGGGCCGTTTCCTCGGCGGTCATTTTCGGTGCTGCCTTGGCTTCTTCATCCGCGGCCGGTTCCAGTGTTTCTTCGCCTTCTTCCGTCGCCGTTAGGTCCGGCATTTCCTCGGCTGCTACTTCCTCGATAAACATCTCCGGCAGTTCCGCGCGCGCTTCTTCCGCAGCGGTCTGTTGCGGCTCTTCCATCAGCGGCTGGTAGTTTGCCGGTATCAGCTTACCAATGATTACGTTTTCCTTCAACCCGACCAGCTTGTCCACCTTGCCGTAAACGGAGGCTTCGGTTAGTACCCTGGTGGTCTCTTGGAAGGAGGCGGAAGACAGCCAGCTATCGGTGCTCAGCGAGGCCCGGGTGATGCCCAGTAGTACGGCATGGGCCGTGGCCGGCTCACCGCCTTCCGCCAGCACCCTGGCGTTAATATCCTCGTAAAGGAATCGGTCTACCAGTTCGTCCGGCACTAGCTCGGTGTCACCGGCGGAATCAATGCGGACCTTGGTCAGCATCTGGCGGACGATAGTTTCAATATGCTTGTCGTTTATGGTCACGCCTTGGGAGCGGTAGACCTTTTGCACCTCATCTACCAGGTATTGCTGGACGGCCTCTCGGCCCAGAATGCGCAGTATGTCCTGCGGGTTGACCGACCCATCGGTAAGCTGCTGCCCGGCTTTTACCTCGTCTCCGGTTTGGAGTTGTCTTGGCTCCCCGCCTACTTCCACTGCTCGGATGCTGGTGGTGCTGGGTAGAACGTACTCTCGCACCTCTTTCTCCTCGTAGCTGATGGACAGCCGCTTGCCTTTAACCGTAACCTCGCCGGCGGTGCGGGCCAGCATGGGTTGGGCTTGCGGCACTAGGGCATCTGCTTTGGTTTTAACTTTAGCGGACGGGGCGGGAGTCGCCAGCGCCGTGCCGATATCCACCCATTGCCCGTGGCTCACCGCTGTCTTCCAGCCTGCGGGCAGTGCATATTCATCATGGTATGTCTCCGAACTGGCAATTCGGATTCTCCGACCCGTTTCATCCTGGATCACATTGGCCGTCCCGTCTATCTCCGAGGTAATGGCCTGTCCTTTGGGTGTTCTGGCCTCAAAAAGCTCTTCTATCCGGGGTAGACCGCTGGTAATATCTAGTCCGACGACACCACCGGTATGGAAGGTGCGCAGCGTGAGCTGGGTGCCTGGTTCACCGATACTTTGCGCGGCAATGATACCGACGGCAGTATTGAGATCAACGGTGACTCCGTGAGCCATGTCTCGGCCATAGCACATCTGGCACATGCCCCGTTTCGACTTGCAGAAGAGGGGAGACCTGACTTGGACTCTGGTTATCCCGGCGGCCGTAATTTCACCTGCTTTCGCTTCGCTAATTTCCTCGTTTCGGTCGACGATGATTTCCCCGGTTTTGGGGTGGATTACCGGACTGGCCGCCATCCGACCGATGGTCCGCTCGGTAAGGGAAGGCAGCAGCTCTTTATCTCGCGGTTCGCCCATCCAGGTGCCGTCCACTGCCTCGCAGTCCTCTTCAAGGACGATGACATCCTGAACGACGTCAACGAGGCGTCGGGTAAGGTAACCGCTGTCCGATGTCCTCAGCGCCGTATCTGCCAGTCCTTTGCGGGCACCGTGGGTGGAGATAAAGTATTCCAGAACACTGTGCCCTTCGCGGAGGCTCGACTTGATAGGAAATTCGATTATCTTACCGGAAGGGTCGGTCATCAGGCCGCGCATGCCGGCCATCTGTGAAATCTGGGAAATATTACCCTTGGCGCCCGAGGTGGCCATCATGTAGATGCCGCCAAAGCGATCAAGCGTGTCTGAAATCGTTCTGGTAATTTTATCGGTGGCCTCCATCCAGACGCCGATGACACCGTTATACCTTTCATCCTCGGTGATTAAACCGCGTCGATACTGGTTTTTAATGAGGGTGATTTTTTCCTCCGCCTCTTCCAGTATCTTGGGTTTGCTTGGCGGGACCTTAATATCATTCATGGCGATGGATATCCCTGACTTGGTGGCATAGTGGAAGCCCAATTGTTTAATGCTGTCCAGTACGACTGCCGTCTCTTCGTTACCCAGCATCTGGCAGCATTCGGTAACAACTCGCTTTAAGACTGATTTGTCAACGGTGACATTGTAAGACTCCAGCTTGTCAGATTTTAGCTTCGGAGGTAGCGCTTCCATGAAGATAATACGGCCGACACTGGTCTCAATTCTTTTACTGCCGTCTTCCTGGTCCCTGACTTCAATCTTGGCTCTGAGGTCAACGATGTCCAGTTCATAGGCGAGCTTGGCTTCTTCGAAATTACCGAAACGCTTGCCTTCCCCTCTGCTTCCGGGCTTGATGGTCGTTAGGTAGTAGCAGCCGAAGACGATATCTAGGGTGGGGGTCACCGTCGGCTCGCCACTGCTCGGCAGTAGCAAATTATTGGGGCTGATGGCCAGCTCTCTGGCCTCACGGACGGCGGCCTTGGAGAGCGGGACATGGACCGCCATCTGGTCGCCGTCAAAGTCGGCATTGAACGCCGAGCAGACCAGGGGGTGAATCTGGATGGCACTGCCGTCAATAAGTACTGGTTCAAAGGCTTGGATGCTGAGTCGGTGTAGGGTGGGCGCTCGGTTCAACCAGACCGGCCGCTCCTTGACAACTTCCTCCAGTATGTCGTACAATTCCGGCTTGGCTTTTTCCACCAGCCGCCGAGCACTTTTGATATTGGGGGTCAGGCCTTGGATTACCAGCTGGTGCATGACAAAAGGTTTGAACAGCTCTAGGGCCATCCGCCGAGGTAGGCCGCACTGTTGGAGTTTGAGTTCCGGTCCGACCACGATAACGGAGCGCCCGCTGTAATCAACCCTCTTGCCCAGTAGGTTCTGGCGGAAACGCCCCTGTTTGCCGCGGAGCATATCCGATAGCGATTTCATTTTGTGGTTACCGCTGACGGAAACAGCCCGTCCCCGCCGGCCGTTGTCAATTAGGGAATCGACCGCTTCCTGCAGCATGCGCTTTTCGTTGCGGATGATAATTTCCGGGGCGCCGATTTCTATCAGGTGGCGTAATCGGTTATTGCGGTTGATGACCCGTCGGTACAGGTCGTTGAGGTCGCTGGTGGCGAACCGGCCCCCATCAAGCTGGACCATGGGGCGGAGGTCGGGGGGTAAAACGGGTAGGGCGGTTAATATCATCCATTCCGGCTTGTTGCCGCTGCTGCGAAAGGCTTCCAGTACCCGTAGTTGTTTGCTCGCCTTTTTGCGCCGTTGGCCGGAAACAGATAGAGTTTCCTGCAGGAGTTTCTTGCGTAATTCATTAAGGTTAATATTCTTGATAATCTTGAGAATAGCATCGGCGCCCATACCGGCTTCAAAGATATGACCGTACTTTTGCTTGAGTTCGTGGTATTGATTCTCGGTAAGTAGTTCATGGACGCACAGGCTTTTCAGTCGGTTTGCCTCGGTGGCATGTTCCGTATCAAATTTGGTTTTTACCTCAACGGAGTTCCGCCGTACCTGGTTGATTTCCTCTACTGTTGCCTGTTCCTGTTCTAACCGGGTTATTTCAGTCTCCAAGGCGCTCTGGCGGTCCGTTTCTTCCTGCGAAGTGTTCTCCTCTAGCTGTTTCAGCGCTTCCTGGCGCGCTTCTTCGTTTATGGCGGTGATGATGTAGTGGGAGAAATACAGGACATGTTCCAGGTTCCGCGGTGACAGGTCAAGGAGCAGTCCCAGCCGGCTGGGGGTTCCTTTGGCAAACCAGATATGGCTCACCGCGCAGGCTAGCTCGATATGTCCCATGCGTTCCCGACGCACCTTGGTCCGGGCTACCTCGACACCGCATTTGTCGCAGATAACTCCCTTATAGCGTATCTTTTTATATTTACCGCAGTAACATTCGAAGTCTTTGGTCGGGCCAAAGCTTCTCTCGCAGAAAAGCCCGTCCCTCTCCGGCTTCAGCGTGCGGTAGTTGATGGTCTCCGGCTTGGTTACTTCACCGTAGGACCAACCCCTGATTTGCTCCGGTGAGGCCAGCGAGATGCGTACGGCGTCAAAATTATTAATTTCCAGCATTTTCTTCTTCTACCTCACTCTGGGACGAATCTTCAATAAGTTTCAGCTCTGTCTCCAGGCTGGGGATTTTTCCCGTAAGTTCCTCGGTAGGAGCTGCCTCGGCCACTTCTTCCGTGATTACTTCCATGGCCAGTCCTAGGCTTTGTAATTCCTTCACTAGTACTTTAAATGACTCCGGCACACCGGGCTGAAGGATGTCATCGCCTTTAATGATGGCTTCATAGGCTTTGGCTCTCCCGTTGACATCGTCCGATTTAATGGTCAGCATTTCTTGCAGGTTATGTGCGGCGCCATAGGCTTCCAGTGCCCATACTTCCATCTCACCAAAGCGCTGGCCTCCGAACTGGGCCTTGCCCCCCAAGGGTTGCTGGGTAATCAGGGAGTAGGGCCCGGTGGAGCGGGCATGGATCTTATCTTCCACCAAGTGGATTAACTTCATCATATAGATATTACCCACGGTCACTGGCTGGTCAAACTGCTCACCGGTGCGTCCGTCGCGGAGTGTTATCTTACCGGAGATGGGTGGGGTGTGTCCCCCTTCTCTGGTTACCTTTTCCACGGTTTCCCTTAGTTCCGCGGCATTTAGTTTACGGTTGTCTATGCCTAAGTCTTCCAGCCAGAGTCGCAGGCAGACCCCCCGGGCCGCTCCCGGATAGTCATCACTGAATACCCGGGTTCCGTCATGACCCCGGTTTTTAATCCAAGTCTTGGCTGATTCCAGCTGTACTGTCTGGGTCTTGATACTCGGGTCAGGATTAACCGCGGACGCTTCTTGGACGAGCCAAGCTCTAGCCAGAGCATCCTCAATAACGACATCGGTGGCGCCGTCAAAGACCGGGGTGAGTACCCGGTAGCCCAGAGTCTGGGCGGCCCAGCCCAGATGGGTTTCCAGTACCTGCCCGATGTTCATTCGTGACGGGACGCCTATGGGGTCGAGTACAATGTCAACCGGCGTGCCGTCCGGTAGGAAGGGCATATCCTCCTTGGGGGCGATGAGGGCAATGACTCCCTTGTTGCCGTGTCGGCCAGCCAGTTTGTCCCCGACGGCGATCTTCCGTCTCTGGGCTATCCAGACCTGCACCCACTGATTAACGCCGGAAGATAGTTCATCACCGTTGTCTTTGCGGGAGTAGACTTTCACGTTAATAACTTTACCCCACTCGCCGTGAGGTACCCGTAGGGAGGTATCTTTCACGTCCCGTGCTTTCTCACCGAAGATGGCCCGTAGTAGTTTTTCTTCAGCAGATAGCTCGGTCTCACCTCTGGGGGTGATTTTGCCGACTAGGGTATCGTCCGGGCCTACTTCCGCACCAATCCGAATAATGCCGGTTTCATCAAGCTCGCGCAGGCTTTCCTCACCCACGTTGGGTATATCCCGGGTGATTTCTTCGGGGCCGAGTTTGGTATCCCGGGCTTCCGTCTCATGCTTGGCAATGTGAATGGAACTGAACTTGTCTTCTTCCAGTAGGCGGCTACTGATGATGATGGCGTCCTCAAAGTTATAGCCTTCCCAGCTCATAAAAGCACACAGCACGTTTTGTCCTAGGGCCAGTTCGCCTTGTTCCGTAGCCGAGCTATCGGCGAGAACTTGGCCCGGCATTACCTGGTCGCCTTTCTTTACTAGAGGACGCTGGTTGATGCAGGTCCCTTGGTTGGTGCGCACGAATTTCATCAGTTCGTAGGTGTCTTTTTGGCCGTTGTCTCCGGTGACGATGATGTGGTACCGGTTCTCTTCTTCATCCTCTTTATCGTTGGTCATACCGCCAACCTCGGTAACCACGCCGGCATTCCTAGCGAAGAGTACCTGCCCGCTGTGCCGGGCAGCTTCCGTTTCCATGCCCGTGGCCACTAGAGGCGCCTCGGGGCAGAGGAGAGGTACCGACTGCCGCTGCATATTGGCGCCCATCAGGGCGCGGTTGGCATCATTATGCTCTAGGAAGGGTATTAAGGCCGTGGCTACGCTGACTATCTGCTTGGGGGAGACATCCACCAACTCGATTCTATCCGGTGTTTCCAGTAGGTAGCGGTCGCCTTTCCGGGCCTCAATATTTTCTTCCAGGAATTGGTTATTTGCGTCAAGCCGGGCGGTAGCTGGGGCAATGGTATGCTTTTCCTCTTCATCGGCGGATAGGTAGACGGTGTCGCCCGAGACAACGGGCACCACTTTTACGGTGACGTTGCTTAACCTGCCCAGCCTGCTGGCAAGCTCGGGAGTAATGGTCGTGTCGGCTTTGATTACGGTAGCTCCCTTCTTATTAGTGACGGCCTCACGGGTTGTTTTCCCAACGAGTTGGTCACTGGTGTTGTCCAGCTCGTTGATGACCTTACGGTAAGGTGTTTCAATAAAGCCGTACTCGTTGATCTGACTGTAAGTCGCTAGCGAGCCGATGAGACCGATATTGGGTCCTTCCGGCGTTTCGATGGGGCAGATTCGGCCGTAGTGGGAGAAGTGGACATCGCGGACGTCAAAACCGGCGCGCTCTCGGGATAGGCCACCCGGCCCCATGGCCGACAGGCGGCGCTTGTGGGTCAGCTCGGCTAGCGGATTGGTCTGGTCCATAAACTGTGACAGTTGGGAGCTGCTGAAGAATTCTCTCACCGCGGCCACTACTGGCCGTATGTTCACTAAGGCGCTGGGCGTAATGCCCTCGGTGACGATCATGCTCATCCGCTCTCGGGCGGCTTGTGCCAGGCGCAGCAGTCCGACATGAAACTGGGTCTGCATCAATTCGCCGACGGTACGTACGCGGCGGTTACCGAGGTGGTCAATATCATCGCCAGTAGCATTGCCGTTGTTAATCATAATGAGGCGCCGGGTTATCTCCACGATGTCCTCATTGGTCAAGGCGCGTTTTTTCAAGGGAACGTTCAATTCCAGCCGCTTGTTGAGCTTATAGCGGCCGACGGTGCCTAGATCATAGCGCTGCGAATCGAAGAACAGGTTGTGTATTAGTTTCCGAGCGTTTTCCAGACTGGGCAGCTCTCCTGCCCGCATTTTTTTATAGATGTCCAGTAGCGCTTCTGAAGTGCCTCTGATGAGCGGTTCGCGCTCGATGGCCGTCCGGATATACTGGTGTTCCGGAGAGGCGTCCTCTGCAGCGAACATGCTGAGCAGCTCTTCGTCACTGCCGTGACCGATGGCTCGTAGTAGCGTGGTGATGGGGATTTTCCGTTTTCCGTCTATCTTGGCCGAGATGACATCACGGTTGCTGGTCTCAAACTCGAGCCATGCCCCTCGGGTAGGGATTAATTTGGCGAAGCAGAGGTCACGGCCGGTTAGGGCGTCTTCCTCCACGGTGAAATAGGCACCTGGGGAGCGTATTAGCTGGCTCACCACTACCCGCTCGGCACCGCTGGTGATAAAGGTGCCCTTGGCGGTCATCATAGGGATATCTCCTAGGAATATGTCCTGTTCTTTGATCTCTCCGGTCTCTTTGATGAGTAGCTGTACTCGAACATAGAGTGGCGCTGAATAGGTTAAGTTCCGTGCTCGGCAGTCGGCTTCGGTACGGCCCGGGCGTGGCTCACGGAACTCGTAGGCGATGAAGATGAGCTCCATCTTGTTACTGGTGAGGGACCGGATGGGTGAAGCCTCCTCCAGTAATTGCTTCAGCCCTTGTTCCTGAAAACGCTGGAAAGAGTCTGATTGGACTTTAATCAAGTTGGGGATATCCAGTATCTGAGGTAAACTGGCATAAGATTTTCGGGAGGTGGGGAGGGTGCTCTGGTCGGAAGAGGTCGGCAATACTGAAACCATATCTTACTCTACTCCTTAAACAAACGTCCTTAAACCGGCGTACCCGGGTAATTATATGGCTACTCGGAAATAAGATATGCTGCGATAACAGACGCAGTCATATCGGGTGTATAATGAGGTATGAATAAAAATACTTGGGGCATTATGCAAAACATAATGGTACCATTTATATCGGAAGCTTGTCAAGACCTTAGGGATGTTCTTATTACTCAATCTTGGTTGGTGTCCATATCCACCCCTTATTTTAACTTAGTTCTTAACGATGATAACATTGGTGCTGATGTAGTAATTCGTGGTTGTCTTTTTGTTATTCTAATCCGTTTCGTTTTGGTTATTCTAACTCGTTTTGGCATAGTCATCAAACGTGGTTTATCAAGGTCTATTCTGGTAGTCATTTCATAGGGCTGTTCTGTAATATCTTTCCAGTTACGAAACGGAAAGCGTATCCCTGCTACACTGGCGGGTGTTCTATCATTCAGGCTCATATGCGGTCTAAAGAAGTTGTAATGCACCAGCCAGCCGTCTAGAAACAGCCTTGCTGTTTTCATTGTGTGCAATCCACGCATCACCTTAGTTCGAGATTTCAGTGTAGAATGAAAACGCTCAATATAATTCGCCTTGTGTTCCAGAGTAAATGGTCCACCTTGTGAATGTCTGGTATCACCACCAAATACACGCTCTATGCCCTCTAGGTACGCTCTGAGTTTATCTGTATAGATAACACGTGGGATTTTACCTGTTCGCTCATAAGCCTGTTTCATTAACTGTTCTGCATCGTTAGATGTGCGAGTATAGGACTGTAAATCGTCAGCGTAAATGGGCCACTTCTGGGACAAAAGTTAATGGACACTTAGGGGCTTGCTCCTGCTTCCCCGGGGAAGTAAAGTATCGATTAAG
>NZCW01000040.1 GCA_002688435.1 Dehalococcoidales bacterium
ACCAGCTGAGGTGATTCATTGGACGTACTTCAATCCGCTATCACCTGGTTCCACTTGGGAGACAAAGGAGTCTACAATGGCAGAGCTCGTGAAGAGGATTGAGGACGCCACTGATGGTCAGGTGACATTGGACGTATTTTATTTAGGTGAGCATCCGTATAAAGTCACTGAGGTGTTGAAGCCAGTTTCAAGCCGATCCTGTGACCTATCATTAATTTCTCACGCCCAAGGTGGTGATGAACCAAGGATGAATGTCAACCCCTCTATTCCGTTCTTCATACCAAACGTTGACCTTGAAATTGACAAAGCAGTAGTCCGTTTCATGGCGGAGAGAGGTGTCTTTCAAGATATTTTTGACGATTGGAATTGTCGGTATCTAATGAGTGGTTACTACGGTAAACATCATGTCTTTATGAGGGATAACCTCATAACGCGCCCTGATGATTTAAAAGGGAAAACGGTAAGAGCGGGAACCAGCCTCCCAGCCATAACTACGCTTCAATTACTGGGTGCAGAACCTGTTGCTATAGCCTGGGGTGAACTTTATACCGCTTTGTCGACAGGGCTTGTGGACGGATTTAAAACTAATATAGGCGGAGCTTTTCGTGGAGGTATGACTGAAATAGCCCCGTATATTCTTTGGGCGCCTAGTGAAAACCCCAGTGTACGGCTGGTAGTTAATAAAGATTCACTGGCTGAACTCCCCTCTGATCTCCAGGACGACCTGATTTCTGCCTTTAAAGATATGGAGGAGTGGTTCATGAATGGGACGCTTGGTGATAATCTTCTTGCCCTCGAGCAATCCCTGCACAGAGACGGAGCCGTTGTTAATACAATGTCGCCGGAATGGAGGGAACAGACTCGTGCTAGAGCATGGGAAGTCGCGTGGAATCCCATAGTTGAAACCGCCGGTTCAGAGGGCTACGAGATTTTCAATGTAATGGTCGAGGCTCTTAAAGCCCAAGGCTTTGATGTGCCCGGTTATACGCCCAAGTAAAAGCTGAAAGCACAGGGATAATGCGAATAAGCCTTAGGCTGCGTGTGTGTATGCCAAGGCTTATTCGCATATTATAAGCTTGTCGGCGTGAAAGGGATGACTGTGAGGTTTGGTGTTGTTTTTGATACTTTTGACAGAGTAGTCGGGATTATAAGTAAGGTAAGCACTTATGGAGCTATGTGCTTGCTTGTGCCCTGGGTTATTGTGTTCTTTACGTATATCATTTTGCGTGATTTTTTCCATATTCATTTGATGTTTGTGGAGGAGTTTTCTGAGTATTGGATGGTGATAATCACCTGCTTGGCGCTGGCTTACGCCATGAGGAGGGGGGTACACGTTAGGATCGATATTGGGCTCAAGTTACTTCCCGAGAGGGTAAGAAACATAGTGAACATCGTCGGTGTACTTATTGCCTTGGTTACCTCATGTACTATAGCAAAGTATGGTGTGGATTCTTTGTTGCATACCATGAGGATTGATTCTCACTCCGTAACCCTTTTTAATGTGCTGCTGTGGCCGATTTACCTTTGGATTCCAGTTGGATATAGTTTCCTGTCATTAGTATTACTGTCGCACCTTTACCAAGCTATAGTGGCGGTACGGAAGGATTAGGGAAACCCCTAAACAGAAGTAGGAGATAACTGGATGGATGTAGCGTTAGTTTTGACTGTGGTTGCAATATTTGGCGCAATCATCTTCCTCTTGTCAATGGGAATATGGGTTGGTCTAGCTATTGGGGCGGTGGGTATTTCCTTGGTTATAGGGGTAGTCAAGATGCCGGAAATTATCGGTCCAATCATCTACAATTCGCTAAGCAGCTATGTGCTGAGTGCTATTCCCATGTTCGTTTTCATGGGAGAGATAATCCAGCAAACCGGCTTTAGCGGCCGTCTGTATGAAGGCGTCTCCAAATGGACAAGGGTTCTACCGGGAGGATTAGTCCACACCAACATTTTTAGCTGTGCCTTCTTTGCCGCCATCAATGGCTCAAGTGTGGCCACGGCGGCCGCTATCGGCACCGTGGCCTACCCCGAGCAGGAAAAAAGAGGCTACAACAAAAGACTAGTTCTGGGTTCCCTTGCTGCTGGGGGTACACTAGGCCCCATGATCCCTCCATCAATGGCTATGATCTTGTACGGTGCTTTCGTGAATGAACCGGTGGGAAAGCTCTTTATTGGCACAGCTATACCGGGCGTTTTAATGGCCATAATGTTTATGATTTATATCTACATAAGGTTTAGACTGGATCCGTCCCTAGGGCCAAAGTCAGAACGAATCACACTGAGCTATTTTGGGAACGCGGTGCGTGCTTGGGTAGATGTATGGCCCATAGCCTTGCTTGCGTTGATAATCTTTGTGAGTATATATGGCGGCTTCATGACGCCCACCGAGGCAGCCGCTATATCTGCCTTTGTAGCTCTATGTATAGCCCTCGCTTTCAGAAGACTGACTTTTAATGCACTAAAGGGAGCTGCACTTAAGGCTATAGATATAACTGCCTTATGTTTCCTCATCATAATATCAGCCAAGATCTTAGCGGCTGCTCTGGCTATGCTTATGATACCAAAGCAGTTGGCTGCGATGGCAGGGGTCTCAGGCCTTCACCCAATGCTGATATGGACACTTATTATTGTCATGTATCTCATACTGGGATGTTTCATGGACGGTCTTTCTATGCTGTTTCTTACCCTCGCTGTAGTTTACCCTCTGATGATGAGTCTTGGTTTCGACGGGATTTGGCTTGGCGTAACAGTCATGAAAGTGATCGAGTGTGGGCAACTTACCCCCCCTGTGGGCATGAATCTTTATGTGATCCAAGGTATCTCTAAACAACCCTTTGAGGAGGTTGTAAAGGGCTCTTTCCCATTCTTCCTCCTTTTGTTGGGTCTCATCGTGTTGTGTACCGCGTTTCCTCAATTGGCCCTTTGGCTTCCGGGTACCATGTGAAAAGCTGACCTAGTGGGGCAGAATAGTGTTAGACATAGGAGGATTAGCTGCATGATTCTTATTAGGTGACCCTGAGATGAATATAACTAAAATTAAAGGAGAGATAAGATGGCGATAAGTGAAGTTGATAAGAAACATGTTGAGTCCTTGTTTCCTGCACTTAACGAAATTAAGGATTTCAGTATACGAGAAAAAGTTATCACGGTATGGGTGGAGGGGTTGAAGGACGGAAACTACGACAAAATTGAGGATATTGCTTGGATGGAACGGCAGCCGTGGAGTAACAAATATACTTGGTCGCTTATAGACCATACCAACCAAGTAACTTCATGTGCTCTGGCTATAGCAAAATTCGCTAAAGAAGTTATGGCTATAGAAGTAAATATGGACATCTTGATTGCTGGAGCCTGTTTACACGATGTAGATAAGACAGTACTATGTGATGCGAAAACAAAAGAGCGGACGGACTGGTATAAAAAACTGCCTCACGGAACTTATTCTGCGTATATGGCCCTGAAATATGAGCTTCCGCTAGATGTTGCCCACATCTTAGTTAGCCATACCGCATTCTCGGCTAAACGGCAGCAAACTGTTGAAGCACTGATTGTACACATGGCTGACTACATCACTGCAGACCTTAGGAATCTTAAGGAAGGCGTGGATTTCATGTTTACTGCACAGGCACCACATTACTTTGACGGAGTCATAAAACTAGGGACGTGAATGCTCATGTTCTAGCAGGAAGCATCGTAGAAACAACAAAAGATTCAATTTCCAACGGGGGAATACTTGGTGGAGACGGGGGAGGGTCGAACTCCCCGTCCAGAAGAAGCGGCCCAGAACCTACTGCAGGATTAGTCAGCTCTTTTATCTTGCCCGGCTAGCCTCTGCTGGATGAGTTTAGTCAGGCCAGTCGATGTTTCTTTTACCGCTTTTATCGACGTCCCAGCGGGCGGTACCCCATACTCTCCCCAATCCACTCCAGGTAGTCCTCATTCCCTCAGATGCTGGGTAAAGGAATGATGTACGGTACGTCGTAGCTGTACGTTTCTTTGATCAGTTTGATAACCTCGGGGAGTAGTGATGCCTTCGTCTTGACGATGAGTAGGTTTGCCCGAGCGGAATATATCTTGCCTTCCTATTAGAACAGGAGTCAACGTTGGCGATGATATTGACGCAGGCCGCCTTCTTCTGCTCCAGTAGTACCCGGGATATCTGCCGAGCTTCCTCGGTGTTGTCCATGGTGATGAAAAGGGCTACGTAAGACGCTTCCATGACACCCTTCTCTAAACAATCGCTAGCATCTTGTCCACCGTCGCCTTGGCTCTGACACGGATTTCCTCCGGCACTTTTACCTGCGGGGCCATTTCCTCTAGGGACCAGAGTACTTTCTCCAAGGTAATCAGCTTCATGTTGGGGCAGACGGCCTGCTCTGAGGCCGGGATGAATTTCTTGCCCGGGTTTTCCTTTTTCAGTCGGTGGATGATGCCTAGCTCCGTGCCGATAATCATCTCACGGACCTCTTCTCTCTGGGCGCAGCGTATCATCCCTCCCGTGCTCAGTACCTCGTCAGCCACGGCGATAACCTCTGGCCGGCACTCGGGGTGGACCACGGCTATCGCCCGCGGGTTCTCTTTTTTCAGCGTGGTGATGTCCCAGGGCTGGATGCGGATGTGGGTGGGGCAGTAGCCCGGCCAGAAGTTAATCTTCTTGTCCGCCTGGGTGGTAACGTAGTCCGCTAAGTACTGATCGGGGACGAATAGAATCTCGTTATTGTCTAGGTTTTCAATGACCTTAACCGCGTTGGATGAGGTGACGCAGATATCCGACTCCGCCTTGACCTCGGCGGTGGAGTTGATATAACAGACAACAGTGGTCTCGGGAAGCTCCTTTTTCTTCTGTCGTAATTGCTCGGCGGTAATCATATTGGCCATCGGGCAGCCAGCGTGCTCATCGGGTAGTAGGACGGTCATAGCGGGACAGAGAATAGCGGCCGTCTCGGCCATGAAATGGACGCCGCAGAAAACGATTACCCTAGCGGCGGTCTGGGCCGCCCGCTGGCTCAATTCTAAGGAATCGCCGACGAAATCAGCGATGTCCTGGACTTCCCACAGCTGGTAGTTATGGGCCAGGATGACGGCGTTCCTTTCCCGTTTCAGTTTCAGAATTCTTTCGGTTAATGATGTGTCTTGGCTCATAGTCATTGGCTGATTTCTCCGGTTTTGATGCTGTCTCCCGCTTTTATCGGGCCACCTCGTACCACCCGGGCGAATATACCTTCCGCTGGCATAATGCAATCACCCACTTGGCGGCGGATGGCGCAGGCGGTATGGCACTCTTTGCCTATCTGGGTCACTTCCAAGATAACTTTCTCACCAACGGCTAATGTGGTGCCGATGGGTAGGTGGGGCAGGTCAATGCCTTCGGTGGTGATGTTTTCGGCGAAGTCTCCGGGAACCAAATCTAGACCTCGACTCTTCATCTTGTCAATGCTTTCCGTGGCGAGCAGGCTTACTTGGCGTTTGGGCAGGCTGCCGGCGTGGGCGTCACCGTCCAGACCGTGTTTCTCTTGGAAAATGCCCACGGCGATAGCTTCCTTCTTGATACCTTTTTTCTTGCTCTGGCAGACCGCGATTACCGAAGCCATCTCAGGCATACTCCTTTTCTTTTTTCCTACATAACTTCTTTTCGGACAGGATCTATCGTACCGCCGCCCAGTACGGTGTCACCATCATAAAAGACAACGGCCTGTCCCGGTGTGATGGCCATTTGCGGTTCGGTAAACTTTACATAAACACTGTATTCATCCAGTGGGGATACGATGGCCTCGGCCTCCTGGTGCTGGTATCTTATCCTAGCTTTTACCGCGGTGGGTTTGGTCAGTCGTAAGATGGCTAGCCAGTTCAAGTTGGCGGCGGTGAACTCGCTGCCGAAAACCTTTTCCCTGGGGCCCACCACGATGGCGTTTTCTGCCGGCTCGATGGCGATGACGTATAGTGGCTCCCGGGCAGATATGCCCAGTCGCCGGCGCTGGCCGGTGGTATAAGACAGGATTCCCTGGTGGCGGCCTAGGGTATTTCCCGCCTCGTCCAGTATCAGACCCGGTCGGGCGGCCTGAGGTACAAAGGCTTTCAGGAAACCGGGATAGTCGCTGTCCGGAATAAAGCAGATTTCCTGGCTTTCCGATTTGGTGGCGACCGGAAGTGTCATGTCTCTGGCTATTTCCCTCACCTTCTTCTTGGTAAAGTCCCCCAGGGGGAATAGCGTGTGGCTTAATTGCTCTTGGGTTACCGGGTAGAGGAAATAAGACTGGTCTTTGTCCCGGTCCACTCCTTTCTTGAGAAGATATGTCCCGGTAGCTTTGTCTTTTTCTATTCTAGCATAATGTCCGGTGGCGATAAAATCGGTACCTAGCCCTCGGGCCTTGTCCCGTAGGGCGTTGAATTTAATATGCTGGTTGCAGCGGATGCATGGGTTCGGTGTCCGGCCCCGGCGGTACTCTTGGCAGAAATCGGCGATGACCTTTCGGGCAAAGATGTCCCGGAAATCCATGACATAGTGTGGGATACCCAGTTGGTAGGCTACTTTTCGAGCATCCGCGGCGGCGTCAATACCACAGCAGCCGCCAAATCTGTTTTCGTCGGGCAGCTTATTCGAAGGCCAGATTTGCATGGTGACTCCGATTACTTGGTAACCGGCTTCTTTCAGTAGAGCGGCGGTTACAGATGAGTCCACGCCACCGCTCATGGCGACGACTATTTTGTTCACTGTTTCTCTCTTATATTAACGAAAAAACGTAACCCAAGATTAAAGCGGTCAGGCTGATGGTCGCTAGGTAAACCAGCAGTACCCTTGCGCCGAATTCTTTCCTCAGCACCAGGATAGCCCCCCAGCTGGTGACCGGACCTACCATTAACATTACCATCCCGGCGCCGATATTCATCCCCTGCGAGATGAAAGCATGGACCAAGGGCACGCTAGCCGTGGCGCAGATGTACATCATAATGCCGAAAATGAGGCTGAAGATATATCCCAACCCTTCACCCAGGTAGCCCCCGACGAATTTCCCTACCGGAGTAACCGTGGCTACCAGCGCCGCTAAGGCCAGTCCCAGAAGTATCTCCGGCCCGATTTCTCTGACCATATCCACAAAGGCGTACTTGAAGACGTGCCTTATTCGGTGGGTATAATTTCGGCGTCGTGTCCCTGAGAATTCCGCCGCGTTGCTTTCGAATTCCTGCCGGCAGTGAGTACAGCAAAAATAATAGACCTCTCCATTGTATTTAATTTTGGGAGCCTTATCGGTTTCTACCTGCATCTCGCAGACTGGGTCGGTGGCTAGTCCTCTTTGTGTCGCTAAGGTTTTCGGTTTGGCTCTTATCAGGTTGCCTGCTAGACCGGCGATTAAGCCCATGGTAATCACGGCGAAGAAGATGAAGACGGTGAATTTTATGCCGAGCAGGGCGTAGCTGACCAAGAGAGCAGGGATAGAGGTCGCTGGCGTGGCTACCAGAAAAGCCAGCACCGGGCCTAACCTGGCCCCTTTCTGGTGAAGACTAACGGCTACCGGTAGAGAGCCGATACAGCAGATAGGGAGAGCCGTTCCGACCAGAGAAGAGTAAATGAGCGGCTTTATTCCTTTCCCCCCTAGGTGTTTCTCTACCCAGCCGGTAGGAATAAATTCGTTGATGACGCCGCTTAGGAAAAACCCTAATGCCAGGAAGGGCAGTACATCAACCAGATAATCCTTGAATATGATGAAAAATTGAATCAGCACTATTTCTCCTGTTAAAAATTACCCGATACGGAAAATTGAGTTAGATGATTTACCGGTAGCCGAGCGGGACTAGCCTGGTCTTGGCCGGTAGCGCTGCGCGATATCTGCGGCTATCCCAGCGACCTCAACCGCGTCACTGCCCAGGGCAACGAATAGCGGCTCTTTTCCCCAGCCTGATCCTTCGTAAAATAGCCGGGGTATACCGTTATATTTTGTCGCCAGTTGTTTTATCTTCCAGGGCATCGAGCTTCGGTCCGGCCCGGACACCTCTTCCGGCTCCTCGGTCCGGTCAATCCCGCCAAAAGTAATGCCTTTTTCGGCGCCGTATTTTTGTACTATCTTAATTATGGCGGTGTTACATTTGAAGTTTATGCCGGCGTTGAGCGTGTTATCATATCGGCGTACTTCGATGATGAGTCGAGCCATGTGGTCTGAGGCTCCCCACTGGGGTAAGCCGGAGGCGTGGGGATAGCCCCGCACCGCGGTTATTCGACCATCCACGGCGGCTACCTCATCGGGTGTCTTGGCTCCCGGCAGGGTACAGGATAGGTTGACCCTTACCTCGGGGATGAGGGCGGTAAACGCGGGGCAGTCTTGCAGTAGGTTGATGGCGCGCACCAGGTTGCCTAGTATTATTTCCGCCTGTTGGGTATCATTCAATTCTTATTCCTCCGGAGTATTGAAGTCAGACACGCATAAAAGGTGAGGTCAGGGGTTTTTTAAAAGCGGTGACATGGCTCTGAGTCGGGCGACGATGTGGGGTAGTACCTCTAGGACTCGGTCTATCTCTTCTTCCGCGGTCCACTTACCTAGGCTGAATCTAAGGGAGGCGTGCGCCTCTTCGTGGGGAACCCCTATGCCCAGTAGGACGTGGGATGCCTCTAGGCTCCCTGAGCTGCAGGCGGAGCCGGTAGAAGCGCAAATGCCTTCCAGATCAAGGCTCAGGCACATAGACTCGCCTTCAGCAAAAGAAATGCTGATATTGACGTTGTTGGGTAGCCTTTGCCGAGGGTGCCCGTTTAACCGGGTGTGGTCAATCTGCCATGGTAGGCCGTTGATGAGCTTGTCACGGAGGAAAGTTAGTCGCTCGGCTTCCTCGCTTAACTCTTTTTGGGCTATTTCCGCCGCCCGGCCAAAACCAACGATGTTAGGGACGTTCTCCGTGCTGGCCCGTCGCCCTCGTTCCTGCGCACCGCCGTGCATGAAAGTGGTCAGCTTGGTGCCTTTTCTGAGGTATAGGGCGCCGACTCCTTTGGGGCCGTAAATTTTGTGGGCGGACATGGAAAGTAGGTCCACGCCGAGCTCGGCCACGTTTATCGGAAGGTGCCCCGCGGTCTGTACGGCGTCGGTATGAAAATAGACACCGGCTTCCCGGGTAATCTTGCCTATTTCGGCTATCGGCTCTATAGTGCCTATCTCGTTATTGGCGTGCATTACCGAGACTAGAATGGTCTTGGCGGTAATCGCCCGGCGGACATCTTCCGGGTTCACCAGGCCATGTTCGTCTACCGGAAGATAAGTTACCTTAAAGCCCCTCTTTTCCAAAAAATGGCACGTCTCCAGTACGGCGTGGTGCTCGATGGGGGTGGTGATGATGTGGTTCCCTTTGTTTTCGCTGGCGTAGGCGGTGCCTTTTAAGGCGAAGTTATCTGCCTCGGTCCCGCTGCCGGTGAAGACGATTTCCTCATCTTGGGCGCCGATGAGGCGGGCGACTCTGGTTCTGGCTTCTTCCATGGCTCCCCGGGCTTCCTGCCCGTAAGCATGGATGGCGGAAGGATTGCCATAGGCTTCACTGAAATAGGGCAGCATGGTAGCGACCACGTCGAGGTGTGTCGGCGTGGTCGCTGCATAGTCAAGATATATTCTTTTCATGCTAGTTCTCCGGAAAGTTTTCGTCTGCCGGGTCAACCCTAGCCCCCCGGCTGGTTACCCAGGTAATACCTTGTTCGATGTCGTTCTCATTACCTTCCAGCTCTACTATGGCCCAGCCTTTATCCTCGGAGATATCGGCCCGGCGGATGTTGGTGATGATGTTAAATTGCTGACTCATGGTATAAATAACCGGTTCTTGTACCATCTCTTGGGAAAAGGTGAATATTACGCAGCGCTTGACCACGATAGCTTCCTCCCGACCTTAAGGTGCGCTCTGTTTTTCCTCTGGTCTGCCTGATTCAATGGGGGAGGCGGTAATACCGCTTGCGTTCTCCAGTATCTTCAGGTGTTCTTCTAATTTTTCCTGCTTTTTTTGTAGCCGGTAGTCATTTAAAATAAAAAACCAGTGGTTTTACTTTTTAACTTCCCTCCGCTCGAATTACCGAGTTCAGATTCCAAGGGTTGTCTTTCCCCGAAAGACTCTCATCCGGACAGCTCCCCTAGTCGTTATTCAATTTGTCATATTCTAACAATGGCAGGCGGCGATGTCAATTGTCATTGGTGAGGGTTTGTGATCAAGGGTCACCAAATATTTATATCTACCATGTCTTTTGAAAGCAGGTTCCACATCATGTAGAATGTTTGAGATGGAGACCGAGTTTCGCCGCCTGCCCGGTGTCGATAAAATTCTGGCTAGTGAGCGCTTGACCCGCCTTGCCGAAGTTTATCCTCATGATCTGCTGGTGGACTTGGCCCGGAAACAATTGGAATGCGAACGTCGGTCTGTTGCCGGCGGCCGGGCCGCTTCTGCGTTTGATAAGATAGTGGCCGTCATCGTCAATCGGGTACGGGCGCTGGAAAGTCCTGGCCTGCGTCCGGTAGTAAATGCTACGGGAGTTATCCTGCACACTAATCTGGGACGCGCTCCGCTCAGCGGAGAGGCGGTGGCGGCGATGGAAGCCGTAGCTAGGGACTATTCCAGTCTGGAGTTTGACTTGGATAGTGGCACGCGCGGTTCTCGTCAAGTCCATATAGAGTCGCTCCTGTGCCAGTTGACCGGGGCCGAGGCGGCCTTGGTGGTGAATAATAATGCCTCGGCGGTGCTGCTTGGCCTTATCGCCTTGGCCCGGCGAAAAGAGGTAATTGTCTCCCGGGGGCAGGCGGTGGAGATTGGGGGTGGCTTCCGTATCCCCGACGTGATGCGGCAAGGTGGGGTTAAGCTGGTGGAGGTGGGGACCACCAACTGTACCTATATTAATGACTTTGAGCAGGCGATAAGCCCGCGGACCGCCGCGCTGCTGCGGGTGCACTCCAGTAACTTCCGGCTGATGGGATTTACCAATGAAGTTAGCCTTGAAGACCTGGTGGCCCTGGCGGAGCGGAGCGACCTTCTGGTGCTGGATGATCTGGGCAGTGGCTGTTTTCTGGACACGACTCAGTTCGGTCTGGCTCCGGAGCCGCTGGTTCAACAGAGTGTGGCTTATGGCGCCGGGCTTATCTGCTTTTCCGGCGATAAGCTGGTGGGCGGCCCTCAGGCCGGGATTATTGTGGGTAAGAAGCAGTTTATTGATAGGTTAAAGAAGCATCCTCTGGCGAGGGCCGTGCGAATTGACAAGATAAGGTTGGCTGGTCTGGCAGCAACTCTGGTTCACTACTTGAAAGATGAAGCAACGACGAAAGTACCGGTATGGCGCATGATTTCGGCACCCATGGAGGAAATTGCACGGCGGGCGGAACAGTGGGCTTTGGCCCTTGAGGGTAAAACTAAAGTGATCGAGGGAGAGACAATGATCGGGGGCGGTAGCCTCCCTGGAGGCACCCTGCCCACGAGACTGCTGGCGTTGGGTTACCAACGGGGCCGGCATACCGCTCAGGCGCTGGGTCGGAAGCTGCGTTCTCATGAGGTACCGCTTATCGGGCGGATTAGCGAGGATGTCCTGCTGCTCGACCCGCGCTCGGTGCTTCCTGAAGAAGATGAGGTTGTAATTCAGGCACTCCGAGATTTGGCGGCCGTGGTAAAGTAGATGGAGGGAAGAAATAACCATGTTTGTGCTGGGTACCGCCGGCCACATTGACCACGGTAAGTCGGTCCTGGTGCAGGCCCTGACCGGAATCAATCCTGACCGTCTGCGCGAGGAAAAAGAGCGCGGCATGACTATTGACCTTGGTTTCGCTTGGCTGAAGCTGCCCAGCGGTCGGGAGGTAGGTATCGTTGATGTTCCCGGCCACGAGCGATTCGTCCGGAACATGCTGGCCGGGGTGGGTAGTATTGACATGGCCCTGCTGATTGTCGCCGCCAATGAAGGAGTGATGCCCCAGACTAGAGAACACTTGGCTATTCTGGATCTGCTGGAAATACCGAGGGGATTGGTGGTTATCACCAAGAAGGATCTGGTGGATGAGGAACTGTTGGCGCTGGTCCGGATGGAAATAGAGGAGCTAATCAGTACCACCGCCATCTCCGAGGTGCCAATTATGGCCGTTTCGGCGTTAACTGGCGCAGGTCTGCCGGAGTTGGTTTTGGCGATAGATGCGCTTCTGGGCGCTACTGAGCCGAGGCGGGATTTAAGTCGACCCCGGCTGCCGATAGACCGTGTTTTCACTATGGTCGGCTCCGGTACCGTAGTAACCGGAACGCTGGTGGACGGTTCCCTCTTGGTGGGGCAGGAGGTAGAGGTCATCCCCGCTGGCTTAAAGTCGCGCCTGCGCGGGTTGCAGACGCATAAGGTCCGTCTTGATATGGTTAGTCCTGGGAGTCGGGTGGCTGTCAACTTGGTCGGTATTAATACCACCCAGCTGCAGCGCGGCGATGTGCTCACTAATTCGGATTGGTTGAAAGCCACTACCATGCTCACGGTTAAACTTCGCCTGCTGCCTTATCTACGCCATCCTCTAAGGCATAGCGTCACGGTCAGCTTTCATACCGGGTCGGCGGAAACAATGGCTAAAGTAAGACTGCTGGAGGGAGACGAACTCAAACCGGGGAGGTCTACCTGGGTACAGCTATTGCTGGACCGGCCGGTGGCGGCGTGCGGCGGTGACCATTTTATTATACGTTCGCCGGTGGAAACTCTAGGTGGGGGGAAAATTGTGGAGACACATACCCGGCGGCTCCGCCGTTTCCGTCCGGAGATTATCGAGAATTTAAAGGTCAGAGAAGCCGGCTCGACTGAAGAGATTGTTCTGGCCCTGCTGGTGACAAAACGGACTCTGGAGCTATCGGCTCTATTGTCTCAAATCAATTTGCCCGCCGGCGAAACCCGAGCAATGATAGCGTCTCTCGTCGAGCAGGGAAAGTTAGTCCATCTGAGGCAGGGAGAACAGAGTCTGCTGGTGACACTATTCGACTGGGAGCGCTTGGCGGAAAAAGCAAGAGAAATACTCCGGGAGTACCATCGGAAATTTCCCACCCGCCTCGGTATGCCCGAAGTGGAGTTGGGGAGCCGGCTGAGCATGGGGGTATACGCATCCGCCGCCCTGCGCCGACTTTCTGACGCAGGTACGATCATTGAAGAAGGTACGGCGGCCCGCCTGCCTGCTCATAAGATCCAGCTCACCTCGGTCCAGCAGGCGAAAGTGGCTACTTTCTTGGGCTCTCTGGCTCGGAACCCTTACGCGCCTCCCGGTGACCTTAATCTTGGACCTGATTTGCTTAATTTGCTCATCGAGCAGCACCGGGTGGTAAAAGTGGGCGATGGCGTGGTCTTTACCGCGGCTGCCTATGACCAGATGGTGAAGAAAGTTACCGCGTATATCAGAGCCCATGGTAAAGTGACCTTGGCGGAAGTGAGAGACCTTTTTCAGACTAGTCGTAAGTATACCCAGGCACTTTTAGAGCATATGGATGGGGAAAAGGTAACCCGCCGCGTTGGTGACGAGCGGGTGCTTTATTAGGCTTACCCTGCAGTCCTCATATTATTAGAAGGGCTTTTGCCTCTATTCTCAGTTGGAAGAGGAGGTTGGTTCTCTCCATATCATAAGGTTGGGCAGATAGGACTCTACAAGTATGATGGAACAGTATACTAGGCTAGTTTGTTTTGAGGGTAGCTTGAATTTATACTCTGATATAGTTAGTTGAGCGATATTTGGAACAATTGGTAGTGTAAAGTACAGAGCTACTTTAAGAACTATGTGGAACTTACCGTCAATTACATCTTTTGAATTATCCAATTTGTAATATAATGTAACTACTCAGTCGGGGGAGGTATTTGCCATGTGGGAATGGTTTACGGCTAATAGTTTGTGGATTCTTATGGTTGCAGGTTCTACCATAATTCTTCTCCTTTTTGGCGGTGAACGAGTTCGGGATAAATTAGAAAAAGCATTTCCAGAAGAACGGAGGGAGAGATTAAATAAAAGTATCACCGTTGTTTTATGGACTGTTGAAGGAGTCGCCTTGGTGGTGGTAGGTACCGCGTTTGCCGCAATCACATTATCTCGCGAGGGTGTCCATGCCGTGGTAACTACGGAAACGTTACAGAAGTGGTTTCTGGATCACGGTATTAGTATTCTCATCATTTTAGCCTTGGGAATTGTGTTGTGGCTGGCTTTGAAAAAGTTTCTACCGATTTTTTTGAATCAATTAATGGCCAAACCTCAGCGTGGGGAAAGTCGGGAAGGAATGAAAAGGAGGATGGAGACCCTTTTCGCGGTTTTTATGGGTATGGGAAAGGTGCTGATCGTTCTACTGGTCATCTTTATGATTCTGACTGAGCTTAATATAAATATCGGTCCCATTCTGGCAAGTCTTGGTATCATTGGTATCGCCGTCGGCTTTGGGGCTCAGTACTTGATAAGAGACCTTATTGCTGGTGTCTTTATACTTTTGGAAAACCAGTATCGGGTTGGGGATGTCGCCAAGGTAGCCGATACCTGGGGTCTGGTGGAAGAAGTTAACCTGAGGAAGACAGTGCTTCGTGACCTGGATGGGGCTGTTCACCATGTACCAAATGGTGAGATCAGGGTGGCCAGTAACTACACCAAGCGCTTTGCCAGAGTTAACTTTAATGTCCCTGTAGGCTATGGTACAGACCTTGACCACGCTATAAGAGTGATAAATCGTGTGGGACAAGAGCTGGGTGATGATGAGGAATGGGGTCGATTGATTAAGACTGTACCTCAGGTGCTGAGAGTTGATAATTTTGGCGATTCTGGTATAGACATTAAAATCTTGGGCGACGTCAAGCCTTTAGAACAATGGAAGGTGATGGGAGAATTACGATATCGCCTTAAGAAAGCATTTGATGCCGAGGGTATAGAGATACCATGGCCTCACACTAAAGTCTACTTTGGTAATTCACCGTGGGACTCCGCGCCGCCGGGCGGGCATTAGCGCTGGCTATCGGTTGGCGGTTCTTTACCTGCCGCACTATACTGGCGGGAGCGCATGGGAGTCGAACCCACCGAAGACACTTCTCATGCCCCCCAACGGATTTGAAGTCCGCGAAGCCCACCGGGACTCATCCGCTCCCGAAACTGGTTAAGTATCTGTCACTAATGCAAAGATTACAATAATCGGGTTTGTTTGACAACCTGCCCCATTCCCTGGTTCCAATAAGTCGTGATAGTATTAGGTAGTATTAAGATCAGTCACGAATTAGCTTTGGGAATAATTTCGCACATCCCTATTATTACTAAAGGGCTTGACATACCCGAACAGAGTATAGTATATTAAATACATCATTTTAGTCAACTATTATGCTATGAGAAGATTTCTTAAAGCCAGAGAGCTTGCTAACCTTGACCTGCTCCACGGCAGGGGACTGTCGTCTGGCTGTGTATCGTCGTGGCGTCCCACGCATCTCCTTCATTATCATCCT
>NZCW01000041.1 GCA_002688435.1 Dehalococcoidales bacterium
GCGGTAGTCAAAGTGAATATCGGCAATCAGGGGTATGGAAATGCCTTTTCTGATGGCGGTTATCGCCCGGGCCGCTTCGGCATCGGGCACGGCCACCCGCACCAGCTCGCAGTCGCCGTCTTCCAGCTCCCTGATCTGGGCAACCGTCGCCCGGACGTCACGGGTATCGGTGTTGGTCATTGACTGCACCACCACCGACGCACCTCCACCGATGGTCACCTTGCCGATTTGAATAGACTTGCTGATGCGTCTGGGATTCATGGTATCAAGCTCTCGCCATTGATAATACGGATAATATCCTGATAGGTAATGGCCAGGAGAAAAGCAATGAGCATGGCAAAGCCGATCATGTGTATCAATCCTTCTATCTTGGGAGGCACACGTTTCCCTCGCCTTACCCGTTCCAGAAATAGGAATACAATCCGCCCTCCGTCCAGAGCGGGCAGCGGGAGAAGATTGATTATCGCTAGGTTGATACTGAGAAAAGCGGCAAATTCCAGCAACGGACTGAACCCGGCCTTAGCCACCTCCCCGGTTAACTGCGCAATGGCCACCGGGCCGGCAACAATGGCCCGCTCCGTACCGATAATCATACTGATTATACCGTTCTTAAACAGCGTAAAGACTTCAATGCACTCTGCCACTCCCATCGGTATCGCCTGCCAGAATGGGTAATACTCCCGGACCGTAGTGGGAGATATGGTCCTGACGATCACCCCAATCCTCCCCTGGCCCTCCGGCGGTCGCCATCTCGGTATTACCCGCACTTCCTCGATAGTATCATCTTCATGTTTAACCAGCAGGGTAACCTCCCGACCCAGGTTAAGCTGGACATCACGCTGCAAGTCACCGACATGACGAATCAAATCCCCGTTTATCTCCAGAAGCCTGTCCCCGGGTTCAATTCTGGCCTGAAAAGCGGGGGAAACGGGGGCTACCTCTGCCACCAGCACCTGTCCGACCGTTACATCACGCGGCACCATAAAGGCAACTGAAAGCAATAAAAGGGGCAGCAGGAAATTCATCATTGAGCCGGACCCGAGTACCAGCAACCTGGAGCCAGTGCTTTTACCAGCTAAGCTTCCGGGTACCTTAGGGTCTTCCTCACCGACCATTTTCACGAAGCCACCCAGCGGTATTGCGTTCAGTGAATACCGCGTTTCTCCCCGCTTTACCGATAGTAATCGCGGCGGGAAACCGAGTCCGACCTCGTCCACCGCCACTCTGGAAATCTTAGCCGTGACGAAGTGCCCCAGTTCATGGGCAATGATGAGTCCTATGATAACACCGAGAAAAGCCACTATGCTAACGAACATTAGCTATCTCCGTCCGCAATCTTGAGCATCTTTTCCCGAGCCCAGACGTCAGCCGCCAGGATTTCTGCCAGCGTGGGATTAGCGATGGCCCGGTGCTGCGCCAGCACCTGCCCGACAAATTCAGCGATGTCAGCAAATCCGATGTGCCGTGATAGGAAAAGCTCAACAGCTACCTCATCGGCGGCACAGAGCACCGCCGGGCAGGTTCCTCCTTTTTCCCCGGCCTCAAGCGCCAGCCCCAAGCAGGGAAACGCCGTAAAATCGGGCGGCTGAAAAGTCAGGCGGTTAATCTTGTTCCAGTCAACCCGGGGAAGTCGGGGGTTAGGCCAACGTTCCGGGTAGGACAGGGCATACTGTATAGGCAGGCGCATATCGGGATAGCTCAGTTGGGCTTTAATTGAGCCGTCCACAAACTCCACCATGGAATGGATAATGCTCTGGGGATGGACCAGAACACTGACACTGTCAACGGGCATATGGAACAGCCAGTGAGCTTCAATGACTTCGAGTCCCTTATTCATCAGCGTCGCCGAGTCGATGGTGACTTTACGGCCCATCCGCCACGAGGGATGTTTCAGAGCCTGCTCAACGGTAACCTCGGCCAACTGCGCCGGTGAAAAGCGAAAGAACGGGCCGCCGGAGGCGGTCAGGATGATCCGGCTCGCTTTTTGCTTTTCCCCATCAAGGCACTGCAAGATAGCGCTGTGCTCGCTGTCAACAGGCAGTACCCGCGCCCCACTCAACGCCGCTTCCTTAGTGATAATCTCCCCGGCCATAACCAGCGATTCTTTGTTGGCCAGAGCCACGTTCTTACCCGCTTTTACGGCGGACAGTGTCGGGGCCAGCCCTATTTTCCCGGAAGTGGCGATAACCACCACGTCAACCTGCACATGGCAGGCCATATCTTCCAGAGATATGAATTGACATGCTGAACTGGCCAGTTCCGCCGGTATTTCCCGATATTCGCGGTTACCCGAGGCATAGTTGACAAACTCCGGCCGGACCTCGTTAATCTGCTCGGCCAGCAGAGCGAGATTTTTCCCCGCCGCCAGCCCGATGACGCGGAACCGATCCGGCAGGGCACGAACGATATCCAAGGTCTGCCGCCCGATGGAGCCGGTCGAACCAAGAATCGCCAGCCGCTTCACCGAATCGCTCATAATACCTATATCTTACACCAAATACCAGATTGAAACCATTGACGATTTCACAAATAGGACTATTATTAAGTCAATGCTTTGAAATAGCTTAACAACCTGTATATAGTGTCGTTTTCGTAGTTTAAAGGCATAAAATAAGGACACCAGAGCCGCTATCGGAAGGCAGTAGTTGGTGCCTTCATTAATTTAATAAGCAGGAGAGGTAACAAATGAGAAAAACGGGCTTTCTGGTAAGAATAACACTTTTATTATCGCTGTGGTTTCTGGCCAGTTACGGCGTGGCCCAGGAGCAGCATGACGGAGTAGTTGCCGACCTGATCAAAGCACAATAAGAATTAAGAAAGCGGCCTAGGGAAAGCAAGCCGATATTAAACAAGAGTCCCTATTATTCCTCGATAACTATCTCAAAAGGACAGCTGATAGCATTAGTGGGACAGACCGCTTCGCACTGGGTACACCAGCCACACTCTTCCGTCTCGACAATGATAACAACATTATCCACCAAGGTCAGAGCCTTACAGTAGCACACCCGGATACACAAGCCACAACCGTTACATCTCTCCCGATCTATTGAGGGCATTTCAACCATATCTATCCCCATCAGCATATATTTTAAAGCCAGAGCCGCTGAGTTGTCGGTGACTTTTATCTCAAGTAGCTACTCCGGCCATTTCTTGCAGCGCTTCTTTATCCGTAATGACGATGCGCTGGCGTTCCAATCTGACGGCCCCTTCCTCCTCAATAACCTTAAGAGCCCGGCCAATCATTTCCCGAGCAGTACCGGCTATCGCCGCCATTTCCTGATGGGTAAGCCGCGGCTTCCGACCATCCATATCTCCGGCATATTCAAGGAGTATTTTAGCCACCCGACCGGGAACGTGCCGGAAAGATAGGTTTTCCACCAGCGAGACCAGACGTTCTACCTTCTGAGATAGGGCCAAGATTACATTCCGGGCGACCTGCGGATAATCCCGAATGACCGCCTCCAGATCATCTTTCCGGATACCGTAGAGAACCACCGGCACCAGCGCTCCGGCGTTAGCCATATTCTGTCCACCGACCAGGACAGAGACATCATTGAAAGACTCGTCAGGACGCATGAAATATAGTGTCTGCTCCTTCCCGTCGGCTGAAGTCTTGAACACTTTCACCACGCCGGAGACGATAAAATACAGGACTTCCGCCGGCTTACCCTCAAACAGGACCAACTCTCCCTTGTCCGCCGCTTTCTCGAAGATGAGGTCCTTTATCCGACCTAGCTCGTTCAGAGGCAGTCCGGAAAAGTAGGTGATGGATTTCAGTAACTCTACCTGGACAGCCATAACATCTTAGATTATATCAGCTTATCAGGGGGTTCCGCAAAATGGAGATTACGACTGGTTCTCGGCGGAAGTACCGGGGTAAGCCGCACCGTCAACCGGACTTCCAGAAATAGCAACCAACACTGGGTTCGGTGATAATATACCTAGGCATGGCCGGATCATGTTTTATTTTGCGCCGCAAGTACGAAATAGGGAACCCGTCCCTCTTTACCCCTCTCCTCTAGTATTTGTGCTATACTGATTTAAAGCCAGAGTATTGCCGGAGTGGTGATGGTCTGATAGACGGAGGGTCGGATGAGCCAGCTGATAGATAAGCTAAACCAGATGGCCAGAGTAATGCCCCAATCCATGGGATTCGGGGCAAAACGGCCAATCCCGACCAAACCGAAACTGCTGCTCATCGCCCGCCTGACCTGGTCTGATGCTGACCGCTTGGCGGACTATGCTGCCATCGCCGATGCGGTACTTTTCACTGAGTCGGGGCCCGATACCAAGGCCACTGAAAAATCCGTACGGCTGTCTCCCGGTATCCCGTGGGGAACGTGGCTGGAAGACATCACGGGAAAAGAAACAGACTTAACGGCAGAGGTCAGTTGCGATTTCGCGGTCTTTCCCGCAGAGATGACACTGGCGGTAACAGTACCGGATAAGATAGGTAAAATCCTACGGGTAGAACCCTCCATAAACGAAGGCTTACTCCAGGCTATCAATGAATTACCCGTAGACGCGGTGCTCCTGGCCGACGCCGAGGAGGAGAAATGTCGACTTACCTGGCACCACCTAATGCTCTTCCAGCGTCTGGTTAACCCGCTATCCAAGCCGGTACTAGTCTCCCTACCGGCAAACACGACCGAAAATGAGCTCCAGTCTCTCTGGAAAACAGGTGTGGACGGAATCGTAATAACCGTGGCGACCCAACAGTCTACGGAGAGGTTGAAAGAACTGCGTCAGACCATTGACAGACTGACTTTCCCACCGCGCTCGCGGAAAAAAATGGAAGTCCTGCTGCCTCGCGTTGGTACCGAGCCGAGCGCGATAACTGAAGTTGAGGAAGAGGAAGAAGACGAAGAAGAATAGCTTCAGGCCGCACCCATCAGGCAGACTGTGATATCTGCCAAGACTTACCTTCGGTGATAATTGTCGGGGCCACTATCATCTCCACTTGGTGTATCTCCTGAATGGTAGACACGCCGCAAACGCCCATGGCCGTGCGGATAGCTCCGACCAGATTCTGGCTACCATCAGTGACCGAAGTGGGTCCGAAGAGAATCTGCTCCAAGGTGCCAGTGCTCCCGACCTTTATCCGCGTTCCCCGGGGCAGCGCCGGATGGGAGTGTGACATTCCCCAGTGATAACCCAACCCCGGCGCCTCCTTAGCCTGGGCGAAAATGGAGCCCAGCATCACGGCATCAGCGCCGGCGACCAGAGCTTTACACAGGTCCCCACCCTTACGAAAACCGCCGTCCGTAATTATGGGCACATACCGGCCTGACTCACGCAAGTATTCGTCCCGGGCGGCCGCGCAATCAATGGTCGCCGTTATCTGAGGGACCCCCACGCCGAGGACTTCCCTGGTAGTACAGGCCGCCCCCGGCCCCACACCCACCAGGATCCCAGAAACCCCCGTCCTCATAATCTCCAGACAGGTATTATAGCTCACACAGTTACCAACAATGATCGGTATTTTTACAGACTGGCAAAGCTCGGGGAAAATCAACCCTCGGTAGCTCTTGGAAACATGTCGGGCCGTGGTCACCGTGGACTGGACGACAAAAATATCCGCTCCAGCCTCAGCCGCCAGCGGCGCGAAGTTCTTGGTATTGGCCGGTAGCGCCGAGACGGCACAGATAGTCCCACCTTTCTTAATTGCTCTTATCCGTTCCCCGATAAGGTTCTCCTTAATTGGCTGGGCATAAATTTTTTGCAGCAGCGCGGTAATCTCGGTCTGAGGCGCCTGCGCTATGGCCGAAAGAACCTCATAGGGATTATCATAGCGCGTTTGCACCCCCTCCAGGTGGAGAACGGCGAGCCCACCCACCTGACTCATCCGAACCGCGAAGTTAACATCGGTCACCGCGTCCATCGCGGAAGCGATAATAGGAATAGCAAAGGCCAGATTATCTATCTTGAAGCCGATATCTATCTGGTCAGGATTAATGGTAACGTCTCCGGGCACTATCGCCACTTCGTCAAATCCGTAGGTACGCCGTAACTGCTTAAACCGGGGATTACTCATCTTATTCTCTACTCTTTTAACAAAGAATCTAACAAAAGTACGGGGTAAAAGTCAAGAACTTTTGGGTAAGAGACTGTTTGGTGACCTATCCCCCGCCTCCTACCACTACCCTTATGCATCTTTCTCCACCCGAGCCCGCCCCTAGGGTAAGGTCAATAAACAATCTCAAAGCTAGACGAACGACATAGCGGTAGGTTATAATACCTAGAACCTAGATTGAGGAAGATAAAGAGAAGATGCCCGTTCTTTATGTGGTAGCCACTCCCATCGGTAACCTAGAAGATATTTCCCAGCGCGCGCTCCGCACACTGGTTAAGGTAAAGCTGATTGCCGCCGAAGATACGCGCCGCACCGGACGGCTGCTGACCACCTACGACATTAAAACGCCTATGACCAGCTACCACGAACACAACAAACACACCAAACTGGACTATCTTCTGAGTCACTTGGAAAACGGGGACGTGGCGCTGGTCTCGGAAGCGGGCACGCCGGGAATGTCCGACCCTGGCTATGAGCTGATTGCCGCCACCCACCAGCGAGGTATCCCGGTGGTCCCTATCCCTGGACCCTCGGCAGTTATCACCTCGCTGGTGGTCTCCGGCCTTCCGTCTAACCGATTTCTCTACATCGGCTTTCTACCTCGCCGGCCCAGAGCCCGGCGGTGTCTCCTAGAATCGATCGCGCCGGAGCCCGGCACCATCGTTGCCTTGGAATCACCTCACCGGCTCACCTCAGCACTGCACGACATACGGCTTATCCTAGGCGACCGCCAAATCGCCATCTGCCGCGAACTCACCAAACTTTACGAAGAAGTCTTCCGGGGGACTATCAGCCAAGCGATAGACTACTTCACCGAGCCCCGGGGAGAGTTCACCTTGGTCATCAAAGGCAGGAGAGAGAAAAAACCGGAACTGACCGAAGAGGTTGAGCAGCAGTTACGTCACCGGTATCTTGCCGGATCAACCGCCCGGGAGGCAATCGCCGGCGTCTCCGGGAAGACCGGCTTATCCCGGAAAGAACTGTACCGTACTTGGCTGAGACTGACTAAAATAAGGGTCACCGGAAAGAATTCGTACCAAAGTGTGGAGAGGAGTTAGTAAAATGAGACGTGGGGGTATATCTTTAGGCGAAGTTAAGTGTGATGAATGTCATCGCATCATCCTTTATCCCGAACGGTACCTAGCCATCGAGGAAAAGGACGGCCTAGAAGACGAGGAGGGTGAGACGGCACACTATTGCGTCGAGTGTTCTCTGAAAAAAGGTTACGCTCACTACAAAGCAGAGAAAGGTGAGCAAATTCTAACCTTCTTCTCGGAGTAATCAGGAATTCCCGTTGAAAATAACCCGAGCATAACTTATGAGTGAAAGAATCTTCATCGCCGTGGCTTGGCCTTATGCCAATGGTTCGCTGCACTTGGGACAGATTGCCGGGGCCTATTTACCTCCGGACATCTTTGCCCGCTATCACCGCACCAAGGGTAATGAAGTATTAATGGTATCGGGCTCGGACCAGCACGGCACGCCGATAACCATCAAGGCGGGACAGGAAGGGAAGAAACCCGATGAAATAGCCGCCCACTACCATCGGGAGTTCCTCGAATCGTGGCAGAGATTGGGCATCTCCTTTGATTTATTTACCACCACCGGCACCGCCAACCACGCCGAGGTAACCCAAGATATCTTCCGCACCCTACTGAAAAAGAACTATATCTATAAGAGCACCATGTCCCAGCCTTTCTGCGCCCAGTGCCAGCGCTTTCTGGCAGATCGCTATATTGAGGGCACCTGCCCCTACTGCCAGTCTTCCGATGCCCGGGGTGACCAGTGTGAGACCTGCGGCAAGCCCCTGAGTCCGGCCGAGCTGGTCGGACCGCAATGCCGCTTGTGCGGCACCGCTCCCGTTTTCCGGGACTCAGAGCACTTCTTTCTAAGACTCACCGCCTTCAACGACCGACTCCTCGACTGGATAAAACAGCAGACCCACTGGCGGCCGAACGTACTCAACTTCTCCACGCGCTATCTCGAGGAAGGTCTCAAGGACCGGGCAATAACCCGCGATATTGAGTGGGGAGTAAAGGTGCCGGTCAGCGGTTTTGAAAATAAACGTATCTATGTCTGGTTTGAGGCGGTTATCGGCTACCTCTCGGCGGCCAAGGAGTGGGCCAAGTCCAGCGGCGATAGTGAGAAGTGGCGCTCCTTCTGGCAGGATGATAAAACAAAGGGCTATTATTTCATCGGGAAAGATAATATCCCCTTCCACACCCTCATCTGGCCTGCCATGCTGATGGGTTATGCCGGCCTGAACCTCCCTTACAACGTCCCGGCCAACGAGTTTCTGACGATCGAAGGCCGGAAACTTTCCACCAGCCACAACTGGGCGGTCTGGCTGCTCGATTATCTCGCCCGCTATGACCCCGACCCGTTGCGCTACCTACTCTCGATAAACATGCCCGAGACCGCCGATACCGATTTTTCCTGGCGCGAGTTTGTCCGCCGCAACAATGACGAGCTGGTAGCCACTTACGGTAATTTAGTCCACCGGGTAACTACCTTTACCTACCGCAACTTTGACGGCCGGGTACCCACGGTAGGAGAACTAGATAACCGGGATAAAGCGATTATCAAGGCAGCCGATAATGCCTTGGAAGCAGCGGACGGGCTTCTCTACCGGTGCCATTTCCGAGAGGCCATCAGAACGGCCATATCGTTAGCCCAAGAGGCAAACCGCTATCTCGATAATAAGGCACCATGGAAAGCACTTAAAGAAGACCGGCCGGGTGCCGCCCGATCCCTGTACACGGCACTTTGTGTCATCGCCCGCCTGAAAACGATGCTGTACCCGTTTTTACCCTTTAGCTCACAGAAGCTACACGAGCTTCTCGGGTTTCAGGGCAAGATAGAAGAGCGCGGCTGGCAGCCAGACCCGCCGCCGCCGGGGCAAAAATTACTGCCCCCCGAGCCCCTGTTTTCCAAACTGGACGACAAGCTAGTGGAAGAGGAAACCGACCGATTAGGGCAGAGCTATGGCTAGCTGAGAAGGGAAACCCTTGGAACTAATCCATATTTATAAAGCCATTCAGGACGACCTAGCCAAAGTAAAGGGTAATCTCAACTCGGTCAGCCGGATTGATTTCGACTGGCTATCCGAGCAGTTGAACTACGTGGTGAGAAGCAGCGGCAAAGGAATCCGCCCCGCTCTTACCCTACTGGCGGGAAAGTTTTACCATTACAACCGACAACATCTACTGCCCATGGCAGCGGCCGTAGAGCTCATGCATACAGCCACACTGGTGCATGATGACGCCATCGATAAATCAGTGACCCGCCGAGGTAAGCCCACGATTTTCCAGATATGGGGTGGGGAGACTGCCATTCTCTTGGGAGACTACCTCTTCGCCAAAGCCGGGGAGTCGGTAGCGGACACGCAGAGCCCGCGGGTAATTAAGCTTTTTTCGCAGACGCTGGCCACTATCTCCAGTGGGGAATTAAGCCAGCTTTGCACTGCTTTCAAACTGAAGCAGACCCGACAGCAGTATTTTCAAAAGATTGCCGGTAAAACCGCTTCCCTCTTTTCTCTGGCCACGGAGTCCGGTGCGATTTTGAGTAAGGCCCCGGAAAAGTCAGTCAGAGCGTTAAAAGAGTATGGCCATAACCTCGGAATCGCCTTTCAAATCGTGGATGACATCCTGGACTTTACCAGCACCGAGGAAAAACTAGGCAAACCGATAGGTTCGGATTTGGCCCAAGGCACTCTCACCCTACCGGCAATGCTACTCCTAGAGCGTTATCCCGAGGACAATCCGATAAGCAGACTGTTCCAGAATCAAGACCGGGACAGGCAGAAGAACATAGCGCAGACAATAGAACTGATACGTAGCTCATCCATTGACCAGGAATGTTACGAAGTAGCCGCCGAATACTGCGCCAAGGCCAACCATAGTCTCACCGAGCTACCAGAGGACGCCAGCCACCGGGCACTGGTAAACCTAACCAATTATATCTTATCCCGGGAAACCTAGTATGATGACCATTTTTACTTATTCCCCAGCCAGAACACTGCCGTCCTAGTTCAAGTGGCGGCACTAGTTTAATCAGATGCCGCCGGCGCCTGCTTCGGGACCAAGCGGGGCACCATCGAGGCTTTCCCGGGCTTGGCTTCGGGCTCGGTTTCCGCCACCGGTTTGACCGGCGCGAGCTCGATAGTCACGGTACCTTTCCGGGCCGATCTTGAAGACGCTTTCTGAAAAACCGCTTCCAGTGCTTTCCCTTCCAGTGTTTCCTGGGCAATAAGCTTTTTCGCCAAGAGAACCAGTTTTGACTTATTTTTGGTCAAAAGCTCTCTGGCTACCTGGTGAGCCTGCCGGATAATCTCACTGACTTCTTCATCAATGACATCGGCGATCTTATCACCATAGTCCTTCTGCTCAGAGATTTCGCGACCGAGGAAGACCATCTCCTGCCGGTCGCCGAAGGTCCGCGGCCCCAGCTTATCACTCATGCCGAAGTCGGTTACCATGCGGCGGGCAAGCTCAGTCGCCCGCCTAATATCATCCTGAGCTCCGGTGGTCACCTCATGAAAGGTCAACCGCTCGGCGGTAAACCCGCCAACGAAAGTAGCTATCATATCTTTAATCTGAGCGCGCGTCATAAGATAACGGTCTTCAATGGGCAACTGGCGGGTATGCCCCAGAGACATCCCGCGCGCCACTATGGAGATTTTATGCACCGGGTCGGCGTTGGGCAGTACCCAGGCCACCAACGCATGTCCAGCTTCGTGATAGGCGGTAATTTCCTTTTCCTTGGGGCTTATCTTACGGCTCTTTCTCTCCGGACCGGCCAGCACCCGATCAACCGATTCCTCAAGCTCCTGCATACTGATGGCAGCCTTGTCCCGCCGGGCCGCCAGAATAGCGGCCTCGTTGACCAAGTTAGCCAAGTCAGCACCGCTGAACCCGACCGTCCCTTTGGCCAGCACCTCCAGGTTAACCGACTTGTCCAGCGGCTTACCGTTGGTGTGGACTTTAAGGATAGCGAACCGGCCACTAATGTCCGGTCGGTCCAGAACTACCCGGCGGTCAAAACGGCCGGGACGCAGCAGGGCCGGATCCAGTATATCCGGCCGGTTAGTCGCCGCCAACACAATAACGCTGGTACTGGTATCAAAGCCGTCCATCTCTACCAATATCTGATTAAGGGTCTGCTCCCGCTCGTCATGACTACCGCCCAGTCCGGCACCACGGTGACGCCCTACGGCGTCAATCTCATCAATAAAAATGATACACGGGGCATTTCTCTTCGCCTGATCAAAGAGGTCACGCACCCGGGAAGCACCAACACCGACAAACATCTCCACGAATTCGCTACCGCTGATGGAAAAGAAAGGTACGTCAGCTTCACCGGCGATAGCCCGTGCCATCAGTGTCTTACCTGTACCCGGCGGACCTATTAGCAATACCCCTTTCGGAATACGCGCCCCCAGGCTCTGGAACTTTTCCCGCGACTTGAGGAAGTCCACTACCTCGCAGAGGTCCTGCTTAGCTTCCTCCACCCCAGCGACATCCTCAAAGGTCACCGTCGTCCGACTGGCCGGGAACAGTCTAGCCCGGCTGCGACCGAAGCTCATCGCCTGGCTATTAGCCCCCCGTGCCTGGCGGAACAAGAAGAACAACAAGCCACCAAAGATGATAAGCGGCAGGAAATTTAAAAATAGACTTCCCCAGTTAATTCCCGACGACCCCTTGATGTCCACCACCACTCCTTGGAGGTTAAGCTCCTCGATTTCATAGATACTGGCGTTACTTTCCTTAAAAGTTCTTAGTTCCGTGCCATCTTTCTTGGCGACGAGCAACGCGTCTTCTTCCACCTCAATCTTCACTATCTCTTTATTCTGTGACATAGCTATCACGTCACTTAAGGGGACTTCCTCGGGTTTACTTGCCGAGGGCAGAAGATAGGAAAAGAGAGCCACTGCCGCCAGTAGAATGGCCACATAGATAAACCCATTACGCTTCCAGCTTGGTTTCACACTTCACCCCCAAATATTCAACCTGCTATGTATTATACCAGAAACAAGGGTCGACGAGAAACAGGAACAATCAAATCGAGAAGGAATTACCTCAAATTCCACCTCCAGCACCGCTCTTTCAGAGACGATCATAGGTCTCCTGCAGCAGGCGAGTGTCCTGTTCCAGATTGGGACTCTCACAGATAACCATACCTTTGACGCCGTAGTCTTTCAGCGCTTTAAGAAACTCATCATAGCGAAAATCCGACTCTACCAGGTCCAGGTGATTTAATTCCCCTTTCTGCCCATAATGAATGCCGGAAACATGAATGTGCATATCATCCAGGGCCGCCCGACCCAACCGTTCCCTGACCTGGTCTAAAATGGAAGTAAATTCAGGGTAGGTGTTGGAATTTCCGGTCCGGGCATGCCAGTGGGCAAAGTCAATACAGGGGGCTACCCCCTCAAGCTCGGCACTAAGGCTGAGTATCTCATCTATCGTACCGAACTGACTACTCTTACCGGTAATTTCCGGCCTGAGCCGCACCCGGTTATTCTCCTGTTTCAACTGGGACAGCACTTCCTCCAGATATTTCCGGGTCGTGCGGTAGACTTCTCCGGTCGGGTCACCAAGGTAAAAAGCAGGATGGAAGACCACGCTTTCCGCGTGGCACAGCCGGGCAATGCGAGCCGCCTGCAGAATCCTTCCTTGGCTGGCCTTTATCTTTTCCGGCTCGTGGGAGTTAAGGTTTATAAAGTACGGCGCATGGGCCGACAGCCGCACGCCCTTCCGAGCCGCCGCCTCTGCGACCAGCCGAGCGCCTACCTCCCCCATCCTCACCCCCCGGACGAACTCTACCTCCATACAGCCCAGCCCGAGCTCGGCAATGCGCTCGATACCACCCACGGTAGACCCATTCACCGTGCTGCGGGGAGCACCCGCCGTCCCGAAGAGTAATCCAGGCATTTGTTTCTCCTACACTCAAAACACCGAGCCAGCGGTCAGATTCGAACTGACGACCGGCGGTTTACGAAACCGCTGCTCTACCCCTGAGCTACGCTGGCCTTAAGTCAAGTATATCATAAAAGAAAAGGGGCATAAATGATTTACCTTTGAACTTATTACTCAATCTTGGTTGGTGGTGGAGGTGGGCGGTGAGTGGTAGAATAGCGGTATTATGTTTGATATATTCTCTTCCCACACAGAA
>NZCW01000042.1 GCA_002688435.1 Dehalococcoidales bacterium
AACTCAGCCCGAGAGGGGATTCGAACCCACTAACCTACCGATTACAAGTCGGTTGCGCTACCATTGCGCTACTCGGGCACTACGTCTGGAGTATAGCAGAGCCTACTCTAGCTGTCAACAAATCTTGACTCTTTCTCTCGCGGGATGTACCATCTGCATTAAGTTGTGATGGAGGTGGGAAAGCAGCTATGGAGAAACAGGCGTTAAAAGACCGGGTGGCCATCATTACCGGGGCCTCAGGAGGGTTGGGGGAGGGCATGGCTAAAGCTATGGCAGGAGAAGGCGCCATCACCGTGCTATTCAGTCGTAATCTTGAGCGACTTGAGGCGCGGGTAAAGGAAATTAAGGGACGGGGCCAAAAAGCGGTGGCCATGGTGGTGGACGTGACCGCGGCCGATCAGGTAAACCGAGCCGCCAGGGAGGTCTTAAAACAGTTCGGCAAGGTGGATATCTTGGTCAATAACGCGGCCATTGCGCCTTCACGGTTGTTTACCGAGATGTCGGACGAGGTGCGGGACGCTACCATTAAGGTGAACTTAAACGGGGTCTGGAACTGTATCCGGGCGGTGCTGCCGGGGATGATAAAGCAGAAATACGGGAAGATTATCAACGTGTCCTCGGTCACCGGGCCGAAGGTCTCCGGTAAAGGAATGACGGCTTATGCTGCTTCCAAAGGGGCGGTGTCCGGGCTTACCAAAACACTGGCGCTGGAGGTGGCCCAGTACGGCATCAACGTCAACGCGATATGCCCCGGCTCTTTTGACACGCCGATGTTGAGAAGCGTGGCCGGGCCGAGAGGTTGGGATTCGGAAGAAGAGTTCGTCCGGGAGCTGGGGGAAGGGGTACCACTGGGCCGGCTGGGCACCACAGATGAGATAGGCGACCTGGCCGTGTTTCTGGTCTCGGCCGCCTCGAAATACATCACCGGGGCCGAAATTGTGATTGACGGTGGTAACGTAATACAGGAGCACAAGAGCTAGTCCTGTTCTTTCAGGCGGGCTACCATCTGCTCGCCCAGCTGCCGGGCGTTGACTACGGAAAATCAGAGCCTCACTGGTATGGCTGTCGCCGATTGACCTTTCGCCGTTGGCAGAGTAAAATCTGTATCAGCCAAGTCAATCAGACTGGAGGTGTTATGTGTCCTGCCCTGCCCTAGGATAAAGAGACGGGAAAAGCAGAGATGCAGGAGGTGGTCTGTTATGGGTGTGGCGTCTGCGTTGAAATCTGTCCCTACGGGGCCATTATCCGGGAGGAGGGTGCCTGATGGCGATTCCGGCAGGCCCGGTGAATCTGGTTATCAGTGGGGTAGGTAGGGGGATATTTTGCTTTCCTGCTTAATCGGCCGGTCACTGTTAAAGAAAAGGCTATCCGGTTGCTACCTGAGAGACGCTCGGTGCTGAGTAATATCCGGCTTGCGGAGAAAATACCGGTCGGGTCGCTTATCCTCGAAGGCCAAGCCCACGTTCTCCTCAGTCTGGAATCCCTGGAAACGTTGAGGATGCTGGTCAAGCTCGGCGATCCGAAGGTAGTGACCATTACCAATTTTCATTCCCTTTTTCCCGTCGATGTCCTTTCCGGGAAAGCCGAATAGCCTGATTATGAAGCTCTCCGATAGAGTATCGGCGAACTTTTCGGGTCAACCTGCTTCTTGGATGCTATTAATATAGGTCTGGAACTGAAGACTCCCAGCGTCGCTAACGTTATCATGCTGGGGCCCTGATTGGTCTTGATTTACTCTCGCTCTCCCGGAAAGAAATTGAGGCGGAAATAAAAGCCGTCTTCCCCCGGAACGGGCCAAGCTGAATTTCAAGCCTTGGGAAAAGAGATAGACTTGGTAGGTAAGGAGAAATAGTAAAAGAGTGAGGATATGATGAAGATTATTGACCTGCGTAGTGATACCATAACCCCGCCGACCGAAGAGATGCGTCGGGCCATGGTGGAGGCCGAGGTGGGGGACGATGTCTTCGGAGAGGATCCCACCGTTAATCGTCTGGAAGCGCTGGCGGCGCAGGTAATGGGTAAGGAAGCCGCTCTTTTTGCGCCTAGCGGTACGATGACTAACCTTATCGCCGTCCTGACCCACACTCGTCCCGGAGACGAAATTATCGTTGGTAACGAAGCGCACATGTTCTGGTACGAGGTGGGTGGCGCCTCCGCTCTGGGAGGCGTCATCATGCGCACCATTCCTAATGATGAGGACGGGCGGCTGGCCCCTGAGTCGGTGGAGCAGGTCATCCGCATGGAAAACGTCCATTTCCCGCCGACCACTCTGCTTTGCTTGGAGAATACCCATAACCGCTGCGGCGGCGCCGTGTTGACTCCTGAATACACAGGCAGCATTGTCCAGCTCGCCCATCAGTACGGGCTTCCGGTCCACCTGGACGGAGCCCGTATCTTCAACGCCGCGGTGGCCTTAAACGTGCCCGTCAGTGAGTTGGTAAGGCCGGCGGACTCGGTCTGCTTTTGCGTCTCCAAGGGACTGAGCGCTCCGGTGGGCTCTCTTATCTGCGGAACTCAGGAGTTTGTGAGACGGGCGCGCAAGTGGCGCAAGATGCTGGGGGGAGGTATGCGCCAGGTAGGGGTTATCGCCGCTGCCGGTATCGTGGCGGTACAGAAAATGGTTGACCGTCTGGCAGAAGACCATACCAATGCCCGGAAGTTGGCGGAAGGTCTGGCCGGTATCCCCGGTATCAGTCTCCGTCCCGATAAAGTCCCGACTAACATTGTCAACTTCGAGTCGCCCGCCGCCATTTCCGGTCCCGAGTTCATCCAGCGGATGCATGCCCAAGGCGTCAAGGTCACCAACCGCGGCGGGCGGAAAGTACGGGCGGTCACCAACCGTATGGTCAGTGCAACGGATATAGACGAAGTTCTGGCGCGCATCGGCAGGCTGGTGAAAGAGCTGGGTTAACAGGGTTGTCCTTTCATATAGTTTAATAATCTCACCTCTTCAGGTCACTAAATTCTAATGAAAGAGAGACAAAGGGGTGAGGTCTTCGGGGGAAGGGAATCGGTACAGGCCGGCGGTCAAACGATTTCCCGGGTAAAAAGATACCTAAACTACGGTATGTTTAGAGTCTATTTTTATTCAGCCTAAAAGGAATAGCGTTCTTTACCGCGAAAGAAGTAGCCGGCCACAAGACCGAGTACCAGTCCGCCGAGGTGCGCCTGCCAGGCGATATGTGGTAAAAAGGAAAGGATAAGAAAGCCGCCGATTACGGCTATCCAGAGGGGAATGGGGACAGGTATAGGGAAGATAAAGACGGTCAGTCTGGGCCGTATCATGACTAGCGCTCCGGCTAGGGCGAAGATAGCCCCGGAAGCGCCGACGGCGGGGGTAAACGGCGAGCCTAGGAAGCCGATGGCTGAAATAGCGCCGATCAGCGTCAGCACTATATAGCAAATATTACCCAGTATACCACCAGTAAAGTAGACGAAGAGAAACCGGTCCTGTCCTACCAGTCGGGACAGGTAGCTCCCGAAGAAAAAAAGCGTCAGCATATTGGTGAAGATATGCCAGAAACTACCGTGGGTGAACATACTGGTCAGTATCACCCATGGCCGATTCAGGAAACCGGCCGGCTGCAACCACAGAGAAGGCCTGATATCCGGAACTATTACCGTAGCGATAAACAGTAGCAGATTTAATATTATTAGAACCAGTATGGGGTTTAGACCGAAACCACGGTATCTACCTGTCCACTTAAAAAGCGTTCCAGCAAAGGTGCCAAGCGCAAAATACAGTGCTAGCAGACCCCAATCTCCGGTAGTAAGGGCGACGCTAAGCCCCACTATAGCTCCCAAGGATGCCCCACCCCAAACCGCCTTCGCTGCCCGGCCCCGGTGTAATACCAAAATGACTCCTGCGATTATTGCTAGTATTATCATTACCTCATATTACCGTATTTTAGGCGGCTAAACAACGATAAATCTAAAATGCTACAATAGTAGCGTATGGCCGATGATATTATCCGGGTGGAAAACCTGGTCAAAAAATTCGGGGAACTGGTGGCGGTAGCTGACATCAGCTTCAGCGTGGTCCCAGGGGAAATCTTTGGCTTCCTGGGCCCGAATGGGGCAGGTAAGACCACCACCATTAATATCCTGTGTACCCTGGCGAAACCGACCTCAGGACGTGCCATGATTAACGGCCTGGACGTGGTACGCCAGCAGAGCCAGGTGCGCCGGACGATCGGGCTGGTCTTTCAGGACCCCAGCCTTGATGAGAGGCTCAGCGGGTGGCAAAACCTGCGGTTTCACGCTCTGGTATACGGTGTGCCGGTCTCCGTCCGGGAGGAGCGGATGGAGCAGCTACTCCGGATGGTGGAGCTCTGGGACAAGCGCTATAATGAAGTACGTACTTACTCCGGAGGTATGAAACGCCGCTTGGAACTGGCCCGGGGTCTGCTCCATCATCCCAGAGTGCTCTTTCTCGACGAACCCACGCTGGGACTGGACCCGCAGACGCGAAATCGTATTTGGGAGTATATTCTAGAGCTTCGGCGGTGTGAAGGAACGACCATCTTCCTGACTACCCACTACATGGACGAGGCGGATAAAGCTGACCGCATTGCCATCATTGACTACGGTAAGCTCATCGCCATGGATACCCCGGAAAACCTCAAGAAGGTAGTCGGTAAAGATATTGTCACAGTGAAGACCGATGACAACGGCCGGGCGGCCGAGGAGATAAAATCCCGCTACCGGATTGAAACTAGGCATGATGGTGATGGGCTCTGTTTTGAGGTGACCGATGGAGAAGAGTTCCTCCCGGCCTTTATCCGGGAATTCGGCACGTGGATACTGCGTGTCAGCCTGCACCGTCCGAGTCTGGATGATGTCTTCCTCAAGTTGACTGGGCGGGAGATAAGAGAGGAAGAAGTGACCGATACCCTCAAAGCCACGATGCGCCAGCACGGTCGACGTTTGCGTCGTTAGGAGATAGAGATGAACCACCTGCGAGGAGTCTATACCATCTGGTATCGGGATATCCTTCGCTTCTGGCATGATAAGACGCGTCTGGTCGGGTCGGTAATCTTTCCTCTCCTTTTCCTGTTCGTGTTTGGCAGCGGCCTCAGCGCCCGGATGGGCGCCTTCGGGCCAGGTATCGACTTCACCATGTTTATTTTCCCCGGTATTATCGGTATGACGGTGCTGATGACCTCGTTTATGGCCGGGATGTCCATGGTCTGGGACCGGGAGTTCGGTTTCCTGAAGGAAGTGCTGGTGGCGCCGATCAGCCGCGCCTCGGTGGCTATGGGGAAGACACTGGGCTCGGCCACGGTGGCACTGCTCCAAGGGCTGGTCATCCTGGTTTTCGCCCCTCTGATCGGTGTCTCGCTTTCGGTGGGGGCAGTGCTGGCGCTGGTATCGCTAATGCTCTTGCTGGCGGCGTCCCTGGGCTCGCTAGGTATCCTGCTGGCCACGCGTATTCGCTCCATGGAAGCGTTCCAGGCGGCGATGCAGATGTTGATGTTTCCTATGGTGTTCCTGTCCGGGGCATTCTTCCCTCTGCAGGGGCTGCCGGTGTGGATGAATGTCCTGGTGAAGATTAACCCGGCGACCTACGGCATCGCACCCATCCGGGAGGTCATACTGGGAACGGTGCCCGGTGCTGCCTTCGGTGTCAGCCTATTCGGGCATACCATGTCACTTTGGGATAATGTCGCTGTGCTGGCGGCGTTCGGAGCAGTGATGATACTGCTGGCCGTGTGGTCTTTTAGTCATCAGGAATAGCTGAACTTGACTTGCCTCGGAGTAAAAGTTGATAATAGCGAGTGGTCAGTCGGGTCATTCCCCGATAGCTCAATGGTAGAGCGGGCGGCTGTTAACCGCTAGGTTGTTGGTTCGAGTCCAGCTCGGGGAGCCAGCTATTTTAGTTGTTTGCTTAACTTTTTTCACCGCTCTACCCTCCTTTTGGTTTTCGTTTTCTCTTGTAGTCTAAGTTGAGTACTATCCAGTCATGCCCTAATTTCTTGCCCTTTTTCTGAAATCAAAAAGACCCGGCTATCCGCCACTCTAATTGCCCTTGCATGGGGCGCGTGGGGGCGCTTGACAAAAGTATTGTATAGGCGTATTCTTATGAAACTTAAGGAGAATAAAGGTGGACATCGAAAGGAAAAATTATGAGTAAATTCTTCATTGTTTTTAGGTTCCAATAAGTCGTGGTTGACAGTTATATCAGAGTTTAGGAGGAAAGCACAATGTGTTGTTGTAGTGACAAGATAGAAAAGTTAAGGAAATTACCAAATTCTTACGCATTGCTATTTATAACAGCTAAAGTCCTCGGTGGAATAGGCATAGGCGTACTATTGGCAACTTGGATAGCAACTTGGACTTGGTGGATTTTCATGGTGATTGCTTGTGTTATAGCTATTCCCGTTGTCTGCAAGCTTTTCAGTTTAAAGGAGAGATAAAAATACATTTAGAGAATCAAGTCGCTATTGTCACCGGTGCTGGACGAGGTATAGGGAAGGCGATTGCAATTGCCTTTGCTGCTGAAGGGGCAGATGTAGTAGCAACAGCACGTACCACGGAGGAAATTAAAAATACTTGTCATGAAATTGAAGCCTTAGGCAGACAGGGATTGGCTATTCCCACTGATGTAACGAAAGTAGAACAAATTGGAGAGATGGTAGAAAAGGCCGTTTCTTACTTCGGGAAAATTGACATCTTGGTCAATAATGCCGGCATTATCAAATTGAGGCCAGTATTGGAACTAACCGAGGCCGAGTGGGATCGTGTTATAGATACTAATCTCAAAGGAGTATTTTTGTGTAGTCAAGCTGCTGCTAAGCACATGATAAAACAGAATCATGGAAAGATTATCAATATTGCCTCCATAGGAGCCCACATCGGGTCACCGGGAGGCGCTGCCTATGCTACCAGTAAAGGTGGTATTATTCAGTTAACCAAAGTACTAGCTGTTGAGCTGGGAAAATACAACATTAATGTTAATGCTGTAAGTCCAGGCTTGACAATGACGGCAATGGCCGATTATTTAATGAAAGAACGCCCCAACGCGCAGGATACCGGCAGAATTCCTCTTGGACGTTTGGCAAAGCCGGAAGATATCGCCAATGCGGTATTGTACCTCGCGTCTACAGCGTCAGATTACGTAACCGGGCAAGAGATAATTGTAGACGGCGGTTCACTTGTTATTAACCCTCGTTTGATTAAGCCCGTGGGTTAGTTTGTTTTCAAAGGCAGCCGTGTATGTTCTCTCATTGACTATGGATCGTCGTCCATTTTTCAGTCTTACCTAGGTTTATCCGGTTATCCAAGCCTGCCAGGGCTCGCCAAACCTCAAAAGAGTACCGTACGCATCGCGACCCAACCTTCGCGCGCCTCCTCATTGGGCGCAGCGCTACGGTGAGAATCTGGACTTGTGCAGATAGGAGATCCTTAATCCCCTCCTTCCTAAGCTACCGGGACCAATTTGCAGAAAAAGGGATTTATCGGGCCAGTAATTATGTGGTATAATAAGGTCAAATCCCGACTAGTGGATTTGGAGGAGGTGTCCTATGCCAAAAGGTACGATCAGGCGGCTTATGGATCGCGGTTTCGGTTTTATCAAGACAGAGGATGAAGCAGACCTCTTCTTCCATCGTAACGATCTGGAAGGAGTGGAATTTCATAACCTCAGCGAAGGGCAGGAAGTGGAATTTGAGAAAGGTCAAGGACGTGATGGTCGTCCGCAGGCAGTTAAGGTGAAGCTTGCTCAGTCTGAATAGATAATATTAACTGTTTTCCAATAGTCGTAACTATATTCTGCATATCTATCCGTGTGGCTGCTACGGCGGGTAAGCCAGTGCCTGTCTCTACTGATGAGTGCATACAGGCTGCTTCAAGTCGTAGTCTTCCCCACGAGTCCCACGCTGCGAGACAGGGATTGGCGCGTTTCTCTCTTGAAAGGTAAAAACACTCGCCGCCATTAGTAAGGCGTTTCTTAAACATTAGCTTTTGAGAGAAGGGTTTCTGGGGCAAGTCACCCTACATGGGACGTGACGTCTGTGAATGGCTGGTTAAACGCAAGATTAAGGTATGGGGAGATGATTTTCCCTGTGATTACTTTCTGATATGCGAGGTAACTGATTCAGGAAACGTGGCTAAATTACCAAGAGAAGAACATACTACCCATTACGTTTTTCCACGCAGGAATTATCTAGTTCGAGTGCATCGTCAATCAGTATCTCTTGACGAAAAACCGCGTTAATTTTATGGCGCTGCCCGTCCCGTTTGAGGGTCCAGACGGCTCGCCAGTAAGGGCGATAACTTGAGAAGAAGTGCTTGGCTCTGAGTTACAGCCCTCAAGTATATTTCTTGGTATACCCTAGCCATTGCTACTCCAAGAATACCCCACAAACCCCAGCCGCGAAACGGGGTTCGCTGAGGCCAGCACCTATGTCATGGTACTCTGGGTTACGTGGTCTACCTAGAGAAACAGGAAAATACCGGGAGTGAGGGATGGAGCAGGAAAGATTTGGACGGTTGGTGGTCCAAGCGATTGAGCGCTTGCCTGATGAATTCCACGCTAGGCTAGAAAACATTGATGTAGTGGTGGAAGCCCGGCCGACCGCCCGGCAACTGGCGGAAACAGAACTAGGACATGACGAGACTCTGCTGGGACTTTACGAGGGTGTGCCTCTGACCCAACGGAGTCCTTACTATGGACTGGTGGTACCGGACAAGATAACTATCTTCCAGAAGCCGATTGAGGTTATCTGTAAAAATGATACTGAAATCAGGAATGAGATATGCCGGGTAGTCCAGCATGAAATCGCCCACCATTTCGGCATTGGCGATACCCGGTTGAGACAACTGGAAATGGATGAAGATTAGTCGTTACTATCACTATCTTTTGGCCCGAGTAATTTTTACCGGGCGGGGGCTCATCAATCAGCGGTTCTTTCGTTATATAAATGGTGAAGGTTACATAAAAGCGGAGGTCATCTATGAGGAAAGCCGCGCAAGCCTTATCGAAGATTATCGAAATAGTAGATGACCTTATTGAAGAACTGGAAGGTGAAGGAGGGGAGAGGGAAGAGGAATAGCCGGCGCCGATCAGGGACGCCATAAAGCCAGGCAGGGCATCAGTTTTTCTAGTCCTGCCCGGTTAATTAGGCGGAACAATGGCGGTCAAAGTGTGCCCGGCAGGCGTCTCAAGGCTCCTGGCCATGTACTCTCCCTGTGGGCGGTAGCCGAATTCAGCGCGGTAGTATTCTTTAGCACCGACGCCGCTCAAAACGGCGATCTGCCGCATCTGAAACTGGTTACCGGCAATGCGCTCGGCTTCCTGGAGTAACGCTTTCCCCAGTCCTTTATGCTGGGCCGCCTCCACCAGCCGCCCGTGGAGTGAAACCTCAGGCCCGAAGACGTGCAGCTCCCGGATTAAAGCTAGGTTACCATCAGCTTCCGAGACCAGTCCCGGTACGGACCGCGCTTGGATCCTCATCCGGAGTAGGCCGAATAGTGTTGCCTTTTCGTCCTCAAAGGACAGGAAAATCTCCCGGCCGCCGGACGCTTCATAATCCATCCTGACCAGGTGCGGCTCTCCTATTTTCCAGCCGTCCCGCGTCCGGTGGCCGTACTCTCGGCAGCGGATGCACTGGCAGGCCAAGGCTTTTTGCTCTAGTCGCTGTCTTACCTGACCTCTCATGGAGTCCTTGCACCCGGCGGTAATAAACTGAGACGGGATATCGCGTAGCACTCTCGAAATCCGGACATACCTGGGTACCAGTGACTTGATTTCCGTCACTAGGTCAAGCATGGTCTCATCACTGTACGGCTGGTAACGATCCTCCTGATACCATTTCTCCAGCTCGGTGCCGGCCACCACCATCGTCGGGTATAGCTTCAGGCCGTCTGGCCGGAAGCGGTCATCGGCAAACAATTTGACGGTCAGTGCCAGATCCGTCTGCGGAGTTGCGCCGGGTAGCCCCGGCATCCAGTGGTAGTATACCTTGAAGCCGTGCTCTCGGAGTAAGGCGGTAGCCCGGACTACGTCGGCTATCTGGTGTCCTCTTCGTACCAGTTGGTAGATTTCATTGTCAAGGGTCTGTACGCCAAGCTCTACCCGGGTGACACCGAACTCAAGCATGCGGTCTATCTCTGCCTGTCGGCACCAGTCCGGCCGGGTCTCAATGCACAAGCCGGTAGTGCGGTGCCCGGCCGTTTCGTTGCGCTGCTTCGCCTCGGCTAAAGTCGCCGACACCGCGCCGTTCAGGCCGTCATAGCAGCCCTGGATAAAACGGTACTGGTATTCCTCGGGGTGGGCCAGAAAGGTGCCGCCCATGATAATCAGCTCAATTTTATCGGTAGGGTGTCCCATATCCGACAGAATTTTCAGTCGTAACCGAACCTGCTGCCGGGCATCATAGCCGCACCGCCTAGCCCGCAGTACCGCCGGCGACTCCGGGGTATAGCTCTGCGGCGTGTCGGCATAAGTGGGGCAATACAGGCACTGCCCCGGACACTTCATTGGCTGGGTCATCACCGCCACCGGGGTAACTCCGGAGATAGTCCTTGCAAACTTCCTCATGTTATCCTTACTATTAAGTGGTTTACCAAGTTTAACAGATTTTAAGCGGTGATATGAAATTACTTCTGGATGTGGTCGAAGAGAGACGGAACTAAACTTACTCAAGGGGAGTCCGAGAGGGACGAAGCCCCTCTTATGAAAACCTCTCCCACTCTCCTTTGCAGGAGAGGGTGATTAAGGAGGTGGGGTAGTAATAGAAGTATTCAATCAGATAGCCCCGAATTGGTATAATTTCCGGCACTGGTCCATCTTCCGCCGGGAACTGGAAGCACTGGCCCGGCAGTGGCGGCAGGGCCGGTTACTCAATATCGGTTGTGCTCATGGACCTGATTTTTTACCTTTTCGGTCGGGCTTTGCACTGTATGGTGTGGACTTCTCCGGGGAAATGCTGAAGTTTGCCCGGAAGTATGTCGGGAAATTTCATTTTGAGGTAGACCTGGCAGTGGCCGAGGCCGGCTGGCTTCCCTACCCCGATGGGACCTTTGACTGGGCGCTCTCCGTGGCGACCTATCACCATATCAAGGGTGAAGAAGAGAGATTAAAAGCACTGCAGGAGCTCAGGCGGGTCTTGAGGTCCGGTGGTGAAGCTTTTATCACCGTGTGGAATCGCAGGCAGCCCAGGTTCTGGTTCCGCGGTAAAGAGATAGCCGTGCCGTGGCGGGCTAAGGACAGGACTCTCTATCGCGACTACTACCTGTTTTCCTACGGAGAGCTGGAGAAGCTGGCGAAACAAGCTGGTCTAAAAATATTAAAGTCCTTTCCCGAAAACGCCTACCGCTTCCCTCTAAAGTACTTTTCCCGGAATATATGTCTGCTGGTGCAAAAGGGTGATTAGAAAAAAGACAAAGAAAAGAGTAAGATAAAGTATGCTAGTCAAAATCAAATGCCCTAAATGTGATACTGAGGGTACCTTGTCTCTGATTGAGTCAAGCTATCAGGGTCCGTATCGGTGCTGGAAATGCCGGGAACTCTTCACCATTACACTGAAAAACAATAAACTGAGGTCCTGTGAACCGCTGAGCCAGGAAGAGTACGTGAAGCAGCAGGAAATGGAAACCCTGAGAGCTAAGTTCAAAAAAGAGTAGCTGATCACAATGATTGCGGATCTCTCATCTTCTTAATCCCTCTCTTTTAGAGACACACTTCATGATAGGTCAGGTGAGACGGTGTGCCGGCTGCCAATGGAAATAGGCTTGATGGGCTGGAAGTTCACCCTGATTCGTCTGGCCTGCGTCTTTTTCTTTGCGCCCATTGCCAGGCTGATTGACAACACTCTCTTTTCAAAGGTTGAGGTGTGAAAGATTGGTGAAAACTGATGATAGTTAAATAAAAACCAGGACAGGAGGAGACCATGGTAATGGAAAATAAAACGGTAATAAATATGGTGGCTACCCGGTGCCGACCGGAAATCGAAGAGAAATTCAACAAGTGGTATGACGAGGTACATATCCCGTTGCTGTTTAAGTTCAAAGGGATGAAGGAAGTGACCCGCTACAAGATACTGAAAGATACCGGTGAGTACCCCGCGTATCTGGCAATATATCGGTTTGAGAACCGGGAGGACTATGGGGAATATGCGGCCAGTCAGGAACTCGTCGCCGGCCGTAAGGAGATGGCAGAGACCTGGAAAAACGGGGGGTTCGATATAGAATGGCGGGTGCAGTACGAGGTAATGAAAACCTGGAAGAGGTAGCCTTAACCGCATATTGGTTCCACTTGTTTCAAACTGCGGCGGGATACTAGAATGAGGCAGTCGGTAGAAGTGCGGGTCGCTAGCTCAACTGGCAGAGCAGCTGACTTTTGGTTTTTTGTTCCTTTCGAAGTTGCGTCAGTCATTCAGCTGATGTAATCTAATGATATGATTCAAGTAACGTCTGATATCGGAGACGTAATCAATCAGATGATATCTGAAATAAAAGAAATGAAAAAGAAGTGGATATTAGCGGTAAGTTTAGCATTGGTGTTGGTCACCGCTGTCCTGCCTGGATGCGGCTCGGACACTTATACTGACTTGGAAGAGCAGATACAGGAGATATATACAGCTAGTCAGCAGTCCGGGATTTGGGTTACCGGAGAAGGTAAGGTAACCGCTGTTCCAGATATCGCTATCCTGAGGTTAGGCATTGAAGCCCAGGAGACAAGCGTAGCCGTGGCTCAGACCAAAGCGGCGGACGGCATGGATAAAGTAATGACCGCCCTGACTAATAACGAGGTAGCCATGAAGGATATTCAGACCCAGCAGTTCAGTATTCGCCGGGTAACTAAATGGGACAGGGAGAAGGAAGAGGAAATAATTATCGGTTTTCAAGTAACCAATATGGTAACGGCTAAGATAAGGGATATTGATAAGGTTGGTAGCGTCATTGATGCTGCGGCTGAGGTTGGGGGAGACCTCACTCGGATAGATAGTATAAGCTTTTCCGTGGATGACCCATCAGCCTACTATGAGGAAGCCAGAGAGAAGGCAATGGCTGATGCCAAGGCTAAAGCCGAGCAACTGGCTGGGCTGGCTGGTATGACCCTTGGTACGGTGACCTATATCTCTGAGGGTATTCAGGTTTCAGCTCCTGGTTATCAACCCGGCGTATTTATGCCAGAGAGAGCGGTGGCCGCGGCGCCGACCACAATCAGCCCCGGGGAAACAGAGATTAGACTTAATCTTCAGGTAGCCTATGCCATCATCGGATTGAGCCAGAGGAAGTGAGCCGGTCGCTACTGCACTGTCTGAATGACAACAGCTTGGAATGTTAACTGATGCAAGGCATATTTAACAATAACTCAAATTATGACATTTAATTCAAATGGGCAGAAGGGTAGTGAGATTCGGGAAGCACTGGTAATGCTGAGGAAATTATAAAATAATTATATCTAGATTCTATCCGTCATAATGGGGACTTGAAACCCAGGGAGCTTTTTCATTTAGCTAATAAAAAGCTAATCAAACTTTTCAACAGCCTCTTTTTACGCTCAGCATCTGACGCTAACCAGGGCCGGCTGTTAGACGATAGCTCTTCCATAGCAGATATCCGATTATCATAAGTATTGCCAGTAAAAACATCAACCACCACTGTCCCAGGTCACCGACTTTTCCTTGAGCGACTTCAATAGACATAAAAAGTAGATAA
>NZCW01000043.1 GCA_002688435.1 Dehalococcoidales bacterium
AATCATGCCGGAAGAGAAACCGGCCAAACCGGCCACACGAAAAAGCAGGAAAAAAGCGGCCGAGACCGAAGCCTCTACCCTGGCGGAAAACACGGAAGGGCCAGAACTTCACGCCGCCGAATCGGCCGCCGTAGAAAGTGCCGAAGAAAGTACCAAAATCATGCCGGAAGAGAAACCGGCCAAACCGGCCACACGAAAAAGCAGGAAAAAAGCGGCCGAGACCGAAGCCTCTACCCTGGCGGAAAACGAGGAAAAAGATACTACAGCCTAAGCGAGTAAAATACCGTAAGTCCCATAAAGGACACCGTCGGGGCAGCGCCCAAGCCGGTAACACCACTATCTTCGGTGATTATGGCCTGCAGGCACTGGCAGCCGCCTGGCTTACCGGTGAGCAGATTGAAGCGGCACGGCGTGCCATCACCCGTCATATCCGCCGCGGTGGCAAAGTCTGGATACGAGTTTTTCCGGACAAACCGGTGACCAAGAAACCAGCGGAAACCCGTATGGGCAGTGGTAAAGGTGCCCCGGACCACTGGGTAACCGTGGTCAAGCCGGGCAGAATCCTATTTGAAATGGCCGGTGTCGGCGAGGACACGGCCAAAGAAGCGATACGCCTAGCGGCGCACAAGCTCCCCATACCGACCAAATTTATCGTCCGAGAAACGGGAGCGATAGCCAGCCTCGATTCCGCCAAAAAGGAGTCGACTTAAGTTGAGGATTGACGAATTTCGAAGTCTGGACCCAGAGGAATTAACCAAGCAACTGGAGGAAGCCCACCAGGAGCTTCTCAACCTGCGCTTCCGTTTGTCAACCAAGCAGCTAGTCAACCATCGCGAACTCCCGATGGTAAAAAAGAAAATTGCCCGACTCAAGACGATAATGAAGGAGAGAGAACTGGGGATAAGGTAACATTATGCCAGAAAAACGTAAAACCAGATTTGGCCGTATCATTAACAACCGAATGGATAAGACCGTAGTGGTCGCGGTGGAAACACCCCGGCACTATACCTTGTACCAGAAGACCATCAACCGAGTGGTCAAGTACAAGGCCCATGACGAAAAGAACGAGTGTCAGCCGGGAGATATGGTCAGAATTGTCGAAACACGCCCGCTCTCCCGGCACAAGCGATGGCGGGTAGCCGAAATAATAACCAGAGGAAAGGTAGCCGAGATTCAACCCAAGGAAATCGCCGATAGCTAAGGACCTAACGAGATGATTCAAACCTATTCCAGACTTAAAGCAGCCGATAATACCGGGGCCCGGGAGATCATGTGCATCAACGTGCTCGGCGGCACGAGGCGAAAATACGCTCGCGTCGGTGATGTCATTGTCGCCTCGGTCAAGAAAGCCATCCCCGGATCCACCACCAAAAAAGGAGACGTGGTCCGAGCAGTTATTGTCCGCACGGCGCACTCCTACCGGCGACCGGACGGCTCTTACATCAGGTTTGATGAGAACGCCGCCGTGATTCTCACCGATAAAAATAACCCTAGGGGGACGCGGATATTCGGACCGGTAGCCAGAGAACTGAGAGACAGGGATTTTACCAAGATTATCTCGCTGGCGCCAGAGGTCCTGTAAGGTCAACCGATAATGAAGATTAGGAAAGATGATATGGTACTGGTCATCACTGGTAAGGATAAAGGCAAAAAAGGTAAAGTGCGCGTCACTCACCCGAAGGATAGAATGATACTGGTGGAAGGAGTTAACTTTATTAAAAAACACTCTCGGGCCAAGAAACAGGCCCGGCAGGCCGGTATCATAGACCTAGAGGCGCCGGTCCGCGTGGCCAACGTAATGTTACTCTGCGCCAAGTGTAACCAGCCCACCCGCATTGGTTTTACGTCGTTAGATGACGGGAAAAAGGTCAGAATCTGCCGTACCTGCCAAGAGGTAATCGACTAGATGCCACGATTAAAAGAAAAGTACCAGAAAGAAGTTCTCACCGCCATGATGGAGCGTCATGGCTATAAAAACATCATGCAGGTGCCGCGCCTAGAAAAAGTGGTGCTTAATATCGGCCTAGGTGAGGCGATTCAGAACGACAAAGCTCTGGAAGCGGCCGAGGGTGACCTGACTACCATTTCCGGCCAGCACCCGGTAATCACCCGCGCCAAAAAATCCGTGTCTGCTTTCCGGCTAAGGGAAGGTATGCCCATCGGATTAAAGGTAACCCTACGAGGGACGCGCATGTACCATTTCCTGGACCGGCTAGTAAGTGCCGTCCTGCCCCGCGTGCGTGAATTTCAGGGGGTTTCCCGAAACGCCTTCGACGGCCGAGGCAACTATGCCCTGGGATTGAAAGAACAAACCTTTTTCCCAGAAATAGACTATGATAAGATAGACAAGGCACGAGGACTGGAAATAATAATCGCCACCACGGCTTTGACCGATGAGGAAGGTAGACACCTCCTAGAGCTGCTGGGCATGCCTTTCGCCCAGGATGAAATGGAGCAATAATGGCCAAGAAGTCAAAAGTTATCAAGGCCCAGCGTGAACCGAAATACCGAGTACAGCGACAGAACCGCTGTTACCTATGCGGGCGGCCCCGCGCCTATATCCGCAAATTCGGCCTGTGCCGCATTTGTTTTCGCCGGCTGGCCCTTACCGGCCAGTTACCGGGAGTGAGAAAATCAAGCTGGTAAAAACTGACAAAAATAAAAGTAAGGAACCGCGATGACCGTTACTGACCCAATTGCCGATATGCTAACCAGAATACGCAATGCCCTAATGGCCAAGCATGACCAAGTCTTGGTGCCATCATCAAAGATGAAACTTTCCATTGCCCGAATCCTCAGGGAAGAAGGCTTTATCAGCGACTACGAGGTACTCCAGGGTAAACCGCGCCGGGCGATCAAGATTCACCTTAAATATAACGACCGCACCCGATCGGCTATCTCCGGGCTGGAACGGGTAAGCAAGCCCGGATTAAGAGTCTATGTACAGCAGAAAGAAATTCCGCGCGTTTACGGTGGCTTGGGTATCACCATCGTTTCTACCTCCAAAGGGGTAAAAACGGGGCAGCAGGCCTGGCGCCTAGGAATCGGCGGGGAGCTTTTATGCAATATATGGTAACCCAGACTTGGAGTGATATGTTATGTCCAGAATAGGACGGATGCCCGTAGCCGTACCTTCGGGGGTGACGGTGAATATCAAAAAGAACCGGGTTACGGTAACCGGACCCAAAGGAGAGCTCAGCCGCCCGGTCAGTCCGGAGATACGCGTTACCCAGCAGGATAATGCCATAACCGTATCCCGGCCCAGTGACAGTAAAGAGCACCGCTCCCTGCACGGACTGACTCGGAGCCTAGTGGCCAACATGGTAACCGGGGTAAGCAATGGTTTTGACAAATACCTAGAAATAGTCGGAGTAGGTTACCGGGCAGAAAAAGCCGAGGATAAACTAACATTCCGCGTAGGACACTCGCACCCGGTAGAAATAACGCCGTTACCAGGCATCTCCTTCGAGGTGGAGGGAAACCGGATTAAGGTATCCGGAATCAACCGGGAAGTGGTTGGCGAGATGGCTGCCAGAATTCGGAGAATTCGCCCCCCTGACACCTATAAAGGCAAGGGGATAAGATACGCCGGTGAGAGAGTCCACCTCAAACCAGGTAAAGCCGGTAAAGCCATCGGGAAGAAATAAATATGACAAATACCAGCACCAGATCAAGATTAGCACGCTATCGCCGGCATACCCGGGTCCGGTCTAAAGTGAAGGGCACTACCTCCAGGCCCCGCTTGTGCGTTTTCCGCAGCCTGAACCACATTTACGTCCAAGTCATCGATGATTCGCAGGGAAACACCCTAGTCGCCGCCTCCACCCTCGACACGGAAACCAAAAACGAGACAGGCGGAAAGGACAAGTCAGATAAGGCCGAACTGATCGGTACCACGATTGCCAAACGGGCCCTGAGCAAAGGGATAAAACAGGTCGCCTTTGACCGCGGCGGCTACAAATATCACGGCCGGGTTAGAGCCCTAGCCGAGGCCGCCCGCCAGGGCGGACTAAAATTCTGAAAGAGACGTCTGGAAATTTTATGGAGAATTTAATCAGCAAAATAGACGCCACCGAACTAGTCCTGAACGATAAGCTAATGTACATCAACCGCGTGGCCAAGGTAATGAAAGGGGGTAAGCACATCAGGTTCAGTGCCCTAGTAGTCACCGGGGACGGCAGCGGCCACGTGGGCCTAGGTATTGGTAAGGCAAATGAGGTACCATCGGCCATCAACAAAGGCGGCGCCGCCGCCAGAAAGAACCTGATTAAAATACCACTCGTCGGGACCACCATTCCCCACAAAATGACAGTTACTCTCGGCGCGGCTAAGGTCTTATTAAAACCGGCGTCACCAGGTACTGGTGTAATTGCCGGCGGCAGTGTCCGGTCAGTGCTCGAAGCCTGCGGCGTCAAGGATATCCTGACCAAGTCACTGGGCAGCGCCAATCACATCAATGTAGCCAGGGCAACGATGCTGGCCCTCAGTCAGATGAGGGAGCCAAAAGAAGAAGTAGCCAAACGCAGGGCAGACGTCAAGGCAGAGAAGAAAGAAACCAGCCAGGCGGAGGAAGAGGAGGAAACCGGTGGCTAAACTGCGCATCACATGGATTAAAAGCGGTATCGGCTATAAGGAAAACCAGAAGAGGACCTTAACCGCTCTTGGTTTTCACCGGCTACACCAGAATGTCATCCAGAATGACTCGCTGGCAATTCGGGGGATGATTAATAAAGTGAGGCATCTCGTCAAGGTGGAGGAAGCAAGCTCGTGAGGCAGAATAATCTTTCCCCGAACCCGGGCTCGAAACGATCACGGAAAAGAGTGGGGCGAGGTAATAGCAGTGGTCACGGTACCTATTCTGGGCGGGGCCTAAAAGGGCAAAAGTCCCGGGCCGGTTACCGAATACGTCCCGGCTTTGAAGGCGGGCAGCTGCCTTTAATCAAGCGCCTGCCACAAAAGCGCGGTTTTGTCAATATTTTCCGGACAGAGTACAGCATCGTCAATTTAGACAAGCTCAACTCTTTTGAATCTGGAAGTGAGGTAACCCCGAAAAAACTAGTAGCCGCCGGACTGGTAAAATCACTGCGCCAGCCAATTAAGATTCTGGCCGGTGGCGAGCTGAGTCATCCCTTCGTGGTCAGGGCAAACAAGTTTTCCGCGGCCGCCCGGGCCAAGATAGAAGCCGCCGGAGGAAAAGTCGAGGAGGTAGAGCATGCGGGCCAGACAGAGTAGACCGCGATTGCTCCAGGCAATGTTCGATGCCTTCAGTCTGCCTGACTTAAGGCGCCGGATTCTCATTACCATAGGCATCTTGGTCATCTTCCGCTTTGTGGCGCACGTGCCCCTCCCCGGAGTGGACCTAACTGCCCTAGAGGCACTGTTCGAGCGCAACGCCCTACTGGGCATGCTCGATATGTTCAGTGGCGGCGCCATGAGGCGACTCAGCGTAGCAGCAATGGGGGTCTACCCTTATATCACGTCTTCCATTATCATGATGCTACTGGTACCGGTCATCCCGCGCCTGCAAGCCCTTTCCCGGGAAGGGGAGTCAGGCCGGAACAAGATTAACCTGATTACCCACTGGCTGGTGGTGCCTCTAGCCGGCATCCAAGGCTACGGACAGTTAGTCTACCTCCAGCGCGAAGGTGTATTCGGGGCCGGGATTACACCAGGAGTCCTGTCGATGACCGCTATGGTGCTGTCAATGGTGGCGGGCACCATATTCCTGGTCTGGCTCGGTGAGCTTATCACGGAATATGGTATTGGCAACGGCATATCCATCATCATCTTTGGCGGTATCGTGGCCCGCCTACCGGAGATGATCGGGCAAGGCTTTCTCGCTAATGAAAATTTTGTCGGCCTGACCGCTTATCTGGCCATCGCGGTACTCACCATCGTGGTAATCGTCATTTTCACCGAGGCGCACCGCCGCATTCCGGTGCAGTACGCCAAAAGCGTCTTTCGCAGCGGCCGCATGTACCGACAGGCTGGGTCAACCCATATTCCGCTGCGGGTCAATAGCGCCGGGATGATACCGCTTATCTTTGCCATGTCACTAGTGCTCTTTCCGGGTATTGTCGCCAGCTATTTTGCCAATTCCGCCGAGCCAAACTTTGCCAATACGATTATGAATTTATTTAATCCCAACACCGCCCTACCGCTTGGCCTGTTCTACTGGGGTCTTTACTTTATTATGGCGATGGCCTTTGCTTTCTTTTACACCATGGTGATATTCCAACAACAAGACCTACCCAATACCCTGCAGCGCCAGGGAGGATTTATCCCCGGCATCCGGCCGGGCAAAAATACGGCCACTTACTTAAACGGCGTCATTAACCGTATCACTTGGGGTGGCGCCCTTTTCCTAGCCGGCGTGGCGGTAATGCCTTTCGTGGCGAAGCAGATTACTGGTGTCCAAGTGATACAGTTATCCAGCCTGGGCCTACTCATTATGGTGGGCGTGGTGCTGGATACTATGAAGCAGCTGGAGGCACAGCTGGTCATGCGGCGCTATGAAGGTTTTATAAAATAAGCCTGCTGGAACTGTTTAGATACCATGGAGCAGCTCTCAGCACAACAGCAATGTAATACGGCGAGGTTTAATAAAATAATTAAATGTATCGGAGTTATTCCAGTTGACTGGCTTAAAGTACCCGGACGATACGGCACCATAAGTCTTTATAAAGTAGGATAGAAGTTGTATAGTATTTTTCTGGGAGCCCCCGGGGCTGGTAAAGGCACACAGGCCACGGCTATCGCCCAGAAACTGAATTTAGCGCATATCGCCTCCGGCGACCTGTTCCGGCAGGCATTGAAGCGGGGCACCGGGTTAGGCCGACAGGCCAAGAACTATATAGAGAAAGGAGAGCTTGTCCCCAACGAGATAGCTACTCATATGGTCCTGGAGCGAATGTCAGCTCCGGACAGTGAAAAAGGGACTGTCCTAGACGGCTTCCCGCGAAACTTAGAGCAGGCGAAAGCCCTAGACAAAGCCTTGGCCAGAAAGTCCCTGGAGATAGACAATGTTATCTCTATCAAGGTCTCCGAAGAAGAGCTTCAGAAAAGGCTCGGCGGACGCCGGATTTGCCACCGGTGCCAGACGGTTTATAATATAGTAGAATCTCCTCCCCATGTCGAGGGAAAGTGTGATAAGTGCGAGGGTAAACTGTACCAGCGCCCTGATGACACTGCCGAAACGATAAAAAAGAGGCTGGAAATCTACTTTGAACACACGGCGCCACTGATTGACTACTATCGGCGGAAAGGCAAGTTAATCGAGGTCGATGGAGAGGAAACCGTAGATGAAGTGACACGGCGGACAGTGGCCGCCCTCAATGAGAGGTGGTTAATCGCCAGATGAGTATTATCATTAAAACCAAGGCAGAGATTACGGCCATGCGTGAGGCCGGCAGAATTGTCGCCGACATATTGGAAATAATAAGAGAAGAGATAAAACCAGGTATGGAGACCAGAGAGCTGGATACTATCGCCGAGAGAGAACTGGAAAAACAGGGAGCCAAGTCCGCGTTCAAAGGATACAAGGGTTTCCCGGCCAATCTCTGCGTATCGGTAAACGATGAGATAGTGCACGGGATTCCGGGCAAGCGCGTACTGCGCGAGGGTGATATCGTCTCCCTAGACTTCGGCGCTATCTATGACGGATTTCAAGGTGACGCCGCCATAACAGTAGGCGTCGGCAAAGTAAAAACCAAAGCCGAGAGACTGATAGAGACCACTGAGGATGCCCTAGAAGCGGGCATCGGTGCCGCCCGGCATGGAGCAAGCCTGGGGAATGTTTCCTCGGCCATCCAAAACTACGCCGAGTCCCGAGGCTACTCGATAGTACGCGAATACACCGGACACGGCATCGGACGAGAGATGCACGAGGAACCGCAAATACCCAACTTCGGCATAGCTGGCGCGGGACCAGTACTGAAAAAAGGCATGGTCCTGGCCCTAGAACCCATGCTCAATATCGGCGACTGGCGCACCCGACTCGGTGACGACTGCTGGACAGTATTAACCGCCGATGGCAGTCTTTCGGCACACGTAGAACACACCATTGCCATAACTAATGAGGAACCGGAAGTGCTGACGAAAAGGACTAATGCCTAAGAAAGAGACTATTGAGGTCGAGGGAATAGTAGTGGAAGCTCTGCCCAACGCTATGTTTCGTGTCGAATTACCCAACGAACACATGGTACTGGCCCATATTTCCGGTAAAATAAGGGTGCACTATATCAGAGTCTTGCCCGGAGACAAGGTATTGATTGAGCTTTCCCCCTATGACCTGAGTCGGGGTCGGATTACCTACCGGTTCAAATAACGGGTGCAATAATAAAGGAATTATTACGATGAAAGTTAGAGCTTCCGTAAAGGTCAGATGTGATAAATGTAAAATAGTGAAACGGCGAGGAGTGGTCCGAGTTATTTGTACTAATGTCAGGCACAAACAGAGACAGGGGTAACTTATGGTGAAGCAAGGAGGCAGTAGATGGCGCGTATCGCCGGGGTAGATATACCCAGAAATAAGCAGGTGTGGGTCTCACTGCAGTATATTTACGGGATTGGCCCAGCGGTAAGCCAGAAGATTCTGGCCCAGACCGAAATCAGTCCCGATTCCAAGGTGAGCGAACTTACCGAAGAAGAGGTCAACCGTCTCCGAGAGACTATTGACCGGCAGTACCGGGTGGAGGGTGAGCTCAGAAGAGAGAATAACCTCAATATCAAGCGCCTCACCGAAATCGGAAGCTACCGTGGCCTCCGGCACCGCCACAGCCTGCCCACCAAGGGACAGCGCACGCGAACCAACGCCCGCACCAAACGCGGCACCCGTAAGACCGTCGCCGGCCGAGGGCAGAGGCGCGGCATGACCAAGAAATAATCAAAAATAATCGTCAGAGGAGATGTTAGGATGGCACAGAAGAAACGGACCAAGGCAAAACGACGGGAACGCAAGTCCATCCCCGTAGGGAAAGCCTATATTCAGTCTACTTTTAACAATACTATCGTCACGCTGACGGACCCCCAAGGAAACGTTATTGCCTGGGGAAGCTCCGGTACCGCCGGGTTCAAGGGCTCGCGCAAAGGCACCCCCTATGCCGCCCAGATGGCCGCCCGTGACACCGCCCGGAAAGCCATGACGCACGGCCTGCGGCAGATAGAGGTCTACGTTAAAGGACCGGGCAGCGGGCGTGAAGCGGCTATCCGCTCTCTCCAGAGTTCGGGGCTTTATATCACCAGCATCAAAGACGTAACCCCTATCCCGCATAACGGTTGTCGCCCGCCGAAAAAGAGACGGGTGTAGAAGAGAGGAAAAATGGCCAGATACACAGGAGCAGTTTGCCGGTTATGCCGCCGCGGCGGTGAGAAACTCTTTCTAAAGGGTAGCCGGTGTTTTACCCCCAAGTGCGGCGTGGAGAAGCGACCGAAACCTCCAGGACAGCCGCCGAGAGGGAGACGGCAGAAGATTTCGGACCGGGGACTACAACTCCGGGAGAAGCAAAAAGCCCGTCACAGCTACGGCATCCTAGAGAGACAATTCCGCAAGATCTTTGCGCAGGCGGGAAGACAGACCGGTATCACCGGAGAGAACCTGCTGGTACTACTGGAGAGGCGTCTGGACAACGTCGTCTATCGCCTGGGTTTTGCTGATTCCCGCTCCCAGGCCCGCCAGCTAGTCCGACACGGACATATCATGCTCAACGGCCATAAGACTAATATACCGTCCTGTCTGGTAAAAGAAGGCGATACTATTAGCTGGCGGCAGGAGAGCACCAAAGCGGAATATTACATACAGCTGACCCAGACCATTGAAGCCAAGACCGTCCTGAACTGGCTAAGTCTGGACAAGAAAACCCTAGTCGGCCAAATTTTGTCGCTACCAACACCCGAGGAAACCGAAGCTACGTTCGACGGCAAGACTATAGTTGAGTACTACTCACGATAATGAATAAGGAGGTAGAATCCTTTGTCCCGTCTGGTAATCCCCAAGATTGAATGTATCGAGACTGAAGATAACTTCGGGCGCTTTACCGCTGAGCCACTAGAGCAAGGCTTTGGCGTCACGCTAGGCAACGCTTTACGGCGGATTTCACTCAGCTACCTCCCTGGAGCCACGGTGACCCAGGTCAGGATTGAAGGCGCCAGACACGAATTCACCGTCATCCCTCACGCCAAGGAGGATATCACCGAGTTTCTGCTTAATGTTAGAGCGATGAGGTTAAAGTCGCTCTCCAACCAGCCCGGCAAGCTAATACTGGACATACAGAGAGAAGGTCCGGTCCGCGCCGCGGACATTAAACCATCAGCTGACTTTGAAGTCACCAATCCAGAGCTTTGTCTTATTACCCTAGACTCGCCGGAGGCAACACTCTACGTGGAGTTCGACGTCGAACTAGGTGAGGGTTACCGCACCGCTGAATTACAGGATAACTCGCCCGTAGGCACAATACCGTTGGACGCCATCTTCACCCCGATACGCAAGGTTAATTATACCGTCGAGCCAATTCACTCAGGTCAGGAGACCAGCCGGGAACGAATGGTCCTTGAGGTATGGACGGACAGCACCACGTCACCCATAGACGCCATCAGCCAGAGCGCCGGCATCCTGATAGAGCAACTATCCCCGTTTGTCGAGTATGTCAAGATTTCCCAGATGAAAGCAGAAGAAAAGCTACTTCGCCTGTCTATCCCCGACGAGAAATTCAATATACCGGTAGACCAACTGGACCTGTCCGTGCGGACGATGAACTGCCTGCGGCACATCGGCATCGATAAAGTAGGTGAACTGATAAGCAAGAAACCAAAAGACCTGCTCAAGCTGCGTAACTTCGGGCAGAAGTCTTTACAGGAACTAGAGGAGAAGCTGAACACAATAGAGCTATCTATGGCTCCCGATACCGAGACAAAACCCAAGCCGAAAGCCGCTGCCCAGGAGGCAGAGCCAGTCGAGCCAACCGAAGACGAGACCGAACAGAAAAAGAAAAAACCGAACATAGAAGCCGAAACTGATCCGGAACCGAAAACTCCGGAGGAAAACGAGAACCAGTCGGAAGAGCCAACAACATGAGGCATAAAGTAGCCGGTAGAAAGTTGGGCCGATCCATGAGTCACCGCAGAGCGCTGTACCGCAATCTGGTGACTGATCTACTGAACTATGAAAAAATTGTCACCACCGAGGCTAAAGCCAAGGAAGTGCGCGGCCTAGCCGAGAAAATGATTACCTTAGGTAAAGAAGGTGGTCTCCATGCCTTCCGCCAAGCACTGGCGTTTATTATGGAAAAAGTGGTAGCTGAGAAAGTATTTTCCGAGCTGGCCTCGCGGTATGCCGAGCGTCCCGGTGGCTATACGCGCATCATCAAGCTGGGACCCAGGCTAGGTGACAGCGCGCCTATGGTCCAGCTCTCACTGGTGAAATAATGTTGACCACCCACCGGCCGCTCATAAATCTAATGAAGGCTACCAGTTTGGTAACAGGCACCAGGATGATTTTGATTATGGAATATGACGGTACACGCTATCATGGCTCCCAGCTACAGGCCAATCTGCCGACCATTCAGGAGGAGACCGAGAAAGCACTAGGGAAACTCACCGGGGAGAGGAGCCGAGTAATGATGGCCAGCCGGACCGATAGCGGGGTACATGCCCGAGAACAGGTGGCCAGTTTCCAGACGAGATCACCTTTGCCGCCGTCCACATTTGTCAAGGGACTGAACTACTATTTGCCGAGGGATATCGCGGTGAAAGCCGCTTTCCGCGTCGGTGATGATTTTAATGTCCGGCGCCACGCTGTCAGCCGAGAGTATAACTACTATGTATTGAATGGCTCCACCCGCTCCCCTGTCCGGCGTGGTTTCGCTTACCTGGTCAACGGCCACCTGAATATCGGAGCGATGAATCAGGCTTGTCAGCACCTTATCGGTGAGCATGATTTCGCTTCGTTCGCCACCTGTGTTGAAAGCCGAACCAAGAGCACGGTGCGCCGTATTTACCGAGCGAAAGTAACCAGGGACGACGATCTGGTTATTTTCAACATAGTGGCCAGCGCGTTTCTGTCCCACCAGGTACGTAACACCACCGGTGCCCTAATCAAGATGGGTCTGGGGCGGATGACAATTGATGAGTTTCATAGTATATTAGAAGCGAGGACACCCGGCCGGGCCGGGCCCACGGTGCCCGCCCACGGCCTGTATTTGATGCGGGTAAACTATCTACACTCTTGGGAGGAAATATGCAACTAAAGACATATCACGCCAAACCGGCTGACATTGAGCGACAATGGCACGTTATCGACGGCAAGGACCAGACCTTGGGTAGGCTGGCCACACGAGCCGCCAGTCTACTGATGGGCAAACACAAACCGATATTCAGTCCTCACCAAGATACCGGGGACTTCGTCATCGTTATCAACGCCGATAAAGTCAGTGTTACCGGCAACAAGGTCAGGCAGAAGACCTACTACCGGCATTCCGGGTATCCTGGTGGACTCAAGAGCGTCACTCTGGGAAAAATGATGCAGACCAATCCGACAAGGGCAGTCGAACACGCGGTTAAAGGCATGGTACCCCACACTCGCCTGGGCAACAGTATGAAGAAAAGACTCAGGGTCTATACCGGTGACACCCATCCCCATCTAGCCCAGGTAAAGACCGCAGAAATAGAAAAAGGATAGCAGCCATGGAAAAACAAACTTACTTTCACGGGACAGGCCGGCGGAAAACCGCCGTAGCACAGGTAAAGCTATTACCGGGCAGTGGTGCTGTCATTATTAACGGTACACCGTACGAGGAGCGGTTCCCCGACCTTAATCACCAGCGGACAATCTTACAGCCCCTAATGGTGAGCGAGTGTCTCAACAAGTATAATACCGTGGTCAAGGTAAACGGGGGCGGAGTTTCGGGACAAAGCGGCGCTATCTCTCACGGTATTGCCCGGGCCCTGATAAGAGCCGATGATCATCTGAAGCCGGTGCTACGCCAGAACGGACTACTCACCCGGGACCCACGTGTTAAAGAGAGAAAGAAGCCGGGACTCCGGCGGGCGCGCAAAGCACCGCAATACACCAAACGCTAAAGATACCGGCAAGCGACTCCTTTTCATCTCCGGGCTTCCGCCGGTGAGGGAGCCGCTTATTAATTGGAAAGTTAGCCACTAACCGAAAGCCACACTCCCGGGAATTCTCCAGTCATCATCTTACCTAAACTCTAATATCCGCTATCCACAGTGCCTCAAAGGCACGCATAATATGGCTACTATCACAATACCAGCCACCCCGACACCAGCAAATATGTTTAACAGTACCAGACGATTCTCCTCACAAACTTCATTAATTCCTCCGCCAATACCTCCGTAGAGAGCAATGATACCACTGGCATCATGTCGGGTAGAAGTGCCCCACAGTTAAATATACCTGTTTAAACGGCTACCGAACAATGCTACCCGTAAAGCATCTTAAGAGACTAGTCCTAATAGGGTTCGGCGCCACTATTATCCAGAACCTTTTTTACCGTATCCAGCACTTGGCCATCCCGGAACGGCTTCAATAAAAACTCCCTGCCGCCTTCCTTTATTGCGTTCTACACGACATATCACTGGCCCATAGTACTGATTATCACCACTTTAGCCGACAGGTCAATCCTCCTTATGGCATGCAGTGCGTGTATTCCGCCCATACGCGGCATGCCAATGCCCAGCAGCACTCCATCTGGCTTTTCGTCGACATACTTGGCCAGCGCTTCCGTCACCCGATAGCCAGCTTTAACCAGTAAATCCGAGTATTTCTTGCGGATGAAAACGGAATCATCTACTACCAGTATCAACCGTGTATCATGGTTTACCATATTACAGTCGGCTCATTACTGCCCGGAATATAATTTTGATACCACCGCTAGCCGGCCCGAATAACCAGAACTCCATCGACTAACTCGCTCTGACCAATCTCATTATCCCATATGAGCAGGTCATTTATAAGATCTAAAGGGACAAAAAAGAGAGTTAGAGATACATCTTTGCCTGACCCAAGCGGGCAACTTGATGATACCCAGGGTCATCATTGCCTCGGCCGGCATCAGTCAGGGGGGGGGATGAAGGTCGAAGACTCTTCGAGGGGATGGGGTTAGTGCAAAATCTCTATTTAACCCCGGCCAGCGCCTGACCAAATACCAGCAGCCGGGCCACCCTGACCGGTGAGTCACTCTCAACGTAGACGCGGAGCACCGGCTCCGTCCCGGAAAATCTTATGAGCATCCAGGTGTTATCCGCCAGAATAAAGCGAAAGCCATCGGCTGTATCCATTCTGGCTACTTTAACTCCTTCAATAAACTGCGGAGGATTCTCTCGGATACGGGCCATGATATTCTGGCGTTCCTCATCGGGAAACCTGACATCCGCCCGCCGATAGTAGTGAGGTCCCACCTTACCGTAGAGATAGTCGAGAAGTTCCGATGGAGTTTTACCGGTCTTCATCATCAGGTCGAGAAAAAAGAGGCAAGCCAAGATACCATCACGCTCGGACACATGCCCCCGGAAACCGTAGCCGCCGCTCTCCTCCCCACCAATAAGCGCATCTTCGGCGCGCATCATTGGGGCAACATATTTGAAACCCACCCCCGTCTCATATACCGGCACGTCAAATATTTCCCCCAGACGATACACCATACCGGTAGAGGTTATCGTCTTAACGATAGGGCCATGCTGGCCGCGCACTTCCAGCATGTAGAGAGCCAGTAAGGCAAAGACTTGGAGTTGGGTCAGGAACATCCCTTTTTCGTCAACAATACCCATACGATCGGCGTCACCGTCGGTCGCCAGACCTATATTAGCTTTTTGTTTTTTCACGGTGGCCGAGAGTCCCGCTAGGTTAACGGCGATCGGTTCGGGCTGGATGCCCGGGAAAAGCGGATTGCGCTCGCCATTTATTTCGGTCAACTCAATGACACCGCCCTCCAGTATCATCTTGAGATAGCCCGCCCCGGCACCGTACATGGAGTCAACCACCACCTTAAAAGCAGCCCGGCGCAGTTTCTCCAAGTCAACGAGTTTAGCTATCTGTTTCAAGTAGACCGGGGTCAGGTCAATATCGGCCACCAGCCCCTGTGCCGAAGCCTCCGGTAGTGGCAACCGGCTTACTTTGCCGTTTCGTAGATTCCGGGCAATATATTCCTCAATTTGAGCGGTAACCTCGTCCGGCGCGCTGGAGCCGTGTTCATCTTTATACTTGAAGCCGTTCCAGATTGCTGGATTATGGCTGGCGGTAATGATAACCGCCCCACCCGCCTGCTGAGCCAAGACACCAAAGCTAATAACCGGCGTCGGGGTAGTTCTGATACCGAGGTACACTTTTATACCGTTGCCGGCGATGACCTCGGCCACCGCGGCGGCGAAGTCCTCAGATGCGAAACGGGTATCATAGCCGATAACCAGTCCCCGGTCGGCCAGTCCCGCCTGTTTCAGATAGTCCGCCACCCCCTGAGCGCAGGCACATACATTCTCAAAGGTAAAGTCCCGGGCAATAACCGCCCGCCAGCCGTCGGTGCCGAACTTAATGGGGTTGTTTATCTACCTCACCCCTTCTAAGTTTTATTTGGGAACCCCGTCCCTCTTTATTCCCTAAAAGAGTCTTCGATCTTACCATTAGTAAAGGGAAGGGATTACGTTAGAGGGGCTTCGCCCCTCTTGGACTCCTCTATTTTCCCAGCGCCTCTTTCTTCAGGATTTCAGCCTTGTCGGTTTTTTCCCAAGGGAGGTCAAGGTCATCCCGCCCGAAGTGCCCATAGGCTGCGGTGGATCGGTAGATGGGGCGGCGCAGGTTGAAATCACGAATAATCGCCCCTGGTCTCATGTCAAAATGTTTACCAACCAAGTCTTCAATCACCTGGTTATCCACCTTGGCCGTACCGAAGGTCTCTATTGAGATGGAGAGGGGATGCGCTACACCGATGACATACGAAATCTGGGTTTCCAACCGCTCCGCCAGTCCCGCCGCCACGATATTTTTGGCGATATAACGGGCGGCGTAAGTCGCCGAGCGGTCAACCTTGGTCGGGTCCTTACCCGAGAAAGCGCCCCCGCCGTGCCGGGCAATACCACCATAAGTATCCACCAGAAGCTTCCGTCCGGTAAAACCGGTATCTGATACCGGTCCGCCGATGACGAACCGGCCGGTAGCATTAACGTAGAACCTGGTCTCGTTATCTAGCAGTGAAGCCGGGACAACCGCCTTGATTACTTTCTCAATAATGTCCTGCGCCATTTTATCCCGGCTAACATCGTCATGCTGGGCGGCAATGACCACACTAGTGACGCGTTTCGGCACGCCCTTCTGGTACTCCACGGTTACCTGTGACTTGCCATCAGGGCGGAGGTAAGGCAGGACCCCATCCTTCCTAACCTGTGCCAGACGCTGACACAGCCGATGCGACAAAGTGATGGGTAAAGGCATAAGCTCTGGTGTCTCGTTACAGGCAAAGCCGACCATCATCCCCTGGTCACCAGCCCCGACCTTGTCCAAGTCGTCAGCCGCGGCACTTGCCTTGGCCTCCAGCGATTTGCTTACCCCCATATCAATGTCACTGGACTGCTCAGTAATGGAGACCATCACTCCGCAGGACTGGTAGTCAAACCCATACTCAGGTCTGGTATAGCCGACATCGTAAACCACCTGGCGCACTATCTGCGGCACGTCAACGTAGCAGCCGGTAGTAATTTCACCGAGAACGATTACCATTCCGGTCGTCACCGCCGTCTCACAGGCCACCCGACCATACGGATCCCTTTCCAGGATAAAATCGAGAATTGCGTCCGATATCTGGTCACACAGCTTATCCGGGTGTCCTTCGGTAACTGACTCCGAAGTCAATAAATAATTGGACGAGCTGGCAAAACTATTAGTCATTTTCCTCTCCTTTTTTATGTTAAGTACTTACACTAAGTACCTTCTTCCCAACTGGTCAGATATTTCATCTGCTCCGATGTCAAGCTATCAATCTCAATACCCATGGCCCGCAGCTTCAATCGGGCTACCTGTTTATCGATATCTTCCGGCACCGGATAGACCCTAGGTTTCAGCTTTCCTTGGCTTTTCGCCACATATTCCAAGGACAGGGCCTGGTTGGCAAAGCTCATGTCCATCACGCTGGCGGGATGCCCTTCCGCCGCCGCCAGATTAATAAGCCTCCCTTCTCCCAGCAGATACACACAGCGGCCATCTTTCAGAGTATATTCGTCAACGAAGTCCCGGATACGCCGTTTACCGCGCGACAAGCCCTCCAAGGCCGGGATATTGATTTCCACGTTAAAATGCCCGCTGTTGGCCACGATAGCCCCGTCTTTCATCACCTGGAAATGGGCCTTATCAATGACGCTTTTATCACCGGTAGTGGTCACAAAGATATCACCCACCCGGGCCGCTTCCGCCAGCGGCATGACCTGATAGCCGTCCATAACCGCTTCCAAGGCCCGAACCGGCGCCACTTCAACAACGATCACCTGAGAACCTAGCCCTTTGGCTCTCAGGGCCACGCCATAGCCGCACCAGCCGTAGCCACAGACCACTATTTTTTTCCCCGCCCACAGGATATTGGTGGCGCGGGTAATACCATCTATGGTGCTCTGCCCAGTACCGTAGCGGTTATCAAAGAGGTACTTGGTCTGAGCGTCGTTTACGGCAATTATGGGGTACTTCAACTTACCCGCCTTCTCCAGACTACGCAGCCGAACCACGCCGGTGGTGGTCTCCTCGGTACCACCGATAACATCGCCCAACAGAGCGCTCCGTTTGGTGTGGAGGGTGGTCACCAAGTCGGCGCCATCATCCACGGTAAGCTGAGGTTTATGGTCCAATGCGGTGCTGATATGCCGGTAGTATGTCTTCTCATCCTCTCCCTTGATAGCATTAGTGGGAATGTCATATTCCACCAGCGCCGCCGCCACATCATCTTGGGTACTCAACGGGTTAGAGGCGCACATAATGACATCAGCGCCGCCTTCCTTCAGGGTGATCCCCAAATTAGCCGTCTCCGTGGTAATGTGCAGGCAGGCCGAAATCCGAACGCCTCTGAGCGGTTTCTCGGTGGTAAACCTCTCCCGGATTAGCTTCACCACCGGCATTTCTCGGTAGGCCCACTCGATACGCTGCCGGCCACCTTCGGCCAGTGATCGATCCTTAACATCATAGTTATGTAAAGTCACTAATCACTCCTTTGATTGACAAATAGCACACTAAATTTAATGATACACTGAATCAATAGCTAGTTCAAGCCTCATAAGACACCGAAATTATTTATTGACCTCACCTCCTGCTGACATTCCCCGTAAATTTTGGTAGTGACCATCATTTGTCCCGTAGCTTGAAGGTAGCCTGATTCTAAAGGTTTCAGACGGAAGAGGTCAGCTCTAAACGGTCCAAAATCCTGAGCCGCTCGGGCCGCATTCGTGAGTTCACAGACAAAGAGGGATAAGGCCACCAAATCAAAACTTGAGAGAGAACTTCTCAATCGCTAGTTTTACAATCCGGTCAAAACGCCTATAATTAAAAGATGAAAAGGTATCGGCTCATAGAGCACACGGCGGATATGGGACTGGTCGCTTACGGCCGGAATCTGACCGAGGCGTTCGCCAATGCCGCCTACGGCCTCTTCTCCATAATCGCCGAACTGAGGACGGTAAAAGAGACCGAATCCCGCCGACTAGAAATCAATGAAGATGACCCAGAAGCTTTACTTTTCGAGTGGCTCAACCACCTCCTCTACCTCTTTGATGTCGATATGATAATATTCAAAAAGTTCGATATAATTGACTTCGACGGGCACAGCCTAAAGGCGACCTGCTACGGGGAAAAATACGACCCGTCTCGCCATAAACTGAAACGAGGAGTCAAGGCAGCCACTTACCACCTGCTCAAAGCAGACCGTGAGGAAAACCAAGTCCGCGTTATCTTTGACGTTTAGGAGGTGCCGCTATGCCCCAATGGAACGGACTACTGGAAAAGATAGACGACTACCGCTGGCGCATACCCAAGAACTACAAAGCGGGTATGCGCGTGCCGGGGATAATCTACGCCGACGAAGCACTGGTGCAGCAAATCCAGCGGGAGCAATCTCCAGAACAGGTAGCCAACATGGCCCTACTACCGGGCATAGTTAACTACTCCCTGGCCATGCCGGACATCCATTGTGGTTACGGGTTCCCTATCGGCGGAGTAGCGGCCATGAAAACAGATGACGGCGTGGTCTCCCCAGGCGGGATCGGATTTGATATTAACTGCGGGGTACGTATCCTGCGCACCAACCTGACCCGAGAAGAAGTCCTCCCCAAAATAAAAGAACTCATGGACTCCCTGTATAACAGTGTCCCTTCCGGAGTGGGGTCAAAGGGCAGAATAAAGCTAAAACCGGGAGAAGTGAATCAGGTACTGGTCAAGGGCTCGCGCTGGTCGGTGGAGAAAGGTTACGGCCGGCCGGATGATCTGGATACCACCGAGGAAAACGGGGAAATGGCCGGAGCGGACCCGTCTCAAGTAAGTGGACGGGCCAAGGAGCGGGGCACCCTCCAGTTGGGTACACTAGGATCGGGCAACCACTTTCTCGAGGTGGCGATAGTCGACAAGATATACGAGACGGACACCGCCGGCGTTATGGGCATCGACCGGGTAGGGCAAGTAATGCTGCTCATCCATTGCGGCTCCCGCGGCCTAGGACACCAAGTAGCCGATGACTATATCAAAGAGATGGTCCGGGCCATGGTGAAATACGATATCCAGCTGCCCGACCGCCAGTTGGCTTGCAGTCCGGTGAAGTCCCCAGAAGGCCAAGCCTATCTGGGAGCGATGAGGTGCGCCGCCAACTACGCCTGGGCCAACCGCCAGTGCATCACCCACTGGGTCAGGCAGTCCTTCTGCCAGGTGATGGACCAGGACGAGAAGGCGACCGGACTAGAGCTTATCTATGACGTCACCCACAATATCGCCAAGATAGAAGAGCATGAAGTCGGTGGGCAAAGACAAAAACTCTGCGTCCACCGCAAGGGGGCGACCCGCGCCTTTCCAGTCGGCCACCCAGATATACCGCCGAAATACTCCCGTATTGGCCAGCCGGTGCTTATCCCCGGAGACATGGGCCGGTTCTCCTACGTGCTGGTGGGTACCGAGCAGGCGATGAAAGAGACTTTCGGCTCCACCTGCCACGGCGCGGGCCGGGTACAGAGCCGGGCCGCCGCCAAAAAACAGCTCCAGGGCAGAGACGTACTTGAGGCAATGAAGACCCGCGGCATAACCGTCCGAGCCGGCAACCTGGCCGGACTGGCAGAAGAAGCCTCCCAGGCCTACAAGGATGTATCGATGGTGGTCGAAATTACCCGCCGCGCCGGCATCTCAAAACCGGTCGCCCGGACCAGCCCCATCGGGGTAATCAAGGGGTAGGAGAAATACCCAGGAAACCAGAGAGACTGTCCGGAAGCCCGCCTCCTTGGTCCCCTTCCTTCAGGGTCTATAGTGACCTCGCTCCTTAGGTTTCACTTAGTAAACCCTCCCTTATGCCTTCCCAGCTCTAGTTTCATAATATGGGTGGGGTGCTTTAACTCTCCTTGCTCCGGGCTAACAAAGTGGGGTGCTTTAAGAGAAGCGCCAGCTCCTCTTTTTAAGTCTTCCCTTTTCTCTTTGGTAAGAGGAAGAGGGGCCAACGGGGATAAGGTTACCACATCAAACTCAAAGGAAGAGGGTTACCTGGTAAAACCTGAAAAGAGTGCGGCTAATACCTCAGCTTATCCTAACCTAGCCTAGTCCTACCCTCTCCTTCACCAACGCCAGCGTCTTTTCTGCGACGGGGCGAATCTTGGCGGCGCCCTCAGCCAGCAGGGAATCAATATGAGACGGGTCGGCAGTCAGCTCCCGATAGCGGGCCTGCAGGGGGCCCAGTCCGGCGACAACCACCTCGGTCAGTTCCCGCTTTAAATCGGCGTAACCCTTTCTTTCAAAACGCGCCTCAATATCCGTCCGGCCGAGCCCGGTGAAAAGCTCATAGATGACCAGCAGGTTACAGATTCCCGGTCGGGCCTCATCAAAACGGACTTCCCGTAACGAGTCGGTCGTCGCCCGCATAAACTTAGCCCGGATATCATCGGGGGAATCAAGTAGGTAAATGGTCTGGCCTGACGACTCACTCTTACTCATTTTCTGAGTGGGGTCTTCCAGGCCCATGATACGCGCCCCTACCTCCGGAATCACCACCGCCGGCACCCGGAAAGTCTCGCCGTAGATGGCATTGAACCGCTGGGCAACGTCACGGGTCAGCTCTACATGCTGCTTCTGGTCTTCACCCACCGGCACGGCGTCAGTATTGTACAACAGGATATCGGCCGCCATCAGCACCGGATAGTCAAAGAGACCGACACTGACCTCCGCCTTCTGCTTTAATGACTTTTCCTTAAACTGCGTCATGCGTCTCATCCAACCCATCGGGGTGAAGCAATTGAGAATCCAGGTCAGCTCGGCATGAGCCTCAATATGCGACTGGACGAAGATAACCGACTGCTCCGGGTCTATACCAGCGGCAAAAAGAAGTCCGGCGACCTCCCTCGTCTTTACCTTTAAAACGGCCGGCTCCTGAGGGACGGTGATGGCGTGCAGGTCAACCACACAAAAAATGTTATCGAACTCTGACTGGGAGGCAGCCCAGTGTTGAATCGCCCCCAGATAGTTACCGATATGAATGTCGCCCGTGGGCTGGATGCCGGAAAACACTCGCTTTTTCATGACTCGCGGTCTACCCCTCTATCCGTATTCGAATTACCTCACCATTTTACGCTGGTGCTTCTATTTCAGACAAGCGGATACCTATCTTGGCTGCCGGTGGGAGAAAGCCAAATCCTCGCCAGTGATAAACTCCAGCAGGACGGCTTTCCCTTCTTCCACATTCGCCCGGCGGGCGCGCTGGAGAGCCCGCGCCACCTCGGCGGGGTTTTCTATCCGCTCGGCATAGCCACCCATGGCGCGTCCCAAGTCAGCATAATTGCCGCCGAGGTCACGGGAGCGGTAACGCTCATGGGCGATGGGCATTTCGTGGGTCTCTATCGCCATGGTGGCGTTATTCAGCACGATAACAATGATTGGTATCCGGCTCCGCACCGCCGTCTCAAAGTCCAGCCCCACCATGCCGAAGGCGGCGTCCCCCATGACGTAGACGGCTACCTTATCCGGTTCGGCCAACCTAGCGCCCATGGTAAGTCCCAGTCCAGTACCCAGCTGATGAGATTTTCCCCAGCCGATATAGCTGCGCGGCACCACCGCCGGGTAAAAGGGCATTAACTGGTCACGAGGACTCCCGGCGTCGTGGGTCATGATGGTCTGTTGCGGCTCCATAATACGCATTAGTTCTCCGATGACCCGGTACGGATTTATGGGCACCTGGTCCGAGGTTAACTTAGGCCACCATTCGGCCAGCCATGCCTCCTTCACTTTCTTTACCTCCCCGGCCACGCCATCTTCAGCTGACCGCTTCTTGTTTCCCAAGCGCTCCTTAACCGCTTCAATAAGCTGGCGCAGTACCAGGCGGGCGTCCCCGATAATGGGATAGTCCACATGGTAATTCTGATTGATGTCTGTCTCGTCATTGGTGGCTTGGATTATTACTTTATCGGAAGGTATTATGGTCGATTGGTGGTGACGGGAAAAGCTGCACCCGATGCCAAAGACGACGTCCGCTTTTTCCAAAAAGTGAACCACGGGTCCGGTCCTGACGGAAGCGCCGACACCTAGTGCTAGTGGATGGTCTTCCGGGAAAGCACTCTTGCCCAATTGAGTAGTCATCACCGGTACCTGTAGTAACTCGGCCAGCTCCACCAGCTCAGCCCACGCCTCGGCGTAGAGTACTCCTTGTCCGGCATGGATTATGGAACAGCAGGCCTCTACCAGCACCCGTGCCACCTCGGCCACATCATGGGGGTCGCCGGAAGCACGTGTCACCCTGACCGGCTGGTAGTCCAACTTCTCCATTTCCATATCGGCCACATCCGAGGGTGTTTCCAGCATCACCGGCCCCGGCTTCCCCATTTTCAGTAGAGAATAAGCACGCCGCATAATCTCGGAGACCCGTACCGGCGCGTTGACCGGCTCCACATGCTTAGTTACCGTCGCGTAGCTCCGGACCGAGCTAAAGACCGGTCTTAAACCGGACCAGGCAGTCGATTGCCCCCAAGGCAACAACAGCACCGGGGTAGCATCAGAGTAGGCGGTGGCGACCCCGGCGAAAGCATTTTCCGCACCCGGTCCGAATTGCATAGCGAACACACCAATACGCCGGCCATTAGTCACCCGGCTGAAACCATCAGCGATACCCACCCCCACCCTCTCCTGTCGGCAGACAATAGGCCGCAGGCCCGCCGCCGCCGCGGTATCTATGATAGGGTTGGTCGGGAAACAACTGAGAAACTCTGTACCTTCACGCTTGAGTATCTCCACCATAGCCTCAAGTACATTCACGCCATAATACCTCCGCATCTTATATTAACTTCCCCACCACCTCCACCAAACGGAGAAACACCTGGTCCCCGACTAAAAGATATTTCCATCTTAATATGAATCCCTCTCTTCTTCAAGAGCTGCGCCATTATTTAGCACTCCCTTTTTGCCACTCCTTCGGTAGCAGCAAACATTGTGCTGGTAATTTCCTGGGTTTTAAGGCAGGGCCATACCACCGTCAATAAGTAAAGTCTGCCCGCAAACATAATCAGACGCATCCGAAGCCAGGAAAACCGCCGCGCCGGCATAGTCACTGGGAGAGCCTACCCTCCCCCGTGGTATAACTTTGACAAACTCTTCCAGCTCATCGGGGTGCTCGGCAAAGTGCTCGCAATTAATAGAGGTGATGGTCAAGCCCGGGCTGATGGCGTTGACGGAGATATTATACTTTGACCATTCCATGGCCAGCGCCCGGGTCAAATGGGAAACGCCCGCCTTGGAAATGGCATAGACTGATCGTCCGGACTGCACTAACTGCGAGATAACCGAGGAGACATTAATGATTTTCCCTTTCTGCTGTTTTATCATCTCCTTCCCCACCAGCTGGCAGCAGAAGAAGAGTCCGCGCAGGTTGGTATTCATCATACGGTCCCAATCTTCATCGAGAACGTCCTCCGCCAACCCCCTGACAATCACCGCGGCGTTATTGACCAAGATATCTATTTTCCCGAAATCGCTGATAACCCGAGAGACCATTGCAGCTACCGATGAGATGTTACTCACATCGGTGGGGACAGCCGCAGCGCCCAGTCCCTCTTTCTGTAAAGATTCCGCCGCCTGCCGCCCTTCGGCGGCCCGGCGGTTAGCGATGACGACCGTCGCCCCGGCAGCGGCCAGTCCCCGGGCGATAGCCAAGCCGATACCCTGGTTACCACCGGTAACTATGGCCACCTTTCCGGAGAGATCAAAAAACTCCATTTCTACCTCCTTTTAAAGAATTAAGACGTCTATTTTACGATTTGATATCCTCTGGTCAGTTCAATTCAGGCCAGAGATTCTCGAAACTTCTTCAATCTGGACTGAAACTCCGGCTTATCCCAACCCTCCCGGTTGACCAGAGCCTCCGGGACTTCTCCGCAGATAATATGTGAGATCTGTCCCAGATTTTCCTCCCATTTGTTTCTCCATACCTCGTCTGTCCAGCCCAGGGAGTGAGGAGTGACGATAACGTTGTCCATCTTGAGCAAGGGATTGTCCGGTGGTATCGGCTCTTGCTCGAACACGTCTATACCCGCTCCTTGTATCCATCCTTCCCGCAGAGCTCTTATCAAGGCCGCCTCGTCCACGATAGGTCCCCGGGCGGTATTTACGAGAAAAGCCGTCTTTTTCATTTTCCTCAGCTCTCCGGCGCCAATTAAATGGTGAGTTTCCTCATTAAACGGACAGCTAATATTCAGAAAGTCCGACTCACTTAACACCGTATCCACATCCACCAGCCTGATATCAGCATCGACTACCGTCTCCGGTTTGACATACGGGTCGCAGGCAATATGCTTCATATTAAAAGGCCTGGCCAGCCGGAACATTTCATGGCCAATACCACCGACGCCGATTGACCCCAATGTCCTCCCCACCAACCCGAGACCGAGGTAGCCCGTTCTTTCCGTCCATCGTCCCTGGCGAATCAGCTTATCCTTGGCCATCATCCGCAGGCTCAAGGCCAGTAGAAAAGCGATTATGGCGGTAGCCAGCGGGCGCCGAACAGATATCGGCGTATTACACAGGATTACTCCCGCCCCGGTAAGGTCAAGAATATTGACCTCGTCGTAGCCCACCCCACTTCGGTGAACGGAGAGAAGCTGCTTATTCCCGGCCAGGCTCTGCTTCGTCCACCGGGACTTCAGAGAGATAACCATGTCGAAATCCCGTATCTGCTCCGGGGTTATTTCCGGTAAAAACTCCGGGAACATCTCCCACTCCACATCGGACATCTCATCCAGCAGCCTGAGTCCAGGTCCTGGAGTATAAAATTTCCCTTCCCGGTCAAACATATCCCGGGTAATACCAATCCTGGCTTTCCTGCCCATTCTTTCTTGCTTTCTTATCTAGTTAACTATCACACCTGACCAATGAGAGCTTTGGCCTCCTTGATAACAGGACGCAGATTCTCCACATTACCATCAACGACGCTTCCGATTAAGAAGAACTGGTAGCCCTCCTTTGCCCGTCGGGCCAGTGCTTTCGGGGTTTGGCCGCCAATACCGGCTATTTTACCTGCTTTCTGGCATATCTCGGCCACTCGCTTCATTTTCTCTTCCATAACCGGCGTGGCCACCATCTCCGTCCCCACGGCTTTAGAGTCAACGCCACCGATATTAAGCGCCAGGTCATAAGGCCCCACGACAGTGCCGGTAATGCCCTCTAGGCTCAAAATGTGCGGCAGGTTCCGGATATTTTCCAGGCTTTCCGTCTGCGGGAAGATGACCGTGTTGTTATTAACGTATTCCGTCAAGGAAAGGAAGGGGACCTTAGCAAGATCCTGGCCGTCAATCACGTAGGGACTCAACCCTATCCCTGTCCCCCGGTTTCCGATGGGCGGGAAATAAGCCTTATTGACAATTTGGGCAGCCTCTTCCACGGTGTCCACCTGTGGCAGCATCAGACCATTTACCCCAGCGTCAATATAGCGCCGGAAGTAGGCAGCCTTATCTTCCACCCTGATCATGGCCGGCATATCCGTTTTCCGGGAAGTACGGATATATTCCCAAATGGTCTCTTTATTCACCAGGCTGTGCTCCAGGTCCACCATAAAAAAATCAAACCCTAAATCCCGCAAAGCCCTGACCGTTTTTTCCGGTACGTTACCGGGCCCGATAAGTGTGCCGTATACCTTCTCGCCAGCCTGCATTTTCATCTTCATGTTATAGGCCTCATTCAGCACCATGATAACCTCCTAGTCTGCTTTTTACCAAGAATTATCTTCACCTTTTCCCCGGCCCGGGAATAGTTACCTCAAGTCCCCGGTCTAAGTTTTCCGGGCAAACTTCTGTATGGTTCGAGAACCCTTGTCAACCCCGGCCGAAGTCAGGGATACTTCGCCGATGTAGAGGTCCCTCTGCGAGTCAACGGCAACGGCGTGGGGCGCATGGAACAGGGCTTTTTCTTTCTCATTACCTTCATTACCCCAGCGCGCCAGCAGCTGGCCGTCAACCGTCCATATGCTCACCCGCAGGGAAAACTCGGATATATACACCGTTTCATCGTCATCAACAAAGACATCGGTAGGCCGGATGACGTCCGTCCATTCGCTGATGAATTTACCACTGGTGTCAAAAATTTGGACCCGGCTGTTTTCCCGGTCGGCAATCCACACCCGGTCCCGTTTGTCTATCCAGATGTTGTGGGGCAGCCGGAACTGGCCCGGGGCACCGCCCGGTTCACCCCAGGAGAAAAGCAGTTTGCCGTCATGAGAAAACTTGTGTATCTGCGCGTTACCATAACCGTCGGCGACGTAGATTTCACCAGTGGAATTCAATGCCACGCCGGTGGGACGATTGAACGGCGGAGCACCCCGCGTTATTCGCCCCAAGCTCTCCCAGAAATCAAAGGTCCGGGTATAGCCGGTGTCCGTCGGCTGACCTCTGGTACCCAGCGTCATGAGTAGCTCACCCTCGGGAGTAAACTTGGCGACGATGTGGTCTCGGTCATCGGTGCAGTAGATGGAATTGTCCGGACCGATGCAGCTACCGTGGGCGCGGTTAAAAAACCCCTCGCCCCACCCGGTGAGCAGGTTCCCTTCCCGATCGAAGACCATAATCGGGCGCTCGCTCCGGTTAAGAATGTACACCCGGTCCTGCGCATCGGTGGAGATACCGCCGACGTCTTTGAATGACCCTCCTTGGGGAAGCTTGGCCCACCCGTCAACCAGCTCGTAAGTGTGTTTGCCGGCACCGTATTGCATGTTCTGAACCCCCCTTTCCGAATTAGCCGGATAGATGAGCCGGAGACTGTCTTGATCAGTCACCCTGGCACAGGCTTAAGATAAAACGAGGCAACCAGAGCTAAACTGGCGACCACGGGCCCTCACATCATCCTGGAAAAAGCAGAGACCATCTGCTTCCTTCCAGGGGGAACATTATACCATAAGCCGCCGGCAAATGATAAATACTAAGCACAAAGGCTCTGTTCGGTTGACGCTGATGGCTAATTATTAAGATTAACTTAATAGGTAAGTATCCCTTAGGGGCAAGCATAGACTAGGACGCTGACTTCGATTACGCTCAAGGCAGCAGACGGGACGGTGAGGAACAACTAACGGTCATGACTAAACTGACCTTGATTTACCGAACACCCTAGCCAATCTAATTATATCACTAGCCGTTACTTCGCAATCCAATAGAAAGAGTAATTTTGAAGTAGGCGTATAGTGCTTGGCTGCACACGCTAGACAGAAAGTTCACGAAGAATTATAATGAATTTATTAAGGGTAAAATTTCAAGAATATACCTGTCCTGATGAAAATATTGCTGACGGCTAATCTGAAATAATTATCAACTCCTAGTGCCAGACCTGGCAAAAGACGAACCCAGCCTGTGGCTAAGGCTCCGAAATACCCAGCAAGAGATGGCAAAATGAGCAAGACCAAGCAGCTAAGAGAGATGCAGATATTAGAGTTTGGAGCGAAACGACTTTTAATATCAATTTTGACTAAATTTACGTAAATCTCCTGTATAAAGGGTTGACAAACCGTTATTTTATGGTATAGTTAGGGCTAGAACAAGGTGAAAAGGAGGTGATGCCGTGGTCGAGACCCGCAAGGGGAGAGAGTTTTTGAACTCAAAAATAGCAGTTAAAGTAGGTCTCCACGAGAGCGAGGAATTCGAGGTATAGCTCTGCGATTGGGGATATAAGCATATCCTAACAAGGAGGAAAAATAAAGGTCGATGAGAAAAGAAATAGCTAAAATATGGGGTGTGGGCCTGACCGTAATCCTAGTGGCCAGCCTGCTGCTCGCGGCCGTGCCGATGGCTCAACCGGCACCGGCATCTGCTGGCACGCTTGGCTGGGGCGCAGAGACCATCCCCACCACGACAGGTAAAGTCCTAGTCCCTGGAGCCAATGTTACTGACATGGATGTCTGTACAGCCGACCCGGATATCATCTGGGCCGTTGCTGATATTTCCTCAGGGGCAAGTAACGGAACCTACAAGTCTACCGACGCCGGTGTCTCCTGGACAAAGATAACCAATCACACCGGGGTAGGCACTGCCGCCGGAGGAGGCGTGCAACTGGTGGCCGTTGCCCCAGACGACCCGGACATCGTGGTGGTCGTGGCTGATAACAAGGAGGTCTATGCCACCACCAACGGTGGCACCACTTGGGGCGACCTAACCACACCGAATGAGACCAGCACAACCGTTAATGACGCGGCAACCAATATCTACGACCTAGACGTCTCCACGGACGACGCCGGCATAAACTACGTTGGCGTGGCCGGTATTGATTCTGGGGCTAATGATGCCTCTGCAGACGCGATCAACACGGGTAATGTCTGGTACTTCAATATGGGCGCCGCGGCCCCGTCTTGGGTAGAAACAAACGACAAGACAGGTTTCGGTGCGGCTAACACGAACGTGACCACAGCTATGGCAGTGGCCTTCTCGCCTAGCTTCGCCTCGGACAAGGTAATGGTGGCCGTCACGGCGAATGTGACGGGAAATGTAAGTTTCGAGATGTGGAGCATGTCAAGCAAGGGCTGGAATGAGAGCGGTGCTTCCTTCACCAGCTACCCGGTATCACTGGTAGCTAACGCTGACGCCACGATTGCCACTCCGAGAGGTCTCTATGCCGCAGACATCTCACTGTCGCCGGACTACCTAGGCAGTGATGACTCCATGCGTACCGCCTTCGTCGGCTTGACGGTGGAAGGCTCTACCGCCAAGGACGGCATCTACCGTCTGAAAGACACCAGCAAGAAAGAGATGAAGGTGGCCATTGACGTGAACAGCGTGGCCTACGACGGCACCAACCTGGTCGCCGGCGAATTCGACAGCAACGTCTCCTATTACTGCGCCGACCCGCTGGCAAGCTCGCCCACGGTCAGCACCACCGCTTCCCTGAAGAGAGCGGGTGGTAGCTCCCGTACCATAACTCGCTGGGCCGGCGTGGATGTACTCACCGGAACCAGCGGCACGTCCAGCTCCCTCAATGTCTCCCGAGACAACGGCAAGAGCTACAACGGCATCAGCCTGGTTGATATCAGTACAGCAGCTGGGGACGACAGTGGCACAAACGACCTTAACGATGTCGCGGTCTCAGCGGATGGCAGCACGATTTACCTGTCTGCTGATGACGGTACCAACCTGAGCATATGGCGCGGTGTTGATGGGGTCTGGGAAAGGGTGTTGGCGAAAGCTTCGGTAGCGAACACCATTGTCCGCATCGCTCCGGAAAACCCCGAATCGATCTACGTGGGGGAGACTGGTAGTGGCAAAAAGACCATCTACTACAGCAGCGAGGGTGGCGACACCAAGTGGTTCCAGCGCAGCTCCCGGTACGACGTCAAGGATTTCGCCGTGGAGAGCGACGATGTAATCTACGTAGCCGTGAATGCCGCCGGTTCGGTCAGCAAGAGCACCAATAGCGGCTTCACTTGGGGTACGTCCAAAGACGGCCTACTGTTTGGTGGCAACAATGTCGCAATTCATAGCTTCGGTGAGGACCAACTGCTTCACACCAGCACCACCGGTTATGTCTCCTACTCCACCGACGGCAACTCCACCTGGGTGCAGATAAAGAAGCAGGTAAACTCCACATCCGGTACCATCCATGTGACTGCCAGCGGCCTGAACGACGGAGACTTCATCTACGCCGCCAGCGAAACCGCCAACCTGAATGTACGCCGATGGGAAGTCGGTACCAGCACTAGCTGGGGAGATATCATCAGCGGTACTCTCGCAACTGATCGTAATGCCGATGACGACACCTCCGACACAGGCGAAACATTCCTCGCTTACGGAGCTGAGCTGATTGACGGCGTACTCTATGTCGTCGGCGTGGACGACGCGGCGGCGGATAGCTCATTGTTCCGGACCCTATCGCCGTCCACCGCTGCAAGCACCTCGGGCTGGAGCAACAAGCTGAGCACGAACGCTGACGATGAAGCGCTGACGCTCGGATTCAGCTCATCCGATAGCGACGGCAACAACAAGCTATGGGGGATTGAGCCCGGTGATGACCAGCTCTTCAGCTTCGTCGATACCCTGCATACATTAGAGCCAGAACTGATCGGTCCGGAGGACGGAACGGAAATCGCGATAAACCCAGTGAGCGGTAACCCGTACAACGTGTCCTTCAGCTGGAGTCGTCCGTCCACGGCCAACAGATACAGTCTGGAGGTTTCTCTGGACGACGGCTTCTTCGAGGACGTCACCACCGAGACAGTACCTTCGACTACCACCACCACCACATCAGCTACGATAGGCAAGGTACTGGTTGGTACTAACTTCAACGAAGGTACCACTTACTACTGGAGGGTCAGGGTAGCTTCGAACGGTCCGCTCTACAGCCCGTACTCCGAGGTCCGCAGCTTCACCGTTAGTTCGCTTCCGGCTCCTGCGGCGGCGGTAGTGGTTAAACCAGCTCCCGCGCCGATAGTCAGACCGGAGGTAGTGGTGGAGGCGCAGCCAGCACCGGTGATAAACCTTCCGGCACCGGTGGTAGAGGTACCCACGATAAACCTTCCGGCACCAGTGGTGAATATACCAGCACCACAAGAGGTGATCATCCCACCGGCACCGGCTCCCGCTCCCGCCGTTCCTACGGTAGCCATCTATGCCATCATCATCATCGGTGCCCTACTGGTGATCGCCTTGATCATCCTGATAATGAGGACCCGACGCCCAATCTAAACCTCATTTGATGGACACACGTCCCGATACTCCGAGAGCCCCCCGAAACCCGGGGGGCTCTCTCTTTATCCCAAACCGCAAGCGATTACTGGTGTCACCGGACAGCTGCGGCAATCTCCTTTAATAACACCTTCCTGCATCCTACCCGTAACCGCGTCCCGTATGCCGCTTGGCGGTCTCCAGCCTGTTCTCATTGAGTTTCCAAAGCAGAGCATCATCGGCCAGCAGTGCTATAATATGCCGAGAAACTCATCGGTACCCCGGGACATCAGAGCGTTCTTCGTATTCCCCTGATTGACAATGAAGTCCTCGTTCCAAAGTGCCCGGTAAACGACCACCGGTATGCCGCAGGCCATAATTTCCAGCGGCGGCGAGTTCCCGCCCTCAAACCTGGAGGTGGAAATAAACACATCCGCCAACGAAAACAGCCAGGCCATGAGGTCATCACCAACTCGCTCCCGGAAATCTATCCGGAACCCGGGCCTGACTTTCCGGACCAGCCTGGTGAAAGCTTCTTCCCGACCCACCGCCAGCAGCTTTACGCCGGGATTTACCCAGCAACAATATTCAGAATCTTCAATATATCAAGCTCATTCTTCCACTTTATCCCTCTAATTAAAGCCATGACCACCTCCTCGCCGGTATTTTTACGCACCGGACTCAGGCAGAACACTTCCAGTTTCAGACCAATACCCACCCGGACCGCCGCCTTCGCCCAGGTCATACAGGTAGACCAGCCCCTCCAGCCAAGCCGAGGTGACAATCTTCTTCAGTGAGAGGTGGTAGGTTTCCCGGGTGACAAGGATATCACGGCTATTTTGAAAGAAAGACGGTTCGTAAGGCTGGGCGCAGTAAAAAACAGTACCTTTACCACTCCGGCAAACGACGGACTCCGTGAGGCAGAACGTGACGACATTAGTGTCGCACCCGGCGACGGCTTCCATCAGAGGCGTTAGCAGGTTGATATCATGTCTAATCCGAGCAATTTGGTAACCGTGTCAATATCCAGATACCGGACGCCACGCCTCTTAACTATCCTGACCAGCGACTCCACAACCCTCAGCCATGACGGCGGATTAACATAGCCCGCGGACGCTTCCAGCGGAAACCAACGATGGTCACCGGCCAGAGAAGTTATCATTATCTGGTGGCCTCTCCGAGTCAGGCCATTGGCCACCTCAAAAATATGCCTAGTGCCACCGGAAAGACTGGTCGTCCAAAGAGCAGAGTTTAGCCTGAGCCTATCCGCCACTGACCGTCACCTTATTATCTTAAAATCCGAAAAATGTGTGCTCATCCGATAATGGAATAAGTCGCTTCCAACATATCCGGAGCGATAGCCTCCGGCGCTGCCTCTCCCTCGCTCACCGGTGGCTGCCTCCCGATGAAGACAGTCCGACAACCGGCAGCCTTACCCATAGCAATATCGCTCATCATATCTCCCATCACGAAGGAATACTTGAGGTCAATATCATAATCCTTAACCGCTTGCCGTATCATACCAGGCTTCGGTTTACGGCAGTCACAGTTATCATCGGGGTGGTGGGGGCAATAGTAAATGGCGTCCACCCGGGCACCTTCCCTGGCCAGCTCTCTCTTCATTTTTTTATGGATGTCCGCCAAGGTCTCCTCGGTGAAATAGCCCCGGCCAACGCCCGATTGATTAGTCACCACAATCACTTTAAAACCATGCTCATTGAGCAATTCTATAGCCCTGGCCGTATTGGGCAGCAATCTAAAATCCTCGGCACGGCAGCAGTAAGAGACGTCTTCAGCCATGGTACCATCTCTATCCAGGAAAACAGCCCGGTCAGCCATCAGTTATCTCTCCTTCCGTTAAATAAAATCGGCCGTGGAGTTATTGAACTTAAACTTACTGTGGGTAAATCCTGGGTCATGACCACTGCTGCATGTTTCTCCTTGTGTACATCAATCCCTATCACCAGATACCCCACCGGGACTTGCTTGAGCTTGTTTGCTGCGCTATTCTTCATTCGATGGCTCCTTCTACTTAAATTTAGTGCTTTTGTTCCTACACCTCTTCATTGTAGCCGGAGCCATCACTATTTCTCTTTCTATATACTAAATAAGCTTTTGGTTGATGACCCTATTTTCTTTAGCACCCCGCGTTTCCCTCATACTATATTGAACTTCTGAAGATAGAGTAATATCTACCGCCTGGCCAATATATTGGCCAGTTTCCCGGGACTGCATTCTTTGAGGAGAGAAGCGATGTCCATTAAGGATACTGATTCCTTTTCCTCATCTATGCCATAAAGACTAAATCCATAATTTACCAGTCTATTTAGGTATTCCTCTGGCGACGAATCAAACCGCCTTATTGCCTCAGGTAGGAACTCGGTGATAATTATCAAGTCTTTATTTTGGTTAATCATATTTTCCATTCCTTCAAGAACGGCCAGTTCGGCGCCTTCAACGTCTATCTTGACAAAGTCAATTCTACCATTGTAATTACTGACGAAGCTGTCCAGGGTTTGTGTTTCAACCTCAATTGTGTCTCTGCCAAAGGTATATGTATCCTCGCCTTGTCTGGCTAAGGAATGGCTGCCAAGATTAGTTCTGTCTAAAAATAGCATCGCCCTCCCATTTATATTGGAGATGGCTTTTTGTATCGGGGTGACATTGTGATAGCCATTTATAGTTATATTCTTTACTAGTAAATCAAAACTATGCGGATCAGGTTCAAAAGCGAAGACCTTTCCCTTCTCACCCGCCAGCCTGGCCATAATCAGCGTGAAATAGCCTATGCTGGCTCCGATATCCAGACAGACCATCTCTCTGGTGATGACGCTTTCCACTACCTTGGTCATTTGTTTGTTGTAAATACCTGTGAAGACTAAATCTGGAGTAAGGTCTCCCATATCCCCGATATCAACACACATCTGGTGCTCTTGCACTGGAACTAAAATGACTCTTTCCTGCGGTATTAAAGCTTGATATAAGAATGTATACAACTTCATAACCAGGGGAAATCGGCCCAGTCCTAGCCCTGACTCGGCAAAAAACCTGACGACCTTTACAAAATATGAATACAGCATATCATTCTTACTCTGGTTGACCACGACATACATGTACCGGTCTATCGCCGTACTCACCACCGCCCTTGCCCCAAGCCGGTAATAATCGGCTAAGTCCGTAGCGCCGCCGATAAAGCTTGCCGGAAGAGGGTGCACGTAATAACCATTTTACCTTCCCCACTTCATAACTTCCCGAAGGCCGGTCACCGCTCCGGAACATAGCGAGACAAACATCCCTATTTATATCACAACTAGGCACTTTGTGCCACTCCGCCACCAGTTCCCGTGACGGTAACGTGATCCACAGCCCAACCACCATTCTCCCTGCTCACCTTGCGCCGTCGAGTCCTTTAACCTATAATATAGGCGGAGGAGAACTGGATGTTAGTATTGGGGCACGCCGGAATCACCCTAGGCGCGGCCGTACTGTTAAGCGGTGCGCTCTCCAGAAACAGCTACTCGATTTACGGGGCAGGGAAGAGACAGGGGCAACCCGGAGCATCGGGCGGACTTTTGCCTTCCCGGGACCGCACCGCTTTTAACAGCCCATCCTGGACCACCTTCCTGTCACGCTATATGCACCCAAGGCTTCTGCTTATCAGTTCACTTCTCCCGGACATCATTGATAAACCGATAGGGGTTTTTTTCTTGCGTGAGACACTCAGCAATGGGCGCATATTTTGCCATACCTTTCTCTTTCTCGTCCTGCTTACCCTGACCGCGATTTACCTCTACCGACGTTACGGCGAAACCAGGCTCTTCCCCCTCTCTTTCGGCACCTCCACTCATCTCGTCTTTGACCAGATGTGGCATACTCCCCAGACTCTCTTCTGGCCCGTTTTAGGCCTCACCTTCGATAAGCTAGAGTTTACCACCTTTACCAGCTGGATATCATATCTTGTCCACAACCTACTGGCATACCCCGATGTATTTATTCCAGAGCTGATTGGTGCCGTAATAATCATCGGGTTTACCGGGATACTGGTGCGCAGAAGAAGTGTCCGCACCTTTATCCGCTACGGACAAATCCGGTAACAGCTTCTGGTGGCCGGTAAACCCGGGACAATACCGATAGATTGTGCTATTACCCGAGCAGTGCTATACTTTATCACAGGGGCTACTCAATGCGACAAAACGCTTTGTTTTCACCGAAGCTCGTGGCTGGCATACTAGTAGCCCTGGCTTTCGGCATCGCCCTGTATTTCCGCATTGCCTTACCCTATGACCGGGTATTTGTCGACGACCTGATAAAATTCACCTCGTTTGACCCTTACTACCATATGCGCCTGGTGGACAGCCTGGTCCTCAATTTTCCCCACCGCATCCCCTTTGACCCCTATGCCCATTTCCCTGACGGCGTCCCGGTGACCTGGGCTCCTTTCCTCGACTGGTTGCTGGCCGGCATCATCCTGGTGTTAAGCCTAGGTTCACCTACCCAGCACACAATAGATATTATCGGCGTTTATTTCCCGGCAGTTTTAGGCGCACTAACCGTCATCCCGGTCTTCTTCGTCGGTAAAGTACTGTTCAATCGCTGGGTGGGCGTAATAGCCGCTGGCCTGATTAGCATTGCCCCGGGCGAATTTATGAGCCGGTCAATACTCGGCTTCACCGACCACCATGTCGCCGAGGTGTTTTTTACCACCGTGATCATGCTGTTCCTCATTCTGGCGGTGAAGAGTGCCCGGCAGAAAAAACTGACTTTCCGCCATCTGAAGCGCCCAGACTGGACAACTATCGCCAAGCCTCTGGTGTACACCCTACTTACCGGTGTTTTCCTGGGAATCTTTATTCTCACCTGGGTCGGGGCACCACTCTTCGTTTTCATTATTTTCGCCTGCTTTCTGGCTCAGTTCACTATTGACCAAAGGAACGGTATCTCCACCGACTACCTGGCTATCGTGGGCATTCCGTCTTTACTAATTGCCACGGCAATCAGCCTGCCCCTTGCCACTCCGTTTTTAATCAGCTCCCTGCATTTAGCCATGCTGGCACTAGCTATCCTCGCGCCAGCGGTACTGGCTGGTATCTCCCGGCTGCTAACCGTTAGAAGGCTAAAGCCAGTCTATTCGACACGTCTTGTCCTGGCTTACTATACCGGTGACAAAACACGCTACATCCCCACCCCGGTAAAACTTACTCCCGGGAACACATACCTCCTGACCCTGGTTGGAATCGGTCTGGTGGGACTACTAATTCTTTCCGTTGTCAGTCCCGCCTTCAACACGGTAGTGAGGGATACACTAGGCAGTATCTTCCTCCCGCACCTGCTCGGAGAAACCGTGCTTGAAATGCAGTCTATCTTTTTCCCCCATGGCAACTTCTCTTTCCAGGCCGTCTGGGGAAATTTCACCACTGGCTTCTTCCTCAGCCTTATTGCTTTAGGCATATTGATTTACCAAGTGAATAAACACGGTGAAGTTGATAAGACACTACTGGTGGTCTGGAGCCTGATTATTCTAGCAGCTACCATAGGGCAACGCCGATTTGCTTATTACATGGCGGTTAATGTGGCCCTGCTCACCGGCTACGTGTCATGGCTAATTCTCGAATTCGCTGGTTTCAAGAAACTGGTGGCCAAGTCGGTGGATTCAGAACCAACGGTGAAGAAAAAAGATGGCCAACCGAAAAAGACCCGGAGGGAAATCGTCCTCCCTACCAGCCCGGTATACATGGCCCTGGGATTACTAGTTGTCTTTTTCATCAGTTTCTTCCCCAATATCGGACCAGCCAAGAATATGGCCAGCCAGGCCCATTTTACTCCCAGCGATGCCTGGTACGAGTCACTCACCTGGTTAAATGAAAATACGCCGGAACCGTTTGGTGATGCCGACTTCTACTACGAACTATATGAACCACCCTCTCCGGGAGAAAACTATGACTACCCAGAAAATGCCTATGGCGTCATGGCCTGGTGGGACTATGGCCACTGGATTACCCGCATCGGCCGCCGTCCCGTAAATGCCAGTCCGGCTACCTGGGGCAGCTGTGCCACTTTTTTCGGTGCCCGGGATGAAGCTACCGCTAATGCAACGATATATGACATGGGGATAAAGTATGTCGTCGTCGACTATGACATAGCCTTCGGCAAATTCCACGCCATCCCCACCCTGCTCAACGAGAACAAAGACACCTTTTACGAGTTATGCTACCAGTCTCAAGAAGGTAAGCTCAGACCCATAACCATCTTCCGCCCTAATTATTACCTCTCCCTCCCTATCAGGCTATACAATTTCAACGGTCAAGAAGCGGTCGTCTCGGAGCAGGTGACGGTAGTTTCTTGCGAGTGGAAGACAGATCGAGAAGGTGAACTCTATAAGGAAATCACCAGCGCCCAATTTTTCCCCAGCTACGAAGAAGCGAAAGCCTACGTCGGCGGAGTCCCCACCGACCTCTTAGGACGCTATGAAATAATCGGCACCAACCCATATGTCAGCCCAATACCCTTGAAAGCACTGGAACACTTTAAACTCATTTATCAATCAGCCAGCCAGATAGAGGACCGGCGTATAGGAGGCTGGACTCCAGAAGTAAAAATCTTTGAGTACGTGAAATGAAATGCTTGATACTGGCCGGCGGTTTTGGCACCCGACTCTACCCTCTAACCATTCACCAAGCAAAGGCTTTGCTAGAATATAAAGGCAAGCCGTTACTGACCCATATCGTGGACAAAGTCCCTCAGGAGATAGACATTCTCATTTCCACCAACCGGAAATTTGAGACCGGTTTTCGCCGCTGGCAGGAGACGAGAGCCCGACCGGTAGAAATCTGCGTTGAAGATGTCAGGACCGAGGAGGGGAAAAAGGGGGCGGTCGGCTCGCTAAACCTCTGGATTGAGCAGAAACATATTACGGAAGACCTACTAGTTATCGCCGGTGATAACTATTTTGAATTCGACCTCTTGCAGTTTATGGCTAGTTACGATGGCAAGAATACACTGGTAGCCATTTATGACATTAGCGATAAAAGTAAAGCCGGCCAGTTTGGCGTCGTTCGGGTGGAGGAGCACCGGATAATTGAGCTGGAAGAAAAACCCGTCAGGCCCAGGTCCAGTCTCATTGCCACCGCCTGTTATATTTTCCCGCCCAGAATATTCCCCTGGCTCTCTCGTTACTGCGCCGCCGGCGAACGGGACAACCTGGGCAACCTCATTACTTATCTTGTAGATACCGATGAAGTTCACGCTTATACTTTCACAGAACAATGGCTTGACATAGGCAGTATCAAGAACCTAGCATAAACCATAGGAGAAGCTTGGTAATTGACTTACTCATCCAGTAATTTTAAGATAGATAAAGATGCGTAGTAAGGTTATACTCATTAATCCGCGCTTCACGGAAGAAGTCACTTTATTCAATCTCCCCATAGGTATACTGCACCTTGGCTCCTGGCTTATGAAGAATGGGTATGAAGTGAAGGTGATAGATGCCTTACACAGTAAGAATCAGAGCGAATTTTCGATGAAGCTATCGCAAGAGTTGGATGACGCTATCTGTGTTGGACTCAGTGTTATTAGTACCCAGATACCCAGTGCTCTCATGATTACTGGTTCAGTCAAGGCAGTCAATAGAAACATCCCGGTAATTTGGGGGGGAGCTCATCCAACGTTATATCCTGAACAGACAGCGGCCAGTGAGTTGGTTGACTTTGTTGTTGCTGGAGAAGGAGAACAGCCTCTATTGAAGATACTATCAGCTTTGGGGAGTGGCACCAAAATAGGTAAAATAGTCCAGAGTGAAGATAGTATTAAGATGGATGAGCTACCCTGGATAAGTCCCGAATTAGTGGGTGATATATCTCCAGATATGACCCTTAAAAAGATCACCGAAAAAACGATGTATGGATTCCCAATACTTACTGGAATGGGCTGCCCATATCACTGTACATTTTGTATGAATTCCGTCATCGACCAGAAGTATAAAAGAAGAAGTGCCACCAACATACTGGACAATATCCAGGCACTGGCTAAAAACTATGCTATAGAAAGGATCTGGTTTGTTGACGAAAATTTCTTTGGTGATAAGAGGCGGGCCAAGGAATTTGTCGATGGCACATTGAATAGAGAGTTAAAATTCAAATGGTTTTCTGGTGGTAGAACCACCTACTTTAGAGATAATTACTTGGGCTCCGAGGAGTTTCTCAATAAGGTAAAGGAATCAGGATGCCAGGTGATGGGGACTGGTGCGGAGTCAGGCTCTCAGAGAATATTGGACATGGTATGCAAGGGGACAAAAGTGTGGGATACCATAAATATGGCCGAAAAGGTTAGCAAATCGGGCATGATAGCTAACTTTTCATTTATGATAGGTCTTCCCACGGAAACAAAAGCCGAATACAAAATGACCCTCAAACTAATAGACCAGATAGTAAAGATAGATCCACGATTCTACATCTTCGGCCCGCAAATATATCGACCATATCCCGGGTCCGTACTATATAACGAATGTCTCAAGTATGGCATGAAAAAGCCGGAAACACTAGAGGAATGGGCAGATAGTCCTTACATACATTTCGAATTTTCCAAGAAGAGTCATTTCAGTAAAGAGCTGTATCCTTGGGTTCTGTATGATAAGGATTTAACGGAAATCGTATTTTATGCCACTCTTATGGGAAAACAACCGGGAAACAAAATTGTTACCAGTATTTTAAGGGCCATAGGCAGATGGAGATGTCTGAATTTTAATTTTAGATTTCCAATTGAAAAGAAGGTGTATGGTCTGATAAGAGGCTCATTTATTGAAATACTGCTACGAAGATGGAAGTTTGTCTGACGAACCAGAGAATGGCCAAGGAAACTTTGACTGGGTCAATATATGGTCCCAAAGGATAAATCTAACACTTTCGGATAACACTGATGGCACCAACAGACATTGACGCACACGGTAATTAAAGGCTAATATAAACTAAAGCCCGGCAACAGACACTAAACCAAGGCAGTTATGGAGTCAAGAGGAATTTTAGATAAGATTAAGACCCTGGACGAGTTAGCAGTGGTTATCCAGGCTTTGAAAAAGAAAGGCGAGACCGTGGTCCACTGCCACGGGGTATTTGATTTGCTTCACCCCGGGCATATCCGGCACTTTGAAGCCGCCAAACGGGAAGGGGATATACTCGTTGTCACCATAACCGCGGATGAAGATGTAGACAAAGGACCGGGGCGACCAGTCTTCAATCAAAGACTCCGTATGGAGTCTATTGCCTCCCTCCAGTGCGTCGATTATGTCGCCACCAACGAGTGGCCCACGGCGGTTAAGACGATTCAGAAGCTCAAGCCGGATATCTATGTAAAAGGAAGTGATTACGCCAATCGAGAAAATGACCTGACCGGCCAAATTTATCAGGAGGAGGCGGCCATCAAATCCGTCGGGGGAGGGATTCATTTTACAGACGAGCCGGTCTTCAGCTCCACCAAGCTCTTGAACCTCCATTTTGATGTCTACCCTGAGGAAGCCAGCCGATTCTTGGCCGAATTCCGCGGTAAATACTCGGCCGGGAATATCGTTAAACGACTAAACGACCTCAGCCAGATGAAAGTGATGGTCATCGGAGACACCATAATTGACCAGTACTGTTACTGCCATACCTTAGGGAAATCGCTCAAGGACAATATCATTACCACCAGATATCTGCGGGAGGAAACTTTTGCCGGCGGCGTCCTGGCAGCGGCCAACCACATGGCCGGTTTCTGTCAGGAAGTCCATCTGGTCACCTGCCTAGGGACACAAAATAGCTACGAGGAATTTATCCGGGCTCACTTAAAGCCCAATATCAAGCCAAAGTTCTTCTGCCGTGACGATGCGCCCACCGTGGTGAAACGCCGCTTCGTAGAGCCGGACTTTCTTTCCAAGATGTTCGAAATCAGCTACCTTGACGACCACGAACTGGCTCAACCCCTGAACCAGGAGGTTTATGACTATTTAGGAACCAACATCAACGGCCATGACCTAGTCGTGGTAACTGATTTCGGGCATGGATTTATCGGACAAACGATCACCGAGCTGCTGGGTGAGAGAGCCAAATTCCTAGCCGTTTGTAGCCAGACCAATAGCGCCAATACCGGTTTTAACCTCATCACCAAGTATCCCCGAGCCGATTACGTTTGCCTCGATGAAGCCGAAATACGGCTGGCTTGTCATGATAAATTCGGCCGGCTCGAGGATTTAATAACGAGGGTAGCCAAAGAGCTTAGCTGCCACCACGTAGCTGTCACCCGCGGCCGTCATGGTTCACTGACCTACGCCGCGGATGATGGCTTCTTTGAAATCCCTGCTCTATCAGATGAGGTGATAGACCGGGTTGGCGCCGGCGATGCCTACCTCGCGGTTACGTCTCCTTGCGTCGCCAATGGCAATCCGATGAATGTAGTTGGCTTTATCGGCAATGCCGTTGGTGCCCTGAAAGTTCGCATTGTTTGTAATCGGGATTCGGTGGAGCCGGTACCGCTTTTCAAATTTATTTCGGCACTCCTGAAATAAAACAGACCAAGAGCACCTGACCGAATATGGTCCGTTGCTTCCAGAGATCCGTGACTAATAGAGGTAACGCTTATGAAAAAAACAACCACGGTATTCATTACCGGCGGCGCCGGCTATGTTGGCTCCATCCTGGTACCCAAGCTCCTGGATAAGGGATACCGGGTCAAGGTACTTGACCTCTATCTCTATGGCGAAGACGTCCTGGATACAGTCAAAGACCACCCCCACTTGGAGCAAATCAAAGGAGACATCCGAGACCGGGCTCTTCTGGAAAAAGTGATTCCCGGTACCGACGCCTTATTCCACCTCGCCTGCATCTCTAATGACCCCAGTTTTGAGCTAGACCCTCAGCTGGGCAAGTCCATCAATTATGACGCCTTTCTCACCCTGGTAGCAGTAGCCAAGCAGTGCCGGGTAAAGCGGTTCATCTACGCCTCCACTTCCAGCGTATATGGTATTAAAAAAGAGGATGATGTCACCGAAGAGCTACTCCCCGAGCCGCTGACGGACTACTCCAAATACAAGGCCTTGTGCGAAGATGTCCTACTTAAAGAGCAGTCGCCTGACTTCACCACCGTGGTTATTCGTCCAGCCACAGTCTGCGGTTACTCTCCCCGCTTAAGGCTGGACTTGACGGTAAACATCCTGACCAATCTGGCCGTTAATACCGGCCGCATTACCGTATTCGGTGGCCAACAGAAGCGCCCTAATATCCACATCGAAGATATGACGGATTTGTACGTTCAGCTTCTGGAACTACCCGATGAGAAGATTGCCGGTAAAATATTTAACGTCGGATACGAAAATCACCCGGTTTCCGAAATTGCCGAGATAGTCAAAGGGGTGGTCGGAGAAGATGGACTGGAAATTATCACCACCCCGAGTAGTGATAACCGCTCTTACCACATTTCCTCGGAAAAAATCGGGCGGGAACTAGGTTTTAAACCAAAGCACACCATTGATGAGGCCGTAAAAGACCTCTGCGACGCCTTTAAAGCTGGCAAGGTTCCCCACCCGCTAGATGACATCCGGTACTACAATATAAAGACCATGTTGGCCAGGCAGCTCCAGTAATATTAAGAGAGGAGAACAGGATGAGAGTGGAATATTCGTATTTATTAAAACAGTTTGAGGTGAAAGAAGGCGAAGCGAAAGTCAAATACGTGGACCTGCCAAAGCAGGCAAATGTCGAGGCCATACTTACCGACATCAAAGAGATTCTGCTGAAGACAGGACAATTTACCCTCGGTCAGCCGGTGGCCGAGTTTGAAGCCGGGTTTGCCAAGCTATGTAAGACCAAGTATGCTGTGGGCCTTAACTCCGGGACGGACGCCCTTTTCCTTGCCTTGAAAGCCCTGAATATAGGCTCCGGAGATGAAGTTATTACCGCACCCAATAGCTTCTTCGCCACGGCTGCGGTAATCGCCATTGCCGGAGCAAAACCGGTCTTCGTTGATGTCAATAACGAATACAATATCGATGCCGAGCTGATAGAGCGGGCCATAACCCATCGGACAAAAGCGATTTTGCCGGTACATTTAACCGGCAACCCTGCCGATATGCCAAGGATAATAAATATTGCCCGACGGCATGACTTGCACATCATCGAAGACGCCGCTCAGGCGGTCAGCGCCACCATTGACGGGCAACCGACCGGCTCCTTCGGCATTGCCGGAGGCTTCAGCTTCCACCCTCTGAAGAATCTTAACGTGTGGGGAGACGGGGGCATTACGACCACGAATTCCAGAGAACTATCCGATAGGATCAGGTTACTGAGAAACCACGGCTTGAAAACCCGGGATGAGATTGAGGTTTTCGCCTATAACAGCCGGCTGGATACCCTGCAGGCTATCGTGGCCAATCGGTTATTAAACGCCCTGGATGCCATAACCGATGCCAGGATAAAGAACGCCAAAACGTATGATGACGGCCTGTCCGACTTAACAGACCATATTACCCTGCCACCCAGAAAGAGTAACGTAAAGCAGGTCTACCATACCTACGTAATATTAGCCAAGGAGAGGAATAAGCTAGGTACTTATCTGGCCGAGAAGGGAATAGAAACCAAAGTCCATTACCCGATACCCCTGCACCTACAGCCGGCCAGCAAATACCTAGGACATCAGGAAGGAGATTTCCCGGTATGCGAAGCCCAGGCAAAGTCTATTTTAACGCTGCCGGTCCACCAGCACCTAGCGGATGACCAGGTAGCCTACGTGATTGATAGCATCAGGAAATTCTACCGGAAATAAAGACTAAAATGACAGTAGGGAAGGCTATCGGGAAATAAGTCTTAATCTCATGGGTGACATGCAGAAATATGTGGTCATTGGCAGCAATTGTTTTTCCGGAAGCGCCCTGGTGGATGAACTTCTGGCCGACCCCTCCAATTTTGTCGTCGGTATCAGCCGGTCCCCGGAGAAGAGCCGACTTTATCTACCGTACAAGGCGCGTGAGACGGAGAATTTTGAGTTCCACCAGCTTAACCTGGTAAGTCAGCCTGACGAGTTAATTTCGCTGCTTGATAAAATCAAGCCCGCCTATATCATCAATTACGCCGCTCTCAGCGAGGTCTTCATCAGTAACCAGAGTCCGCTGGACTACTTCAATATAAATACTACCGCCGTGGTCAACCTCTGTAACCAGCTCAGGACCAGAGATTACCTCAAATATTATGTCCATATCTCTTCCGCCGAGATTTACGGGCCCTGTGACCGACCGGTTCCGGAGTCAGCGCCGCTCAATCCAACCACCGCCTATGCCGTCTCCAAAGCGGCGACGGATTTATATCTACTCACCGCCTTCAAACATTTTGGCTTCCCGGTTATCATCATCCGCTCGACCAATGTTTACGGTAAGCACCAGCAACTCTTTAAAATCATTCCCAGAACGGCTATCTATTTAACGGAAGGGAAGAAGATAGAGCTGCACGGCGGGGGCAAGGTAATAAGGGTGTTTATTCACATTCGCGATGTGTCCCAAGGTATCATCAAGGCAATACAGCAGGGCCAGCCGGGCAACATCTACCACTTTGCTACCGACAACCTACTCTCCATCGCCGAAGTCGTTGAGAAGATGTGCCGGATAATGGGTCATGACTTCAAGGCATCCACCACCATCATTGAAGCGAGACCGGGGCAAGACTCACAATATCTACTGGACTATGCCAAGTCAAAAACTGAACTGGGCTGGTCTCCCCAGGTGTCGTTCGATGAGGGACTGAGCGAAGTTACCTCATGGGTAAGGGATAACTGGGATAAGATTTCACGTGAAACCCACACTTATACCCACAAAGTATAAGATAGATTCGGGTATTTTAAAAACCTTTTCCCTTCCAAGGAAGCAAAACAGAAACAACTTTTCCGCGAGTCCGCCTCAGCTTCTCAAAACCGAATCTAACTAACCTTGCATAACCAGACAAGCCATTCACTCTGGCATGCAAGAAGTAGATTTCTCTAGCTATTCGGTACATCTCAGAGACGCTCATAGCACCGGTATAGTATAGGCGCTCCTGGTCAGTAAGGAAAAAGCTGTCATCAGCTAAACCCTCATCTTTTGCTTGCTGCCAGAGTACCGTACCCGGGAAAAGCGTCATATTAGTAGTATCCAAATAAGTAGGCCTGGTCTTCTTTATCAGATTTTTTGTTTCCGCAATGGTGTCCCTAGTTTCCCCAGGCGCCCCAACTATCACGTTAAAGTGCGCCTTTATACCCACTTTCTTACACCAGGCAAAGGCATTTACTACATCTTCAATTTTTTCTTTTTTATCGAGGTTTTTAAGAATAGTAGGTGAACCTGACTCAACTCCGAATCCTAATACTACACAGCCAGCCTCTCTCATTAGCTCCAGCATTTCAAGAGAAACGCTGTCTGCCCTGCTCGATGCCCTCCATGTAATATGCAGGCCACGGTTTAATATTCCTTGGCAAAATTCCTTGAATCGTACCTTATTTAAAGTGGGGATATCATCCACGAGACAGGCTGCCTCATACCCATACTGTGATACGAGCCATTCAATCTCGTCAAGAACATTACCAATAGAGCGATATCGCCAGTTTCCCCATACTGAGTGAGAAGAACAGAAAGTGCAGGAAAAGGGACATCCCCTAGAGGTTATAACAGAGGCCACTGACTTTCCTTTCCAGTACTCATTCACATCTCTATACTTTTTCAAATCAAGGTCGTCATAATTAGGAAAGGGCAGGCCATCTAAATCTCTGATCGGCCCCCTTTCTTCAGTTACCACTATTTCGCCATTTTGCCGATAGACAATTCCTTTGACTTTACACAAATCAGCACCGTTGCTGAGAGCTTGAAACAGTTCCACTATCGTTGTCTCGCCCTCACCCCGGCAAATTATATCCACAGCCGGATAGTTCTCCATGATTTGCTGGTACATTATAGTGGCATGGACTCCACCTAGAATGGTTTTAACCCATGGATTAATCTCCTTGACAATAGCTACCGCCCTCAGAGCATTAATCCGGACATCGGTAAAAGTAGTAATTCCCACGATTTCTGGAGATTCGGCGTGCATAATTTCCCTCATGCTCTCAATCTTCGAGTCACCCATATCCACAACCTTTACCTCTGTGAAACCTTCTTTGAGCAGGCAAGCTTTGAGATAACCCAGGCCAATAGGAGGCATAGTATGCGACGGCCAACCACTTGCCATCTTTGGGCTTATCAACAGGGTTTTCATTTCAATCTTCCTCTTGACCAGTATCGGGTAAACTATTTTTTTAAAATTCAATTAATCGTGGGGATTAGCTTTGAAACGAGTTTCGCACATTCCTATTTTAGGTTTTATTTGCATCTGGTTGACACCACCTTTTAATAGCATTTAGCCCGGTGCTAATATCATGTTTTACCTCTTTCACATAGATTTATTGTGCGCTGTCTGTTTAACTGCGTAGTATCGGTTAAAATAACGGTCCTTGTAGAGTATTACATCATCCCTGCCATTAAAATACTCGTCTACCGCTTTTTTACACCCTGGCAATATGTCGGTGTTATGGTAGGCATCAAGAGACACAACACCACCGGTTTGAACTTTGGGCCAGAGGCAATGTAAGGCTGTTTTATATGATTCGTACAAATCCGGGTCCAGATGTAGAAAAGCGATAGCATCGCCTCTATACGCTGGTAAAGTATCCTCAAACCAACCTTTAACGAGCGTTATCTTTTGACTAATGAAATACTTATCAAAGCCGAATTTGGCTACTGTAACTTTAGCAGTTTCCTCTTTAATATTAATACCACCCTTTGATTTTACGGAATATAACGGGTCAGCCGTAGCCAAGTCCTCTTTCGTTATGTGCGGTAGCCCACTAAAGGAATCGAAGCCCCATATATGCCGCAGGGTTGAGTCCTCGGTTAGCAGTAAAGCCAATTGGGCCAAACTAACCCCCCATGCTACGCCACATTCCACAATATCCCCAGGCACTTCCCTTATTAAGTTGAATAATCTTTGAAAGTATAATGTCTGGTTTATCCAATGCCGGTTGACTGTTAGCTGGTCGGTAGTAACTACCTTCATGCCAAATACGGCTCCCAGGAATCTGTTTACCCCGTTGGACAAGCCTCGCAAAACGCTAACCTCATCGGTAAGTAGCCATGCCCAGTGTTTTTCTCTCATATTTTCACCGTACTATCTATCGAGGGGTGCCACTTGCCCGATTACACCGAGGGCAGCTCACGGGAGGGGTCAGCACCTGTGCCTAAGGTTCGGAAACCTTGTTTCTCCTGGCAGAGCCCGCCTACCTAGCACTATTTCCGGTTCCTATTTTAAAGGCCGCAATACCATCTCTACGGGGGTACTTTTACCGTTATATGTGGGTGGCTCACCCTTGGGAAGATAGCATTATTTTTCTGATTTGTCAAGAGGTTTATCTCCCGGCTGGCCAGTTTTAAACATTTTTTAATGACTATCTCCGTATCGGAGATACCTGCCGTTTGCCACCATTCTGGGCTTGAGCTATCTTCAGGCGGTGTTTTCTAAAGGTCAGAAAGACAATGAGATAGCACCCGGCGCCGATGAGCAGCGCTTCGGTAAAGCCAGAGCTTATGGCGATTACTATGGTGGCCACCGAGCCCAGCACGGAGCCGATGCCGTTAATGCCCCACATCCACGGTATGTATTCCTCCATCTTCATCTCTTTGAGCATTCTTATACCCAGAGGAAAGGGGAATCCCATAAGAAAACCCAGCGGGGTTAAAGCGATAACCACGGCGAGCAGGCGGATGGCCAGAGGCAGTCCTAGGAGCTCATGGAAGATAAAGGGAAGGAGAAAAGTATAAATGGTCACCACCGCCGCAATAGATAGGGAGGCAATGGCTATCCCTCGGATTAGTCTGCCAGCCGCCAGGCGGCCACTATACAGACTGCCGGTGCCGGCACCCATCAGGATAGAAAAGAGCAGGACGGCCAAAGATAGTACCGGCTGGCCGAGAAAGAGCACGAACCTCTGGATGAGAGAAATTTCCACTAGCATGAATCCTACCCCCAGCATGGAAAATAAAACTATGGGGTGGAGTGGGCCTTGGCGAAAGTCCTTCCGGTTTCCCGAGCTCGTCTTTTCTTGGACGGGCCGCCACTTCCAGTATAAGGGCGGTCCTAGGAGCACTAGGAGCAGCATGACCAGCGACGACCAGAAGACCAGAGACACGGGCGACGGCAGACCCACATCAATTTTATAGAAGAACGGGCTGTTGTCGGTGACCGGACTGATATCAAAACCCGGCTCGTCAGCCATCCTCTTCTCGATATCGTTGAAGGTTATCTGCCCGCGGGCTAGGGCGGTAAGCACTGGGTTGGTCATTCCCTCCGGCCCGAGGTGAGGGAAATAGGATAGAATTGGCTCATAGCCTAGCTGGCTCATTTTCTCGTGTCGTAGTAATGATTGCTCCGGCGTAAAGGGTGACTTCTTCAGCACGAACAGAGGATAGGTATCAGGAGAACTTAGGCCCAGTAGGTAAACCTGGTTCATGGCTGCGGCGTGGCTGATACCTCTTTCGCCGAGGGCGGCTAGCGAGATGGAAATCAGCTTCCATGTGGTAAAATCATCATGGCTCACCACTACCAGGCGCCCTTCGTCGGTCAGGTGCTCCAGATAGTCGTTGATGGATTCCGTGGTGAACAGAAAATTCTCGGTTAAGGAGTAACCTTCCAGGCTTCGGCTGGTCTGGGTAACTGGGAGGCTGAGCATAATAATGTCATACTTCACCTTCTGGCGTTTGAGGAAATTTCTCCCCTCGTCAACGACCACGTCAACATTCTCGAAGTCGGTATAGATGCCACCGTTAAACCAAGCATATTCCCGCACTATTTCTACCAGGTCTTTATTCACCTCGACGGCGGTGATTTGTTTCACTCCTCCCGCCAGCGCCAGAAGGATATCCCGGCCACCTCCCGGTCCGATGACGAGGGCGTTGTTCCTTTCTTCTTTTGACAGGAAAAAGAAGGGGAAATACCCGGTGAAGTCGGCTTTCAGACTATCAATGGTAGGACTCGGCGTATTGAAGTCACCGCCGAATCGGTACATAGGGGAACCGGCGGTGCCGTCGATGTAGATTCTCATCAGGTCGGGGTAATCGCCGAACTCGACTAAATCAGTGCGGCCAAAGGCACTCCACCTCGTTTCGGTTATTTCCCCGGTGGAGGAAGCAGACCCATATAGGGCATGACGTATTTCCTTGACCGAACTGGTGGCGATAACGGGGATATCAGGTAAATAAGCTCCAACCAGATTGGCCCCCAGCAGAGCGGATACTATCAGGAGGCTGGCCGTCGGTATTATCGCCCGCTTGGTGTTTCTCCCCAGTACCTTCACTGTGAAAAGCAGTGCGGCCATGCCCGCTGCTAGGCCGAGGAATAAACTGGTGTTTATCCCGCCGATGGCATCCAGGAGGAAAATGACTCCGAGGGAGCCAATCGCAGCGCCCACTAGGTCGGCGCCATAGGCTAGGGCACTGATGGCGGGAAACATGCGGAAGACCTCGGCTAGGAGTATGCCGGTAAGGAAGAAAAGGATAAATGAAAGGAGGCAGTAGAGCAGGATATTGTCCCGGAGGCTCTCTACGTAGCCGAGCTGAATCATGAGGATTACGGAAAGAGGTATCGACAGTGAAATCAGGCCGGCCAGTAGGGCTAGGGAGCCAAACCGCTCATTCCCGGCAGGTACCCGCGGTCGGAAAAAGTGAACGAAGATGCCGCCGGCTCCCAGTCCCAGCAAGGCCAGAGAGACCACGGCGAAGACATAGTGGTAGAGGAGCATTACCGAAAGGAGTCGAGTGAGGGTTATTTCAAAGGCGAGTAGGCTGAGTGAAACGAGAAAAATACCGGCCAGCAAAAGCCACAATGTCCCTCTGGTCAGGTGATCATTTTCTTGCTCTGGGAACATGGCCTTCTCTTTATTCTCCGGGGTCTAGAGCTGGCAGGCGATGCGAAAGCCATCAGCGATAGCATCGCGTATTGTCCGTGGTTCAGAACAATCGCCAATGAGATGGACCTCGGGTACCTTTCCCTCAAATTCTTGGTATAGCTTATTGTTGGAAGTTGACCCTGCGGCTAGGACAATGTTATCGGCGGCAATAGTCTTCTTCTCTCCTTCCTTAGTGGTGACCACTAGGCCGTCCGGGGTAACTTGCTGGTAGGTAATCCCGGGGAGTAGGGTAACACCCTCTTGCCGCAGTCTATCCAGGGAAAAAGCTCTCAGGGAAGGCTTTACCCCCAGCGCTATTTCCGGGCTCCGGCGGGTGATGGTAACCTTCTTTCCTTTTTGCGCCAAAAACTCGGCCGTCTCGCAACCGACCAGCTCTCCGCCAATGACGACCACTCGGTTCCCCACTGCTACCCGGTTCGCCAGGACGTCCGTAGCGTGGACAGGATGGGCTTGGTTCAGTCCGGGAATCTCCGGGGTGAAGGTAGTTACGCCGGTAGCCAGAACAACGGCCTGTGGATCAATCTGCTCGACCAGCACGGTGGTGACTTCTGTCCCTAGGTTGATTTCAACGCCAAGCTTTTTTACCTGTGTTTTTAGGTATTCCGCCAGAGGTTTGATTCTGTCTTTATGCGGTGAGACGGTGGCGGTGAGTAACTGGCCGCCTAGCACAGGTTCCTTCTCGTAAAGGATTACCCGATGGCCTCTCAGAGCGGCTACACGGGTGGCTTCCATGCCCGCCGGACCACCGCCGACAACGAGGACCTTCCTCGGCCTTTTGGCCGGGGTAATTTTATATTCGGCTTCTTTGCCCAGCGCGGCGTTGGCGGAGCACCTGATGCCGGCGATTGTCGTGGAACGCAGGTCATCTCGGCAGCCCATGCAGACGATACATGGGGTAATATCTTCACGCCGGCCGGAGGCTACTTTGTCGGGAAATTCCGGGTCGGCCAAGAGCGTCTTCCCGATGGCGATAAGGTCCGCCTTGCCCTCTTTTAGAATCCTTTCTCCGGCCTCGGGAGAGATTCGGCCCACGGCGATTACCGGTACGGAGACTGCTTTTTTAATCTCGGTGGCCAGATCTTCGATGACGGCGGGTCGGAAGGCAGGAGAAGTAAGGTTAACCGGTGAGGTGGGTCCAAAGGCGGAAACGTGGACGGCATTAATACCAGCCTCCTGGGCCATTCGGGCCGTCTCCTGCGCTTCCTTCAGTGTTGTTCCTTCTTCTACCCCGTATTCCTGGCCGTTGATGCGGCACCAGACGGGATAATCTCTGCCCGCTGCTTCTTTCACCGCCTTGATTATTTCAATAAGGAACCTTACCCGGTTGGTTAGGTCACCTCCGTAAATGTCCTGCCGTCGGTTGGAGGCGCGGGACAAGAACTGGTCAATGAGGTAGCCGTGTGCTCCGTGGATTTCCACACCGTTAAATCCGGCTTTCCTAGCCCTGATGGCAGCTCGGGCGAAGTAGGTAACGATTTGGGCTATCTCCTCAATGGTGAGTTCTCGGGGTACTTCACCGCCGGGGATGGCCAGTGGCGATGGGGCCACCGAGGGCATTCCGGTCAGCTCTGATTTGGCCGTCCGGCCGCCGTGATGTAGTTGGATGGCGGCCTTGGCGTCGTGGCGGTGGATCACTTGGACCAGTTCACCCAGGCCGGGAATAAACCCGTCATCGCTGATACCCAGCTGGTTAGGGAAAGCATGCCCGTACGGGTGGATATAGGTGGCCTCTACGATGAGTAGGGCCGCGCCGCCGCGGGCTCGCGCTTCGTAGTAGTTCCGGGTGCGCTCGGTGACGAACCCGTTTTCGCTGCCGTACCGGGTTACCATCGGAGGCATCACTATCCGGTTTTTAAGATCCATCTGCCCCAGCCGAAACGGCTCCCAAAGGCGTCTTTTCAGTACTTTTACCTCCTTAGTTTATCGGTTTCGGTTGGGCTACTGGCTTGGCTGGTATTAACTGTCCTGACTTTACCGTTATGCTGGGGGCGAGCAACGTATCCGTCTCGGTGACCTGCTGCTCGGCGTCTACCAGTTCCCAGGTGCCGGATCGGAGTTCCAAGACGGAAACGTCGGCGTCCATCCCCGGTTTGAGGTTGCCTTTACTGTTATCAATGCGAAGGGCGCGGGCGGGGTTGATGGTGGTCTTTTCTACCAGCTGTTTCATATCTAGTCCCAGCGCCAGGAATCGGGACATGGTTACCGTCAGGCCGTATACCGGACCGGTGATTGACGGCAGGCCGACATCGGTGCTCAGGGTGGTGGGGAAGATGTCCTGTGCCAAAGCCTTTCGGGCTACCTCGGAGCTGAAATTACACGCCTCGGCCACATCTAGAATCACCCCTCTCTCCATAGCCTCCCGTAGCTCGGGCATGATGGTATCGTCCGGGCGCAGAATGCTGCCCATTTGGGCGGTATAAACGTGACTTAAGATATCGCCCGGTTCCATCAGTGGGAGAAATTCCTGGGTTAGCGTCGGTGATATCTGCTTCTTGACGTCCCCGATGTGTACCATAACGGGTAGGCCGAACTTTTTGGCGGTCTGCTTGGCCATTTTGACCACTTCAACCCCGTCGCTGGTCACGACATTGCCCACCAGGCGTAGTTTGATACCCTTGATTAAGTCTAGGTTAGCTTCGATAGTTTCGGCGGTGGCCTCTAGGTTAATCTCTTCTCGGTCCCTCAGCTCGGGCACGACGGTAAGTCCCTGGGAGCCGAGGTGGAGGAAGCAGAAAACGGTGGTGCGGGCCGAGGGGATGACATATTTAGGTAGTCCGCCGAAGGTGGCCTCGCCGGCACTCCCGGCGTCCACCAATGTGGTCACCCCCTGCCTGACGCCGGCGGCGTCAGGATTGACGCCTCCTTTGGTGCCGCCATGGTAAACATGGCAGTGCATATCGATAAGCCCTGGGGTGACTATCTTGTCGCTGGCATCAATTATCTGCTGGCTCTCCAGCGAAGGAATATCCCTGGCCACGGCCGAGATTTTATCGCCGCTGATGGCGATATCCCGCTTATCATCTATGTTCTGCGCTGGGTCAATCACCCTTCCGCCTTTAATCAGCAGGTCATACCTCATAAAGTCCCCTTTTTAAAGTTGTCTATGTCAAACCTCTGAGGCAAACGGTAGTTCCGCTTCAGTCTTCTCTGACTAGGCTAACCTTCGACTTGACCGTTTTATTGACCACGTTCTTGGGCCACCGCCCGGTGAGCACCCGGGCGGCCTCCTGCCCCACACAGGTCTTCAGTCGTCTCAAAGACGCTACGTTATGACTGGCGCAATGGGGACTGACCAGGACGTTGTCCATTTTGAGCAGCGGGTTGTTCGGGTCGGTCGGTTCCTGTTCAAAGACGTCCAGCCCGGCGCCGGCAATCCACTTTTCCTGTAGGGCTTTAATCAGCGCCGGCTCGTCAACTAGGGCGCCTCGGGCGGTATTGATGAAAAAGGCGGTTGGTTTCATCTGCCGGAATTCCTTTTCCCCGATTAAGTGTCGGGTTTCCTGGTTGAGGAGAGCGTGCACCGAGACATAGTCCGACTCTTTCAGTAACTCAGGTAGGCTCACCAGGGTTATTCCGTACTTTTTGGCCAAGGATTTATCGAGATAAGGGTCGTAACCCAGTATCTTTAAGCCAAAACATTGTGCTTTTCGGACGGTCATACGCCCTATCTGGCCGCAGCCGACTAGTCCTAATGTCTGCTCGTAGGGCGCCATCGTCGTTGCCCGGGAGCGTTGCGCCTCACGCCAGCGGCCTTGCTTCGTTCCCTCATTTAGCGATAACAGGTGGCTGCTTAAGGCGAGAAGCAGGGTAATGGCATGGTTGGAGACTTCTTCTAGGCAGAAATCGGGGATATTGACCACTAGGACGTTGTTGTCGGTGGCGGCGGTAACGTCAATGGTGTCATAACCGATGCCGTAGCGCACGACTGCCTTCAGATTTGGCAGTGACTCCAAGACATGGCGGGTCATCGGCGCGAAGACCACCAGTATGATTTCGGCATCTTGGGCCGCGGTGATTATCTCGTCCTCGGTATTACAGATAACGTCCACTACCTCGGCATTTATCCTGGCCAGCTCGGTCACCTCTTCCGCCCTCGAGACCATGTCTCTCTCTTTCTCCACCCGTAGTACTTTAAATTGCTTTTCGGTCAATTTTAATACCCTCCTCAAAGTTTAATCGTGTTGCTCATTTGACGATTTTGGCTGGGCTTTCCCATTTCTGGTGGATCCGGCTGGCATAATTTCTGAGAAGCTATCGTATTATAATGTACTCGGTTTGGTCCGCAAAAGTCAAAGCGGCAGCCTTAAAATTTGTCCTCTATAGACCGGGGGTAAAGTCTGGAAATCGGAGCGGGTATTGGGTTATAATAGATGATTGGCATATCATTTCGGTAAGGAGATGAGTTTGGACGTAGGCGAGTTGAAGGCGGAGGTGGTCGGTGAGGTAGAAAGTCGCCGTCAATCGCTCGATGGGCTGAGTCGGAAGATACACGCTAACCCGGAAACGGGCCTGAAGGAAAGTAAGGCCATGGCTTGGCTGGCTGATTACCTCAGAGAGAACGGCTTTACCGTCGAAGCGGGTATCTACGGACTGTCCACCGCTTTCCGGGCGAGCTACGGGCAGGGTGGACCGGTTATCGCCATCCTGGCGGAGTATGATGCTTTACCTAAAATCGGTCATGCCTGCGGGCATAACCTGATTGCCACCAGCGCTGTTGGCGCGGGGGTGGCGGCCAAACTGGCGGTGGACCGGTGTGGGGGTAGTGTCCTGGTGATGGGTACGCCGGGAGAGGAGATGCAGGGGGGCAAAGTGCTCATGGCCCGGCATGGCGCCTTTGATGGCGTGGACGTGGCTATGATGGTGCACCCGGGGGTACGGGACACGGCTACCGTCAATGCGCTGGCCCTGCATTTCTTCGAAGCGGAGTTTTTCGGGAAGCCAGCGCACGCCGGATCCCGGCCGGAAGAAGGTATTAATGCCCTGGAGGCGATGCTGCAATCGTTTAACGCCATCAACTCGCTGCGGCAGCATATCCGGGACAAGGCCCGTATCCATGGTATCATTACCGATGGTGGTGAAGCCGCCAACATTGTCCCGGCCCACAGCGCGGGGATTTTTATCGTACGCGCCGAGGATGACAGCTATCTGGACGAACTGAAAGAGAGGGTTATCAGCTGTTTCAAAGGTGCCGCCACGGCCAGCGGTGCCCGCTTGGAGTACAAGTGGTGGAAAGTACGCTACTCGGCTATGCGCAATGATCTAGCTCTGGCGCGGCTCTTCCGGCGGAATATGCAGTCTCTGGGCCGAAAGGTGGCTCTCTCCGATCCCACAAACCGCTTTGGCAGCAGTGATATGGGCAATGTGAGCCAGCTTGTGCCCAGCATTCATCCTATAGTGGCTATCGCCCCGATCAACATATTGGGTCATTCTCCCGAGTTTGCCCAGGCGGCGGTCTCGGAGGCGGGCTCCCGCGGGCTTCTGGACGCGGCCAAAGCAATGGCCATGACGGTAGTTGACCTGCTCATCCGTCCGGAAATAGTCAGCCGGGTTAAAGAGGAGTTTAAGCGGGGAAAGTAATCTGGGTGGGAATCTTAATCGAGGAAGTAGATGATAATTGCCGTAGATGCCGCCGGTGGGGACTACGCTCCCCACGAAGTTGTTAAAGGAGCACTGAAAGCGGTCCAGGAGTACGAGGTAGAAGTTAAGCTGGTGGGTCGGAAAAACGTGCTCCATGTGCTGCTGGGCCGCCAGCTGCGGAAGTCGGGCCTCACTATCGTGAATGCCAGCCAGGTCATCGGGTCTCACGAGTCACCGGTAAAAGCCATCCGCGGTAAGCCGAACTCTTCCATAGTCGTTGGAGTTAACCTAGTAAAGGAAGGTAAAGCTTCATCCTTTATCTCCGCGGGTAATACCGGAGCGGTTCTAGGGGCGGCGCTGTTCGGCCTAGGCAAGGTAGCCGGTATTGAACGCCCGGCCATCGCCTGTATCATGGATATCACGCCGTCCACTCCGGTCCTCTTGATAGATGCCGGTGCCAATGTTGACTGTCGGCCGAATCATCTGGTCCAGTTTGCTGAGATGGGCGCAGTCTACTGCCAACGTGTTCTCGGCGTAAAGTCGCCGCGCGTCGGTCTGCTCAGCGTTGGCGAAGAAGAAAACAAAGGTAACCAGCTAGTTCAGGAGACCCACCCGCTCCTGAAAAGTAATAAAAAATTGAACTTTATCGGTAATGTCGAGGGCCATGATATCTTGAAGGCGACGGCTGATGTCGTGGTTACCGACGGGTTTACCGGCAATATCGTGCTCAAGACTATTGAGGGTATGAGTGATACTTTTTTGAGTTCCACGCGGCAGATAGGGCATCTCATCTCCAATGTCTACCATTTTCGGGGGCGTGACCTGCTTCGCGACGTGGGGCTTGGTTCTTGGGTTAACCGCATAGACTACCAGGAGCATGGTGGGGCGTGTCTGCTGGGGGTGAACGGTAATATCATCATTGCCCACGGCCGCAGTCGGGCGAAGACGATTAAAAATGCCATTGGTATCGCCAAGCATATGGCGGAACACAATATATCACAGGTAATTAAGGAGGAAATTCATGAGTAAGCCAGTTGAAGTTAATGATGATAACTTTGACCAGATGGTACTGCAGGTCAAGACACCAGTGTTGGTTGACTTCTGGGCGGACTGGTGCGGACCGTGCCGCATGGTGGCGCCGATAGTGGAGGAACTGGCCGGGGAATATGAAGGTCGGGTAAGCTTCACCAAGTTGGACGTTGCCCAGAACCCTAAGACGGCGAGTAAATATGGCATCATGAGTATCCCCAGCTTGGTTATATTTAAAGACGGAAACCTGGTTTCCAACCTAGTCGGCTTTCGGCCCAAGGCTGACCTGAAGCGTAGCTTGGATGACGTTCTGGGCTAGGCCGGATATTCCGCAGGCAATACCAAGACCACGAGGAGCGTGACCAATGGGCGACCGGGAATATGATGTGATTATTATCGGCGGCGGTCCGGCAGGCCTGGCGGCCGGGCTTTACGCGGCCCGGGCTAGGCTGCGCAGTTTGCTCTTGGAGAGAGTGGCCGCCGGTGGTTGGATAGTGAACGCCGAGTTGGTGGAAAACTATCTCGGTTTTCCGCAGGGTATCAGTGGACCGGAACTGGCGGGACTGATGGACGAGCAGGCTAAAAAATACGGCCTGGAGGTGTTGCTCGCCGAGGTTATCGGCCTGAAACTTGAAGGAAAGCGAAAAGTAATCAAAACTGCCGAGGGAGACTTTACCGCCAGGACGGTGATTATTGCCAGCGGCTCCGACCGGGTCAAACTGGATGTTCCGGGAGAAGAAGAGTTTACCGGACGAGGGGTGGCTTACTGCGCTATCTGTGATGCCGCTTTCTTTCGGGATGTGCCGGTGGCGGTGGTGGGTGGCGGCAATGCCGCCATTGGTGACGCCATGTACCTCAGCAAGTTTGCCGCCCGGGTTACGGTGTTACACCGTCGTCAGCAGTTACGAGCGACTTCCATTCTGCAGGAAAGAGCCTTCGCCGAACCAAAAATTGAATTCCGGTGGAATACCGTGGTGGCGGTTATTGAGGGTGGGGCTAAAGTGGAAAGGCTGAGACTACGTAACGTGCGGAATGGCGAAGAGTCCACTCTGGATGTCCCCGGCATCTTTATCGCCCTCGGATCCACCCCCAACACGGGCTATCTTAAAGACAGCTTACCCCTGGATACTAGAGGTGCCATCATTACCAATGAGAAGATGGAGACGGGAGTTCCGGGCATTTTCGCCGCCGGTGATATACGCGCCAACTCGATTCGCCAAGTGGTGGCGGCTACCGGTGACGGCGCAACGGCGGCGGTCTATGCCGAGAAATTCATCGCCGAATAAGATTTTTCCTGGGGAAATTTTCAAGGTGTTGGCTTTCCAGACCCGTAGGTTTTTGTTTTCGGATGAAGTATAATCACTTACAAAGGAGAAAATTATGAGGGTCGTTTTTATTGAGGACGTGTCGGATATTGCGGAAACTGGTGAGATTAAAGAAGTGGCTGACGGCTATGCCCGGAACTTTCTCATTCCGAAAAAGCTGGCCATACTGGCGGACGTGCAGGCGGCGAATATCGTTGAGGCGCGGTTGAAAAAGAAGGCCCATCTTCAGGCCCAGATAGAAATGGAAATGACCGAACTGGCTAGACAGCTGGAAGGGCAGCAGATTGCTCTGAAAGCTCGGACCGGGAAGGAAGACCGGCTCTACGGCTCGGTTACCAACGCGGATATCGCCGAAGAGCTGTACCGGAGTACCGGCCTGGCGGTGGATAAAAGGAAAATAGAGCTGGACGAGCCCATCCGTGAAATAGGTAGCTATGAGATAACCATTAGGCTGACCAAAGATATCATTCCTGGGATAAAGCTTACCGTGACGGAAGAGGCGAAGAAGGGCGAGGATAAGGAGAAAAGGGAAAGCAAGAAGAAGAAAGTGAGCAAGCCTAAAGCGGAGAAGATAGGAGCGGCGGCAGAAGTAGTGGAGAAAACGGGCTTTCCGGTACCAGCAGGATCGGGGGAGAAAAAGGAAGGCAAGGAGAAGAAGAAAAGTAAGACCAAGAGAGAGAAGGTAGAGGTGGAGATAAGAGACGGAGAGGAAATAGCGGTCGAAAGGCCGGAAGAGAAAGGAGAGACGGGCTAGCATGAATGGCGATAAGTTACCGCCGCATGATCTTGACGCCGAGGAAGCGGTAATCGGCTCGCTGCTGATAGATGGCACGGCCATCTATCGCATCGCCACCTTTCTTCAGCCGCTGGACTTCTATCATGAGCAAGCGAAGTGGCTATACCAGGCCTGCCTGTCGCTTTACGAGCGTAATGAAGCCATCAATCAGATAACGGTGGCGCAGGAGTTGGCGCGCCAGGGCAAGCTGGAGTCATGTGGTGGTGCCGCCTACCTGAGCCACCTGATAGCCGCCTGCCCCACTTCTCTGGATATTGAGCATTACGCCCAGATAGTCTATCGCCTCTCGGTGATGCGCGGCCTGATTGGTGCCGCCGACCAGATTGCGGCCGTTGGCTACGAATCTGGCTCGGATGTTGACGCTAGTCTCAGCCGGGCGGAAGATATTTTATTTCGACTGCGCCACGGGCAGAGCCCGCGGGACTTTACGCATATCCGTCAAGTTCTGGACAAGTATTTTGAAGCCGTGTCTGCCTCCGAAGAGGAGGGAGCGCCTCAAGAGCCGATACCCTACGTGCTCTCTAATTTTGTCGGTCTGGACGAATTTCTGGGTGGGTTTCAGCGCTCTGACCTGATTATTGTGGCCGGCCGGCCAAGTATGGGTAAGACCAGCCTGGCGCTCGGCATCGCTCGGAACGTGGCCGTGGAGAAAAAGGCCTGCGTGGCCCTGTTCAGCCTGGAGATGGCGCGGGAGTCATTGGTCCTGCGTCTGCTCTCCAGCGAGGCCGGGGTTAATTCCCAGAAGGTCCGTTTCGGGCAGCATAACGAGGATGAGGAGAGACGTATTATGGAAGCCACCGGCGTCCTCTCAGAATCGGCCGTCTATATTGATGACTCCCCTCAGCTCCGGGTAGCCGAACTAAGGAGTAAGGCCCGCCGTCTTCACTATGAGCACCCGGTTGACCTTATTATTGTTGACTACCTGCAGCTGATGCAAGGTGAAGGACGAGGGGAAAACCGGGTCCAGGAAATCAGCTATATCTCCCGTTCCCTCAAGGCACTAGCTCGTGACCTGAATGTGCCGGTGATGGCGGTCTCCCAGCTCAGCCGGGCGGTGGAGTGGCGCGCTTCACACGTACCGCAGCTTTCCGATCTGCGGGAAAGCGGTAGTATTGAGCAGGATGCTGATGTCGTCTTGCTTATCTACCGGGAAGAGTGGTACCACACCGAAGAGGAATGGCAAAGTCAGCACCCGGATAAAGAATACCCGCGAGAGGAAGCCGATATTATCATCGCCAAGCACCGTAACGGGCCTACCGGCCGGATAAAGCTACGTTTCCGGCATAGCCTGGCCAGATTCTATAACTTTACCAGTGAAGAGCCGAGTTTATTATAAAACGTTTAATGACGCTCCAGATTTCGGGTAGTAAAATTGGGTAAAAACAGCAAGGACTGAGTTCACATGGATGAGTTTAAAGGCTTTCCGGCCAGGATGGAGTTTACCTCTGTGCCCAACCTTTTCTTCAGCACGCTGCTACCTCGAATAAACGATATGACCGAGTTGAAGGTAACCCTGTACCTGATGGCCGTACTTTACCGCAAGCGAGGCTACCCCCGTTTCGTTACCCTTAGCGAGCTGTTGAGGAGCGCCAACCTGATGAGCGGACTGGGCCGGGACACCCGGCCGCCGGGCGAAGTGCTGCGTAACGCCTTGGAGATGGCTGTCCGGCGAGGAACGGTCATTCATCTGGCACTGGACCGGAGCGGGACATCCGAGGACATCTATTTACTGAATACCGAGTCTAACCGGGAGGTGGTGGCTAGGATTCAGAGCGGTGAGGTCAGGTTAAGCGGATTGAGGGCCGGGCAACCAGCCCTCGTGGCCGTTGAGGAAAGACCGGACATTTTCACGCTTTATGAGCAAAACATCGGGATGCTGACTCCGATGATTGCCGAGGAACTCTGTGAGGCGGAGAAACTGTATCCGGAAGCCTGGATTAAAGATGCTGTCAAAGAGGCGGTTTCTCTTAATAAAAGAAACATCCGGTATATCGTCCGGATTCTGGAACGCTGGTCAGCGGAAGGTAAAGATGATGGAACACATCGGCGATATTCTAAGACAGACCCAGACAAATACATCAAAGGTAAATACGGACATATGGTCCGGCGCTGAAGGAGAAACTTCACCGGCCTCGGACTGCCCGGTCTGCCGAGAGGCCGGGTTTGTTCACCCGCTCCTGCCTTCGGGGAAGCCGGATTACAGCCAAGTTGTTGCCTGCTGTTGCACTCGGAAGGAGCCGGGGAGGGTACGGCAGGACCGCCTACAAAAATACAGTAACCTCGGTCCGCTTTCCCGTCTTACTTTCGCTAACCTGGTTCCCCAGGGCCGAAGCGGCGACTCGGTAAATCAGGAGAAATTCAGACGCGCTTACGAAGCGGCCAGAGCGTTTGCCGCCGCGCCCGAAGGGTGGCTCGTCCTGAGCGGACCCAGCGGCTGCGGCAAGACTCACTTGGCAGCGGCCATTGCCAACGAGCGCCTGGGCCGGGGCTATCCCATTTTCTACATGACGGTGCCCGACCTTCTGGATAACCTGCGGGCCACCTATAGTCTGGAGAGCGAGATGCCCTACGATGATTTCTTTAATCAGATGCGTAATGCCCCATTGCTGGTCCTGGACGACCTGGGAGTCCAGACCGGTACTCCTTGGTCCAGGGAGAAGCTGGACCAGCTGTTTACTCACCGCTTTAACTGTGAACTGCCCACGGTAGTGGTGGCCATCGTGCCTCTGGAGAAGCTAGAAGAGAGGCTGCATACCCGGCTCACTGACTCCCGGCTGTGCCGCACCTATGTGGTGGAAGAGAATTCGTCGTCCTCGCCGAGCTATACCGGCGGCCTGGGACTGGAACTGCTGAAAAGGATGACCTTTGATAACTTTGACTATAAGCGAGTGAATCTGTCGCCGGAGCAGCGCGAGAATCTGGAGCACGCTTACCGGGAAGCGATTAGCTTCGCCCAGTCCCCTGAGGGCTGGCTGGTGTTTCAGGGCGTTACCGGTTGCGGTAAGACTCACCTAGCGGCGGCCATTGCCAACTACTGCCTACAGGCGGGTAAACCCGCCCTGTTTATCATCGTGCCGGAGTTCTTGGACCACCTGCGCGCCACCTTCAATCCGGAGAGTCAGGTTTCCTATGACCAGCTCTTTGAAAGTGTTAAGAATGCGCCGCTGCTCATTCTTGATGACTTCGGTGAGCAGTCAACTACCCTCTGGGCACAGGAAAAGCTCTATCAGGTGATTAACTATCGCTACAACGCCCGGCTGGCCACCATACTTACCACTACCTGTTCCCTGGATGAAATAGAGAGTCCCATTAGCTCCCGGCTGGCCGACCCCCGTCTCAGCCTGGTGCTCAATATCATGGCACCTGACTATCGGACTGACTTGCGCTCTAATCAGAAGAGAGTGGCTCGCGGTGGTCGGAAAGGACGCTGAAGTCAGGCATTTTTAGAAAAGGAGCGTTGGTATGGAAATACTGGATAATATTCCGGTCAGGATAGACTTGGAATCGATGGTAAAACGGATGCGTCTGCGCAGTAGAAATGAAGGTATTGAAGAGAACATACGGGAATTAATTGGGCTTGCCCGTGCCGTTGCTAGGCCGAAAGCGGTCTTCAAGATTTCACCGGTGGAGAAGAAAAATGGTGATTCGCTGGAGATTGACGGAGTAAGGTTTACCAGCCGTGTCCTCCGGGTCAACCTGGATGAGATAGATACCGTTTATCCCTATGTGGTCACCTGTGGTAGAGAAGTGGATGAAATAGATATCCCACCCCACGAGTTTATGAGATTTTATTTGATGGACCAGATTAAAGAGATGCTGGTACACTCGTCGCTCATCTATCTTCATGATTACCTGAGGGAAAAACACGCCTGTTGACAGATGTCAAGGATGTCTCCAGGTTCTGGAGCCGCAAATGTCTGGCCGATAACCCAGCAAAAAGTACTGTTTTCTCTCTTTGGTAATGTTGAGGAATTAATTGGGGTGAAACTGACCGACAGGTGCTTGATGATGCCGATAAAGTCGGTTTCCGGGGTATTTTTCCCCAACGAAAACAAGTTTGAAAGTTGCCAGTTATGTCCGCGGGAGGGATGTGTGGGTCGGAGAGCGCCACATGACCTGGCACTGGTGAAGAAATACTGGGGAGAAAGTGAAGAATAATAGGGAGGTAAGATAATGCGCGTGACCGAGATTAGCGAATACCTTAGGCGGGTCGGTCTGACCAGACTTCTGGAAATCAAGGACGCTGACATCCGTATTCTCACCTTGGAGCAGTGCCGTGAAGCGATAGATAAAACTATCCACATTGGCGGTGCTTTTTCGGCAACCATCCCGGCGGTGGCGCTCTATTACGGTGGGCTAATGGATTATGACGTGGCCAACCCGACGAAGCAGGGGCAGGATCTGTTTGTGCTGAGTAAAGGGCATGCTGTGGCCACCATGGCCTCTATTTACGCCGATCTCGGTTATTTCGACCGCTCGGTGCTGAAGAATTCCCGGGGCGCTGGGAGCATACTCAACGGCCACCCCGGCCCGATTCTACCCGGTTTTCATATCTCCACCGGGCCTCTGGGCCAAGGTTTGAGTGTGGCCGAGGGGCTGGCCTTGGTGGGTAAAAAAATCCCCCACTACGATGTGTTCTGCCTGAACGGGGATGGAGAACTGCAGGAAGGTATTATCTGGGAAGCGGTCATGTTTTCTAGTTATAAAAAGCTGGATAACCTGTGCGTCATGGTTGATAAAAATGCCGGCCAGCTGGACGATACCAAACAGCTTGTCTTCCCGCTGCTCGACTTGGACAAGAGGTTTGCCTGCTTCGGCTGGCGGGTCTTTAATGTTGACGGCACGCAGTACAGCACCGTTCTGGAGGCGCTGCAGGCATTTAAGTATAACCCGCGTGACGGCCGGCCCACGGCTATCATCTGCCGGACACGTAAAGGGTTCGGCGGGTTCTCCAGTTTTATGACCGACCATAAAGTCACCATGCCAGACGTCATGACGGAGCAGGAACTGGCTCTGCAGACGCAGAGGCGGGTGGATAGAATGGCTGGGTTTCTTGACTTTTTTAACAGATTAGGGATCGGAGGTGAGGGTGGGGTGGTTCGGGAGGAGCTCCGGGCGTTGGCCAAGGGAATGAACCTGGACATCGTGATTGAAGAGAAGAAAGCGGTCGAGGTCAAGACGGTGGTTGTGCCGGTAAAGACAAGACCGGCGCCCCCGCGGAACAAGAAGATAGCCTATGATGCTGGTCAGCTTCCTCAGCTGGATAAGAAGAAGGAACACGCCGCCGTTGGTGTCATTACCGCCGCTATGAAGGTCTTTGCCCAAGACCCGAAGGTGGTATCCTTGGATGCAGACTTGGCTTCGACCAGTGGACTTGAAGCCGGGGTCGGCTTCGTGGATATGAACCGGGCGTTTAATGTGGGCGTTGCCGAGCCCAATATGATGGGTATCGGCGAGGCTTTTGCCGTGATGGGTTACAATACCTGGGTGAGTACCTTCTGCCCGTTCTTTGACTGGCGGGTCCTGCGTCGAATTGCCATCGGCTACCAGGAAAGACTGGAGGCGATGGTGACCAAGGGCGGCTGGCTCAGCGAGGGACACGGCTTGGATATCACTTATATCGCTACGGCGCCGAACTTCGAGGCGAACACTAACGGCGCTACCCACATGGGTAATGACGATAACCTTATTTTTAGCGGCATCGCCCATCTGAAAATCATCGACGTCTCCTGCCCCAACCAGTTACTCGGGATAATGAAGTGGATTATGGAGGGTAACAAGGGGCTGGTCTACGTGAGAATTATGCGCGCGCCGGCCGGCGTTATCTACGATAGCGGCTTCCAATTTGAGTTCGGCCGAGGGTATGTCCTCAAAGAGAACCCTGACGACCAGGTGGTGATTATCAGTAGCGGGCGCGGCGTGCATGAGGCACTGGCCGCCGCCGGGGAACTGGAAAAGTACGGAGTTAAGGTGGGCGTGGTGGATATGCCGTCAATAGATGAGAAGTTACTGCTTGATCTCTACCGCTCCGGGAAATTACTGGTGGTGGCCGAACATAACAACGGCTATATCTGGGCGGAATACCAGAAAGCTATTTTCAAGTCTAAGGAGACGATAGATACCGTCCGGCTGCTGTCCATCAATGGTCTTGATGCCAGCGGGCGACCCCAGTTCATCCACTCGGCAACCTACCAAGAGCTTTTACAGCAGTTCGGACTCTCACCCGGTCAGTTGGCTGAGACGATAAAGCAAAAACTGGATGGTAAGTAATTAACATTATTTGGTACCACGTTTTATTGGGTGACCTCACTTCCTCGATCCCCTCTCCTTATGGCTTATTGTTACCTTAGCTTGTGGCCCAGTCGTGGGCGTGTTCTACCGCGCTAGGCTTTCGGCTTGAAAATAATGTGTCTGAAATATGCCGGTATGAATAACGATGAGGCCAAGGAGTATGCCGACGGCTGGGTAGGCAGAGAGATAAAAGGGTGAACCACGTTAATCCCTAAAACCTTGCTTTATTTGTCTTTCGTGTTCAAGTTATCTGTGTCAAGAGGCATCTCATTATAGTCATGGATTGCTCTTTGATATACCTTTACCTCAATAGGCTCTTCCGCAAAATATCTGTAATACACTCAAGCATATTAAGCGATCTTCCCTATACCTACAACTCAGAGCCGAGTGGTTCCTCGAAGGCAATCGCTCTTACCGGTGAACCGTCGGCACCCTCAATCTTAAGAGGTAGGGCCAAGAAATTTACGTGATTTTTCGTTAGAAGGTGCTGATTGATGATGTATTCAAATTGTATGATTCCTTCCTTAAAGAAGACGTCGTGGGTAACATTATCCTCTATCTTGGCATTGATTGTGCGGGCTGGATCAATGACATCGTTTCGTAAAATATAATCGCAGGGGAAATCACCACCCCAAGCCTTAATCTTACGCCCAACCAACCATTCACAGGCATCGCGTTCCATATAAGGTGCTTTACCCCAGAAGTCCTTGGTCATATAGTCGCATTTCAGTGGCCAGTCGGTACGTATAAGGGCGATATCGCCTTCTCTAATGTGCTGGCCATGTTTTTCTAACTCCGCCGCAGTTACCCCGGTGCTTTCACCTAAGTGCGACAGGTTGACGATTGCCGCTTCGCCCATGAATTTATCCAGGGGCACCTTTTCAATAGAGTCCCCGTCTGGCAGATAGTGGAGTGGGGCATCAACCTGGGTAAAGCAATGTATCATAAGATACATGTACCACCGCAAAAAATAATTCCTATCCTTAGCAGGTATCGCGGTAAGCTTTACCGGCCAGCGCCAGTGGTCCCGAACCGTAAAGGTAAGATCGACAACATTCCACACAAGATTTTTTCTCCTTCCTTCGATTACTTTGCTCTGATACCGCGTTCGTTTACTATTTAGGCCGATCACCTCCTTTATCATCTTCATAAAGTAGATACCCACGGGTAAACCCGTGGGACTCTGCCTTTCGGGTTATTAGAATATCATAATCGGTGAAGCTGTTGCGCACCGTAATAGAATCGTGGCGGCCTGAGCTGAAGCCAGACCTCATCACAGACCTTAAGTTCCTCTTCAGTCAGAGTTACATCAATCGCGCTAACATTCTCTTCAAGCTGTTTAATGGAATTGGCCCCGCAGGTGACAGAAGTTATGATACTGTTTTTCAGTATCCAAGCAAGGGAAAACTGAGCCATACTATGACCATGCTTCTCTGCAGCTTCTTTTAAGCGGGCAACCGCCTCAAAGTTGTTGGGTGACCAGTATCGGTTAGTGTAGACCTTTCCCTGGCGCTTGTTGCTGAACCTGGTGCCCTCAGTTGGAGGCCAACTTGGGTCATGCTTACCGGTAAGTAAACCGCCCGCCAGTGGATTGTAAACACATACGCCTACCCTTTCGCTAGCGCAGAGCGGTAGTAGTTCATCCTCAATACCCCGAGTGATTAAATTGTAAGGTGGTTGATTGCAATCAAAGCGTACCAAATTTTTGATGTCGCTTACCCAAAGTGCCTTGCAAAGCTGCCAGGCGAGGTAGTTAGAGCAACCGATATAGCGCACTTTCCCCTGCCGGACCAAGTCATCTAGCGCACTCAGCGTCTCTTCAATGGGAGTGACGTCATCTGGCTTGTGGGCGTAAAAGATATCAATGTAATCCGTCCCTAGCCGGCGTAAACTACCCTCGATTCCGTCCATGATGTGTCTCCGCGACAGTCCAATATCATTAATATCCGGCCCGGATTTCCAGGCGCCTACTTTCGTCGCCAGTACCACTGATTGTCTCGATCCTTTGAGTGCCTTGCCGATGATTTCTTCGCTCCGACTATCAACGTACTGATCAGCGGTATCGATGAAGTTAATACCAGCGTTGATTGCCCACCTTATAAGCTTTGACGATTCTGCCTCATCTATCTGATTACCAAAGGTCATTGTTCCCAGACATATTTCGGAAACCAACAAGCCAGTTCTGCCAAGCTTCCGGTATTTCATATTCCCCCCCTCCTATTAATTAAGACGTTCTCATAATATTACTGACCGGTGTAATAGCCTTACCTTTGATCTCGACCATTCTCGCTTTCCCAGCGCAACGGTCTTTTAAAAAGGGAGAGGGATAAAGAGGGTGGGTCCCTTGATAAATAACTAGATAAGGTTACCATTTAACTAATCCGTAGGTAGCGAGCTGTAATTTGCCGCTGAATTACCGTCCCGCAGTCTGTTCTATTATATTCTACCTATAAAAAGTTACAGGATGGCCTTTACCGCCTCAATCACGCGTTCCGGGCCGGGTAAAACTATCCGCTCCAAGTTACGGTTAATCGGGACTAGGACATCCGGGGCGCCGACCCGCTGGATGGGGGCATCTAGGTAGTCAAAAGCCAGTTCCTGAATCTGGGCGGCCACTTCCGCTCCGAAGCCGCTGGTTTTATTGGCTTCGTGCGCGATAACCGCTTTACTCGTTTTCTTGACCGAAGCTACGATGGTTTCAATATCCAGAGGGCGTAGCGTGCGTGGGTCAATCACCTCTGCGTCGATGCCCTCATCGGCCAGAGTCTGCGCGGCGTTCATGACCCGAGGGGTAATACCCCCCCAGGCGACGATGGTTATATCTTTGCCTTCTCTCTTGACATCGGCTTTCCCCAGAGGTACCACGTAATCTTCCGCCGGCACCGGGCCGCTGGCGCCGTATAGGATTTGGGGCTCCATAAAGATGACCGGGTTGTGGTCTCTGATGGCCGCTTTGAGTAGACCCTTGGCATCGTAGGGGGTGGAGGGCATGACCACCTTCAGTCCGGGTACGTGGGTAAACCAGGCTTCGAAGCTCTGGGAGTGCTGTGCGCCGAGGCCGATACCGCCTTCGGTGGCCGTCCGGATGACCACGGCTATCTGCGGTCGACCACCGGTGAAATAGCGCATCTTGGCGGTCTGGTTCACGATTTCGTCCATGCAGATGGTCATCCAGTCGCAGCGCATGATTTCTACGATAGGCCGCATGCCGGCAATCGCTGCGCCCAAGGCAAAACCGACAATGGCCGTCTCGGAGATGGGTGTATCCATAACTCTCTCTTCACCAAACTCTTCGAGTAATCCCTTGGTGGCGCCAAAAGCGCCGCCGATGACGGCCATATCCTCTCCCATGGCGAAGGTTTTCTCGTCACGCGTCATCTCTTCCTTTATCGCCTCGGCAATGGCTTCACGGAATGCTATCTGACGTTCCGCCATAATATTTTCTCCTTCCTAAGCGTAAATCCACTCGTAAATGGACTCCGGTTTGGGTTCTGGGCTGTTCTGGGCGAATTCGACCGCTTCGCGGAACTCTTTCTGGCATTCCGACAGGATTTTGGTGGCTGACTCGTCCGTCATGTAACCCAGTTCCTTTAATTTTTGCTGGAAGATCTTTATCGGGTTCTTGCTCTCCTCCCATTCCTCTATCTCTCTCTCGGGTCGGTATGAGGAGCCACCGGGCATGCGGTCCATGCGCATGCTGTGTCCTCGCAGACGGTAGGAGATGACCTCGACCAGACTCGGGCCTTTGCCTTCCCGCGCCCTTTGCAGGGCTGCGGCGACCGCTTCGTAGACGGCGATAACGTCCGTGCCATCTACTTGGTAGCCAGGAATGTCATAGGCGACCGCCCGGGCGGAGATGTCTTGGTTGGCGCAATTTTTACACAGAGGCAAGGTCATGGCGTACTGGTTGTTGCAGCAGAGGTAGACGGTGGGTACTTTCCATAGTGAGGCTAGGTTCAGTGCCTCATGGAATACGCCGCGGTTGCTGGCGCCATCGCCGAAGAAGCATAGGCAGGCCTGGTCGGTCTTCTGCATTTGCAGGGCCAAGCCTATCCCGCCGGCGATGTTTATCCCGCCGCCCACGATGCCGTTGGTGCCGAGAATGTACCGGTCGAAGTCGGAGAGGTGCATTGAGCCACCCTTACCCCCGGTGCAGCCGGTAGCCTTGCCGAGGACTTCAGCCAGGATGATGGGCATCTTGGCACCGCGAGCCAGCAGGTGTCCGTGGCCGCGGTGGGTGGAGACGAGGTAGTCTTTATTCCCCATGGCGGTGGTGGCGCCTACCGCCACTGCTTCCTCCCCAATGGAGACGTGACCGGTGCCCGGAATCAAGCCTTGCTCATCGAACTTCATGAGGCCTTCTTCAAAAATACGTATCCGCACCATCCTCCGATACATATCTAGGAGGGTATCCTTGGTTAATTCCATCCTGTTCCCCTTTCGTTCGTAGTTGGTCATGGTAACCGGTCCTATCGGGCTGATGAGACTGGCCGGCGTCTTGCCTATTTTCGGTGAAAGATTAACATATTTGGCTCCGCTTCGTCAAAAACAGTTTTCTCCGGTTATACGGTAACCACACATTATTTCTGCGGGCTGTGCTATAATTCAAGTTATGAAAAAAGAGCTTGTGGCTATTCTGGTATGCCCGGTGTGTAAGGGAGAGCTTCAGCTGAGCGTGACCGAGGAGAATAAAGACGAGGTAGTGGTCGGCTCTCTCTACTGCGCCAAGTGTGATGTGCGTTATCCCATTGCTGAGGCCATTCCCAATCTGCTGCCGCCGGAGCAGCGTCCTTAGTCCGGCCGGTAAATTATCCTAGTCTGGGGAGACTCCCATACTTCAATGGCGGAGATGGCCACTGGGGCTTCGGCTAGCTTTGACCTGAGTTCACCATGGATAGCGGCGGCAATGTTCTCCGAAGAGGGGTTTATTTTGTCAAACGGCGGCACATCATTAAGGCAGGTATGGTCGAACCGGTCTAAAATATCATTTAAGTGCCGTTTGAGCTCATTGAAATCATAAGCTAGGCCAATGTCATCGAGTTTGGTAGCACTTACCCTGGCTACCGCCCGGAAACGATGCCCGTGCAGTGCCTCGCACTTACCACGATAACCACGCAGGAAGTGGGCGGCATCAAAATGTTTCTCTACCGATATCTGGTACATATTAATTATTCTAGCTTGAGGACACCCTGTTTTTCTTTTATCGCGCCGGAGAGCTCTTTCATTGTCCGGCCGCTTACCGGGTGGACTAGGTCAGGCGCAACCTCTGCCAGGGGCACCAGCACAAAGGCTCTCTCGGCTATTTTGGGGTGGGGGATGATCAGCTCCGGGGTCTTAGTGACCTGCTTACCGTAGAGGAGAATATCGATGTCGATAGGGCGGGGGGTGCCGGACTTGCCGACCCGGCCCAGTTTTTTCTCAATGCCTTTCACCAGCGCCAGCAGTCCCGCTGATTCCAGTCTGGTATGGGCTTGGCACACTAGGTTAAGAAAGCGAGGCTGGTCTGTATCGCCCAGCGCTTCCGTGTCATAAATGGAGGAAATTTTACTCACCCGTAACCTTTGGGAAAGCAGGTCTAGCGCGCTGTCCAAGTTGTCTAGGCGGTCTCCCATATTGGAACCAAGGCCGAGATATACTGTTATTGCTTCAGTCATTGGTTAACCTCCTTCGTATAATGGCGTCGCTCATCTGGCAGACACGCACCATCTGTTTCACATCGTGGACACGTACCATGTCCGCGCCGTTGGTAATGCCGATAGCTACGGTGGCAGCGGTTCCCTCTAGGCGCTGGTCAGCGGGCAGGTCAAGTACTAGGCCGATTACCGATTTGCGGGAAGTCCCCAGTAAAATGGGCCGGTTTAGGGACTTAAGCTCCGTCAGGCGACTAATTATTTCCAGGTTTTGCTTCAGGCTCTTACCGAAGCCAACGCCGGGGTCAACGATGATATCGGCTTCGGGTACTCCGGCCCTCAGGGCAACACTGATGCCCCGTTCTAGGTCAGAGATGACCGCTGGCATTATATCTTCGCTGGGGGTATCCCGTTGGTTGCTCATTAGGATGATGGGTACGCCGGCTTCGGCGGCCAGTTCGGCCAGTACCGGATCCTTCTTCAAACCCCAGATATCGTTAATCATTGACGCCCCAGCCTTTAATGCGTGATGGGCCACTCCCGATTTATAGGTGTCGATACTGATGGGTACCGGTAATTCGGCGGCAAGCCTCTCTATTGCCGGTATGACTAGCTGTAGTTCGTCATCAATATCGTTTATCGATTCCGGTGCTGTGCCTGGGCGGGCGGACTCGCCGCCGACGTCGATAATATCCACTCCCCCGGCAACCATACGTTTAGCCTGGGTTACGGTGGCTTCAATATCGCTACCCAGCCCGTCCCCGGAGAAAGAATCAGGGCTGAGGTTGCAGATACCCATAACATAGGTCCGTTCCCCCCACTGGAACTCGGTGTTGCCGCAACGGGTGGTCGCTAACGGCGATTTAGCTGACTTCAATTTTTCTCCAGTAAAAGTCTGCCGAGGTCAGGTTCTGCCCATTATTCTAGCATTTTCTGATAATTTATAAAACATCGCTTTTCTTTGGTGACCTCACCCCATAAAACTCAGAAGAGAGATGGAGATCACCTGATCATCTTAAAGAGATAAAGTCAGTAGGTCTGCCTGACTTGCCTCTAAATTAAATAGTGTGATAAGATTACTTGTCTTTTTCGTTCAGTCACGACAGAGGCGGATGGTAATGAAAAAGGATAAACTGGACAAACTGGTCAGGTTAGGAAAGCAGGCGAAAGCGGGTGGTGGGGAAAAACGGGTCAAGCAGCAGCACGACTCGGGTAAGCTCACGGCACGGGAGAGGATTGACCTCCTCTTTGACTCCGGCACTTTCCAGGAAACGGACTTATTTGTCCAGCACCACTGTACTTATTTCGACATGGATCAGATCTCTATCCCGGCCGACGGTGTGGTTACCGGCTATGGCAAAGTGAACGGACGTAGTGTATGTGTCTTCTCACAGGACTTTACCGCTCGTGGCGGTTCACTGGGTGAAATGCACGCTCGGAAGATATGCCGAGTCATGGACATGGCTATGACCATGAAAACGCCCATGGTCGGCTTAATTGACAGCGGCGGAGCGCGTATCCAAGAAGGCATTAACGCTCTTAATGGCTACGGCAATATCTTTTTCCGTAATTCCTGTGCTTCGGGGGTAATCCCTCAGATATCTGCTATTATGGGTCCGGCGGCTGGCGGGGCGGTCTATTCTCCGGCCATGACCGACTTCGTTTTCATGGTGAAGGGTACCAGCTACATGTACATCACCGGCCCCGGCGTGGTCAGGGCGGCCACCAGTGAGGAGATAACCGATGATGAGCTAGGTGGGGCAATGACCCATAATATCAAGAGCGGCGTGGCTCAGTTTGCCAGGGACAATGATGCAGAGACTATTGCCGGAATCAGGGAACTGCTGAGTTATCTGCCGCAGAGTAATGAGGAAAAACCGCTGGATGTCAAGTCCACTGATTCTCCGGATCGGGCTGATCCGGCGCTGGATGATATTATGCCGGACGAGGCGAATAAGACCTACGATATGAAGGGCGTTATCTCGGCTATCGTGGATGACGGCCAGTTTTTGGAGTCGTCCCATCGGTACGCCCCGAATATAATCACCTGCTTTGCTCGCTTGAATGGGCATGCCGTGGGTATTATCGCCAGCCAGCCGACTCACCTGGCTGGTTGCCTGGATATTAATGCCTCAGATAAGGCCACTCGGTTTATTCGTTTCTGCGATGCTTTTAATATTCCACTACTGACCATTACCGATGTCCCCGGCTATCTCCCCGGCAGCAACCAGGAATGGGGGGGTATCATACGGCATGGTGCCAAGCTCCTCTGGTGCTATGCTGAGGCCACTGTCCCTAAGATAACCCTGATTACCCGTAAGGCCTATGGTGGGGCTTATATCGCCATGTGCAGCCAGAGCCTGGGAGCGGACTATACCCTTGCCTGGCCGACGGCGGAAATCGCGGTCATGGGGGCGGAGGGCGCCGCCGCCATCATTCACCGCCAGGAAATCCAGAGCGCACCCGATCCCGTGGCTAAGGAGAAAGAGAAGATTGAGGAGTACCGTGAGCTGTTTTATAACCCTTATGTTGCTGCTAGCCAGGGATATATTAATGACGTTATTCCACCCCGGGATACCCGTCCGAAAATAATTGCCGCGCTTGAGGCATTACAGCGTAAGAAAGAGGTCCGCCCGCCAAGGAAGCACGGCAATATCCCGATGTAGGTGGTCAAAGAGGAAGTAGTTTTAACCTCACGCCCTTTGTCGCCCTCCTTTAAAAAGGGAAGGATTGGTTTTGCAGAGTTTTCACTCCTTCAATCTACCCTCTTTAGCTGAAAAGGAAGAGATTTTAGAGAAAGATGAATCCCTTCTCTAACCTGCATTCCCCTTTCCCTTATCAAGGGAAGAAGGTCAAGGGGATAGGTTACCATAGGCGGTAAAGAGAAAAAGGGGATTTCCCCAAAAGCTACAGAGTTTTAATGTTATACTGAAGAGCTGAAATTCATGGGTAAAACGCTGGCTGAGAAGATATTAAGTGAGAAGTCGGGTAATGACGCCCGGGCGGGAGACTTGGTGATTGCGGAGGTGGATCTGGCTTTTGTCCAAGATACTACCGGGCCGCTGGCCGTCCGGCAATTTCAGTCCGGCGGGTTCAAGAGATTGGCCAACCCGCTAAAAACGGTGTTATTTATTGACCACGCCGTTCCCAGTCCGAATGATAGCTTGTCCAATGACCATCTGCTCCTCCGGAGCTTCGCTCGGGAGACCGGCGCCGTGATGTCCGATGTCGGCGAGGGTGTATGTCACCAGCTGGTCGGCGAGTCCCTGGCTCGTCCGGGCGATGTCATCGTTGGTTCCGATTCACATACGGTAACCGCTGGCGGACTAGGGGCTTTTACCACCGGTATGGGCTCTTCCGATGTGGCCGTGGCCATGGCTCTGGGTAAAACTTGGTTCCGTGTTCCAGAAGGTATTCAGGTGGTGGTTACCGGCAACTTTCAAAAAGGCGTCTATGCGAAGGACTTCATTCTGCACCTTATCGGATTGATTGGCGCGGACGGTGCCACCTATAAAGCACTGGAATTCGGTGGTGAAGCGGTAACAGCAATGTCCATGTCATCGCGCTTGACCATCGCCAATATGGCAGTGGAGGCGGGGGCTAAAGTCGGGCTTTTTCCGGCGGATGAGATTACCCGCGATTACCTGGCCGGGCAGGGACGGGGCGAGGACTACCAGCCTAGCTCCCCTGATGCTGACGCCGTCTATGAACGGACGATTAAGATAGATGTGACCGAGCTTGAGCCGACCGTGTCCCGGCCGCATACCGTGGACAATACGGCGCCGGTTACGGAGCTCAAAGGAATTAAAGTGCAGCAGGTGTTTATCGGTACTTGTACCAACGGGCGGCTGGAAGACTTGGCGGTCGCCGTCGATATCCTGAAAGGGAAGAAAAGCCACCCTGAGACCAGGCTGATAGTTGCCCCGGCGTCTCGGCGGGTTATGCTGGAAGCAGTTAAAAACGGCTTTGTCCAGGTCCTAGTTGAAGCAGGGGCAGCGATCCTGCCCCCAGGTTGCGGACCTTGCCTTGGTATCCACCAAGGGGTATTGGGTGATGGGGAGATCTGTCTCTCTACCGCTAACCGTAATTTTAAGGGTCGGATGGGTAATCCGGAAGCTCTGGTCTACTTGGGCAGTCCGGCAACGGCCGCCGCGACTGCCGTTACCGGTGAAATCACCGACCCGCGGGAGGTGATGTAGGTGATCAGGGGCAGGGTTTTTAAATTCGGTGACGGTATTTCCACCGACCACATCATTCCCGGGCGCTTGGCCCATCTTAGGAGTAACCTCCCGGAGTTGGCGAAGCATGTTATGGAGGATGCCGACCCGACTTTTGTTTCCAGGGTTAAAGCCGGAGATTTTATCGTGGCCGGCAGTAACTTCGGTCTCGGCTCCAGCCGGGAGCACGCCCCGCTGGTAATCAAGATGGCCGGAATTAGCGCTATACTGGCGAAATCCGCCGCCCGAATATTCTTTAGAAATGCGATTAACCTGGGGCTGCCGGTGCTTATCTGCGATACCGACGGTATTGCTGATGGGGACGAGCTTGAGGTTGACCTGGCGGTAGGTACGGTCAGTAATGTCACCCGAGGTAAGCAGTTGGCCTTCGGTAAAATTCCCGAGGTGATGCTCCGTATTCTTGGCGAGGGTGGGCTGATTCCTTATATTCAGAAGCACGGTGGTTTTAAGCTGTAATTCTAGGAGATGAATTGATGGCTTATAGCGTTACCTTCATCCCGGGCGATGGTATCGGGCCCGAGGTTACCGCTGCGGCTCGGCGGGTGCTGGAAGCCACCGGCGTGGCTTTCCGCTGGGATATCGCCGAGGCTGGGGCCGATGCTGTGGAGAAATACGGCACGCCCCTGCCCGAACCGGTAATCGAGTCGATCCGGAAAAATAAGATTGCCCTGAAGGGGCCGATTACCACCCCGGTGGGCTCGGGTTTCCGGAGTGTTAACGTCGCCCTGCGTAAGGTACTGGACCTCTATGCCTGTGTCCGTCCCTGCAAGACATACCCCGGTGTCTCTTCCCTCTATCGTGATGTGGACATCGTGGTGGTTCGAGAAAATACGGAAGATCTCTACGTCGGCGTCGAGTTTGAAAAAGGGGCACCGGAGACCGCCCGGCTTATCCGGTTGGCGGCTGAGGTAAAGAGAGGTACGGTTAAGGAAGATTCAGGCATTAGCCTGAAGGCGATTTCGGAAACGGGGAGCCGAAAAATCGTCAAGTTCGCTTTTGAGTATGCCCGTACCTACCAAAGAAAGAAAGTAACCGCTCTGCATAAAGCCAATATCCTTAAATTCTCGGACGGGCTGTTTCTGGCGGTGGCCCGGGAGGTCGCCCGTGGCTATCCGGATATTGAGTTTGAGGATAGAATTATCGATAACATGACCATGCAATTGGTAAAGAGACCGCAGCGGTTTGACGTGGTGGTGGCGCCCAATCTTTACGGAGATATTATCTCGGACCTGTGTGCCGGGTTGGTCGGCGGGCTAGGGGTGGCTCCCGGGGCCAATGTTGGCGGTGAATTCGCCGTTTTTGAGCCGACTCACGGTAGCGCCCCGAAATACGCCGGGCAGAATAAAGCCAACCCCATGGCGGTGATGCTATCCGGAGTGATAATGCTCCGCCATCTCGGCGAGGTGGGGGCGGCCGACCGGCTGGAAGAGGCTATCGCCGGCGTTATCATCGAAGGCAAGCACGTTACCTATGATATGAAACCGGATAATAGCCGGGGAGTCGGCACCTCACAGGTGGCCGATGCCGTGATTGAGAAGTTGGGGAGTTAGGTCATGCGTAGTAAGATTAGCATTATCGGCGCAGGAAGCGTCGGCGCTACCTGCGCGCAGCGAATTGCCGAAAAAGGCTATGCTGACGTCGTTTTGGTTGATATCATACCGGGACTACCCCAAGGTAAAGCCTTGGATATGATGGAGTCGGCGCCGGTTTTAGGCTTTGACTCCCACATTGTCGGTACCAATGGCTATGAAGAAACGGTCGGCTCTGATGTGGTTATCGTCACCTCGGGCCTGGCCCGCAAGCCAGGTATGACTCGTGATGAGCTGCTGCTGGCTAATGCCAAAATCATCACCGAGGTTACCCGTAACGCGGTGAAATATTCACCGGATGGTATCATCTTGGTAGTGACCAACCCGGTGGATACTATGACCTATCTTGTCCTTAATGCCAGTAGCTTTCCTCCGAGCCGAGTTTTTGGCCTGTCTGGAGTTCTGGATAGCGCTCGGCTGAGCAGTTTTATCGCTGCGGAACTTGGTGTCTCGGTGGCCGATGTCTTTACCTGCGTCATCGGGGAGCACGGTAAGAATATGATGATTATCCCCAGGCTATGTACTGTCGGCAGCATACCGATAACTAGACTCCTGCAACCAGAGGCTATTGACCGCTTGGTGGCGCGTACGGTAAACGGCGGGGCGGAGATTGTGGACCTGCTGAAGACGGGGAGCGCTTTTTACGCCCCCTCCGCCGCCGTGGCTCAGATGGCGGAGGCGGTTGTCCTAGACAAAAAGCAAGTTCTGCCTTGTGCCGTCTATCTCCAGAGGGAATATGGCATTAAGGATACGGTCATCAGCGTGCCGGTGAAGCTGGGTAAAGCAGGGGTTGAGGAGATAATCGAGCTGGAGCTTACCGCCGGGGAGAAAAAACAGTTGACCGGTTCGGCCGAAGCGGTGCGGGAGCTGATTAAGACGGTGAAACCGGATTCAAAAGGTGACGGGGTCACCAGATAAAAAACCAAGGAGGCGAAGTAGATAACCTCGCAACTGAGAGAAATTAAGGCCGCTGAGATTACGGAAGCCGTTGCCCGGCTCTGCCAGCAGGTGAACTTTGAGCTTGGTGATGACGTGTTGGCTGCGCTTAAAGAGGCGCAGCGGAATGAGGCTTCGTCCCTGGGCCGGGAAATCCTGGGACAGCTTATTGAGAATGCCGGCATTGCTCAACAGGAAAGCCTGCCGCTCTGCCAGGACTGTGGCGTGGCGGTGGTCTTTCTGGAAGTAGGGCAAGACGTTCACGTAACCGGCGGTGACTTATCTGCCGCCGTAATAGAAGGAGTGAGGTGGGGTTACACTCAGGGCTATCTGCGTAAATCCATGGTTAATCAGCCGTTTTCCGCCCGGAAAAACACCGGGGATAATACTCCTCCGGTGATTCATACCGAGATAGTGCCGGGAAACCGGCTCAAAATTTCATATATGGCTAAAGGTGCCGGTTCGGAGAACATGAGTCGGCTGGCGATGTTGAAGCCGGCAGAGGGTCGGGAAGGCCTTATTGAGTTTGTGGTAAGAACTGTTGATGAGGCGGGCGCCAACGCCTGTCCTCCCCTAGTTATCGGCCTGGGTATAGGCGCTACCGCCGAAGGGGCTATGCGGCTGGCCAAGAAGGCGTTGCTGCGCCGGATCGGTGAGCCTAATCCTGACCTGGAGACGGTCGAACTGGAGTCAGAGCTCCTCTCCCGCATCAACGGTCTGGGTATCGGGCCGCTGGGCCTGGGGGGGAGTATCACCGCGCTGGCGGTTCAGGCTGAGGTCAGGCCGACGCATATCGCCAGCCTACCGGTGGCGGTAAACATCCAGTGCCACAGTGCGCGACATGGTGAGGTGGTGTTATAGATGGAAACGCAAAGAATTAACTCACCATTTGAGACTGAGGTAATCGAAAAGCTGACCGTGGGTACCCCAGTGCTCATTTCCGGGATCATCTATACAGCGCGTGATGCCGCTCATCGGAGAATTGTCTGGAGCCTGGACAAAGGAGAAAAACTCTCCTTTGACCTAGAGGGACAGACAATCTATTACACTGGACCGTCTCCTACGCCGCCGGGTCGGATTATCGGTTCCGTCGGGCCGACTACCAGCATCCGTATGGACGCCTATATCCCCCGGTTCCTAGCCGTCGGTATCAGGGCTATGATTGGCAAAGGCAGCCGCTCGCCGGTGGTAAGAGAGGCTATTAAAAAGTATAAGGCGGTTTATTTTGTCTCTCTTGGCGGCGCTGGTGCCCTGCTGGCCCGGACCATTAAGAAGGTAGAGGTTATCGCCTACGAGGACTTAGGGACGGAGGCTGTCCGGCGACTTGCCGTGGAGGACTTCCCGGCGATTGTGGCCAATGATATTTATGGCGGGGACATATTTGAGCAAAATATAGCCCGGTACCGAAGGGAGGTAAGATAGTGGACTGCGTGTTCTGTCAAATAGTGGCGGGTAAAATACCCAGTACCACACTGTATCAGGACGAAGAAGTGCTCGCCTTCTGGGATATTAATCCCATGGCGCCGACCCACATACTAATCATACCGAAGAAACATATTCCTTCTCTCGCTAATATTACCGATGACGAGTCGCCGCTTATCGGGCGTATGGCTAAGGTAGCCAATCGGCTGGCCAAGGAGGCAGGCGTTTCGGAGAGTGGTTATCGCTTAGTGGTTAGCTCCGGTGAGGATGGGGGGCAGGTAGTGCCGCACCTCCACATGCACCTCTTGGGCGGGCGTAAGCTGTCTGCTAGGCCGTGCTAGGCGGTCTTTGGCGGTTCCTTTCGGCTCGATAAGTAGGTAAGCAGCCCGGCGATACTTTTGGCGTCGCAGATGCCGCCTAGGGTAATGGTGTTGAGAATCTGGTTGGTCGGCAGGCGGACTAATCTGATTTCGGCGGTGTCTTCGGCGTGCAGCTGGCTGGAGATAAGGTCGGTCGCTAGGTAGAGATAGAGGTATTCACTGCAGTAACCCGGTGCGGAATAGAACCCCCCCAGCTTGGACACCTTTCTCGGTAGATAGCCAGTCTCCTCGCGCATTTCACGGCGTACGGCGGTCTCGGGACGCTCACCGGGATTAATGCCGCCCGCCGGTATTTCCAGTAGTTCTTTTTCCACTGGCTTACGGAACTGCCTGACTAGCAGGACATTATCCTCGTCATCAATAGCGATAATCGCCACGCAGTCGGCGTGCTCCACGATTTCCCGTGTCGTCTGCCGTCCGCCGGGCGTCTGCACGGTGTCAATTCTCATCTTAACCACCCGCCCGTTAAAGATTAACTGGCTGGATAGTGTTTTTTCCATTGGGCTCTCAGACCTCCAGTGTACAGGTAAGAGCTACCTCGTCGCAATCGGGGAACTTGGGGCAGCGGTAGCACTCGGTCCAGACCTTGCGGGGCAGCTCCATCCGGTCCACCTGATAGAAGCCGAGTTTCTCAAAGAAACTTGGCTGGTAGGTCAGGCAGAAAACGGTGGCGATGCCAAGCTCCCTGGCTTCCTGGAAGCAGGCTTCGACCAACCGGGTACCGATGCCCTGTTGCTGTATATTCTTGGCTACGACCACCGACCTTATCTCGGCCAAGTCTGCCCAGCAAATGTGCAGTGCCGCGCTGGCAAGTATTTGCTCACTCTGCCGGATGACGAAATAATCCCTGATATTCTCGTATATCTCGCTCAGTGGGCGGCCCAGCATCTCACCTTTATCGGCAAAGTGGTTAATCAGCCGATGTATCTGCGGTACGTCTTGGATTTTGGCTTTTTCTATTTCTCCCAATTTATTGCTTTCCTTTCAGCTTTTGTTCTAGGGAGCGGTAAAAATCAGTTTCTGGGTGGATTCTTAAAAATCGGGTCGTGTTCGGGCTGTGCTTTACCGTAACCGTGGCGCCATCCGGTAACGGCTGGCTGATATGCCCGTCAATGCTTAATGTTGCCGGGTACACCGCAGTGAGGCGCAGTTGTACTACGGCCGTGGCTGGTAGTACAATCGTATAGGCCGGGCTGAGATGGGGTGTTATCGGCACCAGTAGGAAATCGCTGGACTGAGGATAGAAGATGGGTCCGCCAGCGGCTAATGAGTAAGCGGTGCTGCCCGTGGCGGTGGCCGCGATTAGTCCATCGGCTTTATAGCTGGCCAAAGGCTGGCTGTTAACACTGGCTTCTATCTGGACCAGTCGGGCAACTGCTCCCCGCGCCACGACCACGTCGTTCAGGGCGTGAAATGTACTGGGTAATTTCGGGTCGGTAAAGGAAACCTCGACTTCAAGCATGGCCCGTTCATCTATCCAGCCCTTTCCTGCCAGTAGGGAAGGGAGTATCTCCAAGGCCTCGTCGGCGTTGATCTCAGTCATAAAGCCCAGCCGGCCTAGGTTTACCCCGGTAATCGGGGTCGTTTCGGGGAGGGCTACGTGGGTGGCCCGTAAAATGGTGCCGTCACCGCCAACGCTGATAATCAGGTCGGTGCCGACCAGCCGGGATCTGGCTTCTTCCTCTTCCCAGGCGGAGCATAGCCAAGTAGAGATACCCTGAGAAACCAGGAAGTTCCGTAGTTCAGCGGCCTTGGTGTGGGCGGCTTCAACCACGGGATGATAGAGTATGCCGATTTTCTTCAACGTTGCTACCTGCTTTATCGGTCTGATGGGACTAGTCGGTAATATCAATTATTATTAGGGGATAGAGAAAGTGTAACAATTACGGTTGCGTAGTGTCAAGCTAATAAATCTAACAAGATAAGGTTAAAAAACTGCAAGCCGTCCCGGCGGCGTGTTATAATGTTAGATTGGGTTTTAGAGAAAATTATGACTGGGATGCGGCGGAAAGCAAGAGCTATGGCCCTTCAGGCCCTGTATGAGGTTGATTCCGTGGGGCACGGGGTGGGAAAAGTCACCGAGCGTCTTCTGACGGAGGTGGAAATGCCAGAGGGAAATAGCGCTTTTATTCGCGAGACGGTAAGTCAGGTGTTACGGAACCAGAAAGAGATTGATGTTACCATCCAGAAATTTGCTACCGCTTGGCCGGTGGCCCAGTTGCCAGTAATCGACCGGAATATAATCAGGCTTGCAATCTTTGAGATTTTGTTTGATAATAGAGTGTCAGTTAAGGTAGCCATAAATGAGGCGGTGGAACTGGCTAAGAAATATGGCAGTGATAATTCGCCGAAGTTTGTTAACGGAGTTCTGGGCTCGGTTAGTGCCCTAACCGATAGATGAGAGACCTTGGAAAGGGGGTAGAAAGTGGCGACTATCTTTGAGCGAATCAAACCATTGATTGTGGAGCAGTTGGGTGTGGAAGAATCGACAGTGGTACCCACCGCGAGTTTTGTCGAAGATTTGGGCGCTGATTCTCTGGATCTGGTAGAGCTGATTATGTCTCTGGAAGAGGAGTTTAGTAACCCGGGCCGGAAAGTTGAGATACCAGATGAAGATGCAGAGAAGATAATAACCATTCAGGATGCGATTGATTATATCAAAGACCAGAGTGTCGAAGACGAGTAGACAACTTTCCCTGGATGGCTGATATAGTAAAGATAACTCAACACCAAAACAATGTTAGGCTATTGTTTGTCTCGTACTTCCAGTTGACCGCCGTCAAATGGCTATAAAGCATGTTTAATTAAACCGCCCGCTATTTAATTTAGGAACTAACCCCTGAGGAGGTGCCGGAATGCCCAAATACTGGTTTGACCATGTCCACCTCATTAGCCCCGACCCCGTTAAGACCGTCGCATTTTACGAAAAGGCTTTCGGCGCTAAAGATGAAGGCACTCTGGAGCTGGCTGACGGACGTATTCTTACCTCCGTCGGACTTGACGGGATGTCAATCAAAGCCACGTCACCGAAAGACGTACCACTGGTGCCTAATACCCTGCCCGGCGGCTGTGGTCTGGAGCATTTTGGGTTGTTGACCGATAACTTGGAAGCCGCCGTAGCCGAGCTTAAGGTGAAGGGATTAAGGTTCGTCAAGGAGATAACCGAGATAAACCCCAAAACTAGGATAGCCTTTTTCCTCAGTCCGGAAGATATCCTGGTCGAGCTTGTGGAAAGAAGCGACTGATTAGCAGGTAAGGTGGCTCTTTGCTGGCTTATCTTCGAACCTTCTTATGAAGTAACGGATAGCCGGAACAGATCCGCCGGGTTGTCCCTCAATATTTTCCTCGCTAGGGCGGTGGCTTCATTTTCATTTAGGTAGCCTTCGGTAACCTTCTCAGAGAGGACGCGGGCCACCACCTGCCGCGCCATGCGGGCGTGTCCGTAAGCCATTTCTACGGTAATCGCGTCTCCGCCATAAGCCATTATCTTGTTGCTCGGGACGGTCTCAATCAGCTCGTGGAGGAGGCGCCGACCTATCCCTGGTGAGATAATATGTACCCAGCAAAGGTCGGCATAAACGTTGGCGAAGTTCTTGGCTAGTGTGGCCCACTCGTGGACGTAGGGGTAGCCCCCGTGAAACAGGTCGAATTTTGCCTCACGGTACTCGATGAAGAGGTTAATCAGGTGGGTGGGGTTGGCGTTGGTAATGATGTTCTCGTTCCCTTCTTGGAGGCCGGTGTGTATCTGGAGGGGTAGTCCCGTCTCGATAACCGCCCGTATTACCTGGTGCATCATATAGTCCTGGAGTGGCTTGGCCTCAAGCCACGCGACACCATCGCCCAGGTGCCGGGCAATCCGGTTGAAGGCCACCTCGGCCTCGTTCTGGGACACTTTGTCGTATTGCAGGGTGCGGTCATAGGCTAGGCTGCTCTTGATACCCACCACCCCACTGGCCACGTATTTTCCCAGAATGGTCTGCATTGCCCTGACTAGGTCGTCCAGGGAGTGTATCGCTATTCCCGTTTCTTCCTCCAGGGAGGCGAGGTCCCGCCGAGACTGCGCGATGATGTAATGGTCCAAGCGCATTACTGGGGCAAATAATTCCCGATCCACCTCGGTGATTTGCGCGTCGAGGATGGACACAGCGATATTGGCCTTTTCCTTCATGACGTGGCGGTACCAGCCGGGCCGCCGCGAGTTGGCAATCGCCCTGGAGAGCTGAGAATAAGTATCACCGTTCAGGTCATCAATGCCGAACAGTCCCTTAATGGCCATGAGCGTCTGTTTAAGCATAGGCGGTGTTGCGTATCGCTTCCCAGAAGGGCACTATGTGGCCTGCCATCGTTCCTCTAGAGTCATGTCGGTGCGCTCTGGCTCCGGGATGACCCGGTGTAGTTTCATACGTTTGATATGGGCCAGCCGGTAGTGGTGCATCGGGAGACGGGCGGCCTCCATCAGGCGCGGCGGCATCCCCGCCGACACCAGGTCGCTGGTGTTGTAGTGGGCGAAAAGGTAACCGAAGTCTACGGCATACCGGCCCCGTTCTGCTTCGGGCATGATATGCTCGTGGGTGTCTACTAGAGGGATTTCTTCTACCACTGATTTTATCCGTTCATTGACTTGTTCCATGGCGGCTCCTGTCTACGGGGTGAATACTGACCTGGCGGTTAATCCGGGCGTAAAACCGTATCAATGAAAACCTGCGGTAGGATTATATCACCCGAGGGTAGGCTTGGTAAACAATAGGGCTGAGAATGGTGAGTCAGATAGTTTAGAAATTGAGCTAGGTTGTTACGAAAAATGAACTAAAAATCGGATAAAAAATAATTTGCATCATGAAATTCAATGTGCTATAATAACTATGTATTCTGATACGTATTTATCGGCCCGCAGTCGGGCATTAAGTGGGGTGGATGGCGGGTGGATCTTGGTTCGCCCCGGTTTTTATTACTCCGGCCACCGCGTATGTTCTAAATCTTCTGTCTGCTGGCTTTACGAGTAAAGTATCTGGCTTGCTTTTAGCTACGGGATATTTGCCCGTGTCTATTTTGAGAAAGGAGGTTAAATGGAGGAAGAAGTAGCCAAACGAAGGTGGCACTTCATGAGTATCCACGAGAAATTCTTCACGGTGGTGATAATGGCATCTCTGGCCGTCGGGTTCGGTCTGCTGGTTCTGGAAGCCAGTGGCTTGGTAGTACTACCGGGAATCCTGGGGTCCCTTTAACCGAGACTCAGGAAAAGGTCTTCATGAAGGTGTGAGCCCTGAATGTATTTAGGGCTTTTTCCTTTTTTAAGAGCGAGGCTACGAAAGTCGTGTTCACTGTGCTAAGTCCCGCGGTTTGAGTTCGGACAGTACCGAATACAAGATATTAAGTCCGCGCTCGGATTCTTCTTGGGTAATGGTGCACGGAGGACTGTAGCCCAGCCGATTGCTGACCACCCGCAATAAGGCTCCTTTCTCCACACCACGTCTTTGTATTATATCGGTCAGTCCGGGGCTAGGCCTACCCTTGGTTTTCTTGTCGGTCACAATCTCCACGGCGAGCATTAAGCCTAGCCCGTCCACTGTCCCGACGTAAGGCAGAGAAAGGAATTCTTTTTCCATCCGGCTCCGGGCGAGTTGCCCCACCTGAGCTACGTGTTCCGGGATACGTTCTTTGACATATATATCTATGCACTTGCTGGCCATGGCACAGCATATCGGATTACCTGACTCGGTGGAGCCGGCCGGGAAGAATTGTCCGGACAGTGTTTCAAAAATCTCACTGGAGACAGCCAGCGCGCCGAAGGGGAGATAGCCGGCGACTATTCCTTTGGAAAGACACATCATATCCGGTACCACATTCCAGTGCTCGACGGCGAACATTTTGCCAGTCCGGGTAAATCCGGTCATGACCTCGTCGTCAATATACAGAACGTCATACTTGTGGCAAATTTCCCGGATCATTGGGAAGTACTCGGGAGGTGGAGCCATAAAGCCGGCGGCACCCTGTTCCGGTTCGGCGATAAAGGCCGCCACGCTGTCCTTCCCCTCATTTTCAATGGTGTATTCCAGGAATCTGGCGCACTGCAGGCCGCAGCCGGGATATTCCTTATCAAAGGCGCAGCGATAGCAGTAATAGGCGGGTATGTGAATGTGACCGGGTATCGGCGGCATCTCCTCGATGATTCCTTGGGCCAAGTTGGTAGCTCTGGCTACACCGCGACTCGTGCCGTGGTAGCCGTTACGCAGGCTGATGATTTTATACTTCCTGGTCCCTTTCGTCTTCCAGTACAGGTTGGCTACTCGGAAGGCGCTGTCTACCGTATCGGCACCGGTCTGGGTCCATAGAAAGTGGTCCAGTCCTTCGGGCAGGATGGTAGCCAATTTTTGGGCCAGTTCGATGCTGGGCCGGTTGGCAAAGCCGCGCAGGATGAAGGAAAAAGCTAACCGGTCCATTTGTTCTTTGGCGGCCTCAAGTACGCCCCGGTGATTATGTCCCAGGTTGACGTTGATGGCCTGGGCGCTCAGGTCCATTAAGGTTTTACCGCTGGTGTCTTTGAGTATGACGCCATCGGCACTCTCAATGACGAGGCCTTGGTTCTTCTTCACGGGCGTCAGGCCGTGAAGAAGATGTTCGTTATCATACTTTATCAGATCTTCGGTGCGCACAATTACCTCTCTCTTACCGGATAATATCAGAGTTAAAAATGTAACCTGATGGTCTTACTCACCATTGCACGAACATTGGGATGTCTGTGTTTTTATCGTAACATTAACCGCTGGTAATCGCCATCATTGTACGGACAGAGGGATATCATTTCTTATGGATTAGAAGATACCATGCTGAAGAAGATGTGTCAATTATAGTGATATAACCGGCTGCTTATTCGTACTCCTGCAAAGTATCATCGAGAATAAGTACTAGATTTCTCTAAATATTCCTCGGCGTTGTTCAATGGTGGCAGCATTTGCCCCCGTAGGGAACTGGCGCTCATGCTGCTTCAGTAGGTCCGCCTACTGAAGCAGAAAAGCAGCCTCTTAAAAGCAATGCTGGGGAGTATCGGCTGAAGAAATTATCGGTCGTGCCCGCTTGCAGCAATAGCTGACATGTTACCTAACGAAGGTTTCAAGGTTAGAATAAAAAATACGGACAGTATAGAATGCGTCACCGTATTTTTCAAGAATTGCTTGAATTTGAGGATGTTTGCAGTATACTGGATGCGGTCACTCACTCATCGGAGAGGTCAGGAGGGAGTGTCTCCAGTCTTTGCTTTACCCTTTGTAAAAAGTTTACCGCCGTAGCTCCATCAATTACCCTGTGATCATATGAGAGGGAAACGTACATCATGGAACGGATGGTAATCTGCTCCTCTATCACTACTGGGCTTTTCATCACCTTACCCATTCCCAGAATGGCGCTCTCCGGGTAATTAATTAACGGCGTAAAAAAGAGGGAGCCAAAGACGCCTGAATTGGTGACCGTGAACGTCCCGGCTGATGCTTCAGACAGGGAGAGTTTCCCTATTCTCGCCTTCTCGGCTAATTCCTTTAGCTTCTGAGCTATTTCCCTGACGGTTTTTGCTTCAACGTTGTGAATCACAGGGACTACCAGCCCGCGTTCCGTAGTGGTAGCCACCCCAAGATTGACGTATTTCTTAACGACTATATTATTGCCAATCAGGCTTGAATTTATCAGGGGAAATTCTTGAAGGGCGACGATGGCCGCCTTGGCTACAAATGGCGTAAGCGGTATCTTCATCCGCTGGTGCATAGCTAATAGGCTGGTGACATCAACCTCGGCAAACGTGGTTGTCTGGGCTGCTATACTGTGACTCATAGTAACCCTATCAAACATGGCCTTCTTTATGCCCTCTAAGGGTACTATTTCCTCTTCTCTGTATTCAGGCCGGCGTTGGTCTATCTCTGGGGATTGGCTTTCCATGAATTTGGCTACATCTTTGGTGGTTACCAGGCCGTCCGGACCCGTCCCGGTTATATTGCTTATATTAATATTTAACTCCGCCACCTTTCGGCGTGCCGCTGGAGAAACCGGCTTACGGTCAGTTAAACCCGGGCTAACCTGGTCTGCTGCCTCTACCCTCTCGGTTGACGAAACTACCGGTGATGAGGTAAAAACTTGGGCCTTTGACTCAGTTAGGCTGGCTTTCTCCTCAGGTTTACCAACAACGGCTAGCAAACCACCCACTTTCACTACTTCTCCTTCTCGCGCTACAATTTGAAGCAGCACCCCGGATATCTCCGCCTCAAGCTCAACCACAGTTTTGTCGGTCTCTATTTCGACCAAAGGTTGCCCCTTTTCAACCTCTTCTCCTTCTTTCTTGAACCAGCCCACTACTTTCGCTTCCAGCATAGTTTGGGTTACCTGGGGCATTCTGACCTCAAATGCCATTCTCTACCTCCGTAATGCGATTGCCTGTCATGGACAAGGCTACAGCGACAATGTCCTTCTCATCAGGAATGATAGCTTCCAACAAGGGCCGACTGAAAGGAATTGTAGTGTCAGGCGTGGCTACTCGATGAACGGGTGAGTCTAGGTAACCGAATGCTTCCCTGGTCACGATGTCAGTAATTTCGCTACCATAACCCCCGGTTTTACAGGCTTCGTGAACAATCATGAGTCTGCTCGTCTTCTTAACCGAGCTTACTATAGTTGCGGTATCTAGGGGAACTAGAGTGCGTAAGTCAATCACTTCCAGCTCGATCCCCTTTTTTGCTAGCTCCGCGGCGGCATTCAAAGCCTTATGAACCATCAAACCCCAGGTGACGATCGTTAGGTCCTTGCCTTGTAATTTTATATCTGCCTTGCCTAGGGATACCGTATAATCTTCATCCGGGATTTCGTCTTTAATTCCATAAGTGAGCTTGTGTTCAAAAAAGAGCACCGGATTGGGATCACGAATGGCAGATTTAAGTAGGCCTTTGGCATCATAGGGAGTAGATGGAATAACTACTTTGACTCCCGGAATATGACAAAACATGGCTTCGATGCTCTGGCTATGGTGGGCACCGGCGCCACTGGCCCCAAATGGCGCTCTGAGAACCATGGGGACTGTCGCCTGTCCGGCATGCACGTATCTAAGTTTGGCAGCGCCGTTTAATATCTGATCCATGACCAAAGTGGCAAAGTCCTGATACATTACCTCAGCCACGGGTTTCATCCCCATCACCGCGGCCCCCGCGGCCGCCCCCACCAGGGCAGATTCGGAAATGGGCGTATCAATCACCCTCTCGGCACCGAACTCGTCAAACAGCCCTTCGGTAACCCTGAAACAACCGCCATAAAGGCCTACCTCCACTCCAATGATAAATACGGTATCATCACGTATCATTTCTTCGCGTATAGCTTCGCCTAATGCTCTGGCCAGTGTTATCTCTCTCACGACTATACCTCCAAAACGGGCGCATAATTATCATCAAGAACCCTACCCGGTTCGGGATAAGGGGTTTCTTCGGCAAATCTCACCGCCTCTTCTATTTCCAAACGTGTCTCGTTGTCAGTTTCTCTGATGGCTTCCTCACTCAAGATACCCGCTCTTTTTAGATATTCTCTAAAGTGCTTGATAGGGCACCTGAGCTTCCATGTTTCAATTTCCTCTTTAGTTCGGTATCGGCCGTCAACAGGGTCGCGCTGGGAGTGACCATACCAGCGGTACGTCTTGCACTCTATCAAGGTAGGTTGAGGTGGTACTCCTTTGGCTTTTTGAATCGCATTTTGGACAGCATCATAAACGGCGATAATGTCATTACCGTTGACCATGACCCCGGGGATACCATAGCTGGCAGCACGGTCAGCAATATTGTCTACCAGCATAGAACGCTTTGCGGATGTTCCCATGGCATATTGGTTGTTTTCGCAGACAAAAACTATGGGGAGACTTAACACTGCTGCTAGATTGACGCTTTCGTGAAAATTACCCGTGTTGGTGGCGCCGTCACCAAAAAAGCAGACAGTAATCTGGTCGGTCTTTTTGAGCTTACAAGCCAGTGCTGCCCCCACAGCCAAAGGGATAGAGCCACCGACTATACCGGTGCCGGCTATTATCCCTAAACTAAGGTCTCCTAAATGGTGAGAGGTATTCTTCCCTCCACACAGTTTTGTCTCCTTGGCAAATGCGGCGGCCATAAGTATTTTGCTTGGCACGCCTTTCACCAGAAAAGCAGCCCGGGTGCGTAGTGATGGCATAACCACATCCTCTGGACGTAATCCATAACAAGCACCAACACCGATAGCCTCTTGACCCACGCTGCAGTGCTGCAATTCTGGCACCCTGCCGTGTTGGTATAAGTCATTCATGGTCAACTCAAAAGTCCTGGTTAGAACCATCCAACGGTACATCTTGATCAGGTCATCTTTGTGTAACAACGTCAGTCTCCTCCGTCTGAATATTTTCAGGTCTATTCCCTCGATTTAAATCTTGCCTCAATCGGTAATTTCTCATGAAACTTCAGCAATACCGCCATCGGCACCAGATGATACCTGACCCAATAAAAATGCGCGTATTACAAATTTTCTTACTATCTCTGGTGATATCTCTTCCTCTCTTATCCCGGGGATGGCACCCCCTGAGGGTCCAGACTCCGGCTATCCCCATTAGCCTAAATCATCAAATCCGTAACTAGTGTTGATATCTGTACTATATCAACGTCCTCTACCGTTTTTCTCTCAAAGTTTCCTCCAACGAAAGACCTGTGGCAGCCACCACAAGTGCTGGTTAGAATATCAGCACCAGTTTCTTTTGCCTCTCTAAATCTTCTTCTAACAATCTTCTGACTTAAATCACGGTAATACTTAATTGACGGGAGGGCATAACTCGCGGAACATCCCCAGCGTTTGAGGGAGCCGGTGCAGCATTCCTGTAAGTCGCGTATGCGCGGTTCCATTTCCACTAACTTTGCGCCTGGAATAGCTTTTATAATTTTCCTCGGTGCCTCATAGACTCCTCCCCATCTCCCTATATGACATCCATCCTGATAGACATACGTTTTCTTTGATTCCTTAAACTTAAGTTTACCCTCCTCTATTAGCTGACAATAGAATTCTGTGATATGAAGTAATTCTACTTTTAGAGTTAACCCTAGTCGTCTGGGAACATGTTTGAAGGTCTTAAAACACCCCGGGCAGTGGGTAACGATTTTAGTCACTCCTAGCTCTTCTGCTGCGCGGTTAATAGCAAGTATGTTGTGTTTTGTAAACGCATCTGATAATTTCTGCATACCAGTTTGCGTAGCTACCTCACCACAGCACCACTCATCCAGTCCTAATGTGGTCCACTTTACACCAGCGTGGTCTAAGATTTTAACTACCGCCTTTGCCATATATTGAGTATGGTGTGACGCGTAACACCCGGCGAAAAATAATACGTCGGCTTTTCGTGGAGTCCTTAACTCTTCTGGAAGCCAATCCGATCTGTGTTCATGCGGCGCGAAAGCTGGTGTGCGATTTGTACTATAGGACTCAAGGAAACGTGCCACATAAGGATGCGCTTTCCCTGCTTTAATTAATTGCGCTCTTAAAGCAAGCATTACGTTATGAGGGTTAAGACTACATCTAGTGGCACAATAGCCGCAGTCGGTGCAAGAATAAATCTTTTTTATTAGCGGTTCTGTTATTTTCAGTCTTCCTTCCATGAGACCTTGCGCAATTCTCATGAGTCCTCTTGGTGCACAAGATTCAAAACCTAGATTCTCAAAAATAGGGCACATTGTGCCACAGCCGCCGTCACGACACATGGTGCATGAATAGATTTCCTTTTCATACTGTTTAAGAATGGATGATGTATCCATGTTCCTAACCTTCCCTTATCTTTATCTTTAATTTCTTTCCTGGGTTCATGATGTTATTTGGATCGAGCAATCGCTTCATTTTTCGGGCAAGCTCTAAGGCAGTACCACGTTGGTTCTTTACGTATCGTATCCTCATCATACCAAGCCCGCCGTGGCCTCCTATGCTGCCGCCAAGACCTATCACTAAGTGATGCACCTCATCTATTAACTTTCGGGCTATTTGAACTTCAGTCTTGTTCCTCTCGTCAACGTAAATTTGAGCGCATATCGTGGCATGGAAATCCGGCGCACCATAAATTGCCTCTATCCCACGCGACTCAACGTTATATTTATCTACAAGCTTAAGATAAGTCTGAAAAACCTCGGTAGCACGCTCAAGGGGTATGGTGGTACCCAAAGCATACTTAAATGGTTTCCCCATTAAGGTACTATCGTGTGGGGCGGGATTGTGCGGGTATGCCTCTTTGGAGGCTAGTAAAGCCTCCTGACACCAATCCGGGACTAATTTGCCTCCGCATTTCTGGTAAATCTCATGAACCAGCTCTACCTGAGTTACTGCTAGTTTTTTCGCGCCGGCAAATGCAATCACCATGACACCTGCGTCGTTTGCGATTTCGGGAGGCGGTTTTCTTAGTACAGATACTCTGGAGGGATGATATGGTTCTTGAGAGTCAATATAGACGGCATGAAGACTTCTATCATACCGTTTTCCATCCATTGTTTCTATGGTCTCAGGGACAAGACCCGAATCCCGGATGGCTACCACCGCTTTAACCGCGTCTTTGTAGGTTGGAAATTCGAGTACTTCAACGACTCGATGTTCCGGTAGCGGACGTATCCTTAGGGTTACTTCAGTTATGATACCTAGCGTCCCTTCAGCGTTTGAAAACAATCTGGTCAAATCATAACCTGAACCGGGGTCGTACACCTTGGGTGGATCGGTCTTGATAACTTCTCCGGTGGGTAGCACAACCTCTAAGCATACTATCTGGTCAATAAACCGTCCATACTTTGAATTATAGTAGCCTGTTCCGTTTGTCTGTGTTCTAGCTCCTATTGTGGCCGCGAACCAGGACTCGGGTTTGTCGGCTACGAAAACCCCATACTTTTCAAGGTGTTTGACGAGGTTCCAGATCACTACACCCGCTTGTACGGCTACCGTACCATTCTCTCTATCTACCTTGAGTATGCGATCCATCTTTCGCATGTCAATAACTATTCCGCCGTTTGCGGGAATAACCCCCCCCCATGGATTAGTTCCACCACCCCGGGGTACAATCGGTATTTTATATCTGTTAGCCAGCTTGATAACTTCTGATGCCTGCCTGGTCGTCCTGACATGAATTGCAAAGTCTGGCATGAACTTTCGAGCAGTCAAACTTAAGGAAAAATCCTTCTCATAACAAATCAGGTCATACTCTTCCCGGGTAACGTTTTCCGTGCCTACGATCTTAATAAGAGCCTCATAGGCACCATCAAATTGCTGAATGTTTGAGTTCATTATTGTTCACCTCAGAATTTGATTGTCTAATTAAGTGGAAAGGCTATCCCAGCCACAATCTTGGAAGCCATAGAATGAGTTCAGGAAAAAGCACGCATATAATAAGTCCGATAGCTTGCAGTACCACGAATGGTAATACTGATCTGTAGATATCGCTCATATTAATGTTTGGTGGGGCTACTCCCCTGAGGTAGAATAAGTTTATACCATAAGGTGGGGTTATCATAGCCATCTCCATATTGAGAACGAATATAATTCCATACCATAGGCCATCGAAGCCCATAGCCAGAATGATTGGGTAAAACACTGGAGTGGTAATTACAATGATGCCGCTTGTGTCCAAAAAACACCCCAGGATGAAGAGCACAAGTAGCATTCCGGTGAAGATTATCCAGCGGTTTACTCCTAGCCCAGTTACTAGCTGGTTCATGAAGCCTGGGCCTCCTATGGCAGCATAAACAGCCGAGAAGGCAATAGCCCCCACCATAATCCACATAACCATAGCAGTTAGGAGGACAGCTCCATAGCATGTCCGTTTGATAATGTCCCATTTAAGCCGGCGAGCGACTGCAGCACAGATAATACTGCCAAACGCCCCAATTCCGGCAGCCTCGGTCGGTGTTGCAGCTCCTGAAAAAATCGTCCCCAAAACACCGAGGATAAGTAAGCCGGGCAGTATCACGGATCTTAGTGAGATAAACTTCTCTTTCCAAGTAGCCCTATCTTCAAGAGGTACTGCAGGGCCTAGTTCTGGTTGGAAGAAACACCGTATGCCTATGTATAACATGAATAAAAGAGATAGGATTAGCCCCGGAAATACCCCCCCGGCAAAGAGTCTTCCGACTGGCAGACCAGTGAATGAGGCAAAAATAATCATCATCACGCTTGGCGGGATAAGGACACCCAATGCACCGCCCGCCGCGATGCAGCCCACAGCGATCTTCTTGTCGTAATTCCTCTTGATCATTGATGGTAGAGCTATTAGTCCCATGGTGACAGTGGCAGCACCGCTTATCCCCGCCATAGCGGCAAATATTGTGCATACACCTACCGTCCCAATAGCCAGACCACCCCGTAACGGCCCTAACCAGCGGTAAAATGCGTTGTAGAGGTCTTCGGCTATACCGGATACCTCAAGCATTTTCCCCATGAAGAAGAATAGAGGAAGAGCAATGAGGATGAAACTAGTCGCTGTACCCAGTACGTTAGCGGGAATGATAAACAGACCTTTGGCACCCCATATGAAAACCATAAATATAATGGAGATGCCACCCAAGGCAAAAGCTATAGGAATACCTAACGCCAACGTTATCAGCATGGACCCAAACAGAAGCAGTGTGATGATTGTGATGTTCATATTGTCGCATCCGGTCTAAAGGCGGTAATAAGGTCACGTACGAATTTCGCCAAGCCTTGAAGAATCAGTAGTAGGGCACCTAGTGGAATCGCCGATTTAATTGGGTATATGGGGGGCGCCCAGTGAGAGTTTGAGAGTTCTTGCTTGAGTATGGAATTCCAGGCACTTGAGCCGCCCACCCATATAAGTACACCCAGGAATAGGAAAAAAAGAAGTGACGTGGCCACGTCCAGAGTAGCCCTCGTCCTGATCGAGAAGCGTTGGTAAAACACATCCATATTGACGTGTGTTTTAAGAAGAAGTGCGTATGCTCCTCCTATGAGGAAGATCCCGCCGAAAAGGAAGGCAGATGTCTCATGAACCCATATGGTCGGTTGCCTGAAGACATACCTGCTTACTACCTCAAATGTGACGATCAGGATCAGAAGTAATATACCGAAACCAGCAATCTTTCCCGACCATTCACTTATCTTATCAATGACATGTAGACACGAAGTCAGTCTCTTCACTTACTCCTTCCTTCTTGCACGTCAAACGGTACCGGCTCCTCTAATAGACCATTAGTTAGTAACCCGCCAGAAAGGCTTTTAGCATTTGAACAGCTGCGGCACAATCAGCATCTTTCTGGGCAATATCGTCCCAGACCTCCGTTGCTGCTTGCTTTAGCGTTGCCTCATCAGCGGCGGGTAAGTCAACGATCACCCCTCCCAACGCCGCGAATTCTTTCAAGGCCACTTTGCGGTCTTGCCAGCGATATGCCGAGAAACCCTGTTGGAAAGAATCGACACCCATGTGCAAGACTGTCTGGATATGCTCAGGTAGTGAGTTCCAAAGTGGTTTATACATGTAGAAGCCAACTCTATCGCGTTGATAAATTATGGGGTGGATGAGGTACTTCGCGACCTCGGTCAAGCCTAGGTTGTGCTCGGTGTCTATACCACCAAAATGAGCCATATCAACAGTGCCTAGCTTGAGCCCCATCTGTAGTTCCCCTCCAGGAATGTAGGTGGTTTTAACGCCCACCTTATTCAGTAAGTCGGCTGTTGCCCCAAAACTTCTACAAAGAAGCGCTGTCATGTCATCTAAGGTCTCTACTGGCTTTGACGATAGGATCTCGAGGGGACTGGAGTTTGTCTTACCTATATAGTAAAGGTTTTTCCTGTCATAAACCTCGCGAATGAAATTTTCAAATCCCCAATCCCAGAAAGCGTCAACATCTAAATGGTTCTCGAAGTCAAAGGGCATAGCATATTCGATGTCCGTTACCGGAAGTTCTCCACGGAAGTAAGTCGGTGTGGCCAGCAGCATGTCGACAGCACCTTCATAAGTAGCTTCCAGCATTGTTTCCGCAGGCATTAACTCACCCGGTCCGTAGGCTGTGATATCTACCTGTCCATTGGTAGCTAACTCAACCTGTTCAATCATACGTTCCATGTACAACCACATCCCTATTTCAGAACGAGGTGAGGCGTTAGCCCAGTTTATGTTGTACACTTTCGGAGCTTGAGCAGGTGCCGGGGCTCGAGTAGGTGCCGGGGCTTGAGTAGGTGCTGGGGTCGGCGCGGGTGCCGGGGTCGGCGCGGGTGCCGGGGCCGGCGTGGGTGCCGGGGTTGGAGCTGGAGCTGGAGCTGGAGCTGGAGCGGCACAAGCCGCCAAGCCACCAACCAGTACCACCACCATAACCAAAGCTAATATCAGTCTTTTATGCATTTTAGTCTCCTTAATAAAATATTAGAGTCAAGCTGTCTTTGAATTTTTTAGTTAAAGCTATCACCCCCTTCCATTAATAGATCCAAGTATCCACCTTATATACAGATGGTGTGAAAGCCAGCGTTTCTTTAAGGTACGGAAATAAATAGTCCTTGTCGTTTGATGTTACTACCATTGAACAAACATTGGGATGAATGTTAACCCATAATAAAATATAAGTGAAACCGACTATCTAATTCTTCATGT